>CAJOMG010000015.1 GCA_905235595.1 uncultured Desulfovibrio sp. | reverse complement strand
GCATCCCCACTGCGCACGGGCCGCACACTTGCCACGAAACCCCTTCCTCCACCTACAGGGCCAGTGTCCATGGCCGAAGCCGTGGAACGCGCCCTGCGCAACAATCCCGGCCTCGGTGCGCAAGAAGCGCAACAGCAGGCTTCCGAAGCAGCACGCAAATCTCAGCGTGGCGCCTTTGGTCCGCGTCTGGGCATGTCGTATTCTGTCATCAAGCAACAACGCGACACTGACCCGGATTCTTCCGCTTCACGTACGCCGGAACGCGGCACCTATTCCTGGGCAGTGGAGGTTTCGCAGCCCGTGTTTCAGGGCTTCCGCCTGCTGGCCGCCTATCAGCGCACCGCACTCCAGGCTGAAAATGACAAGGCGGCCGTGCGCAAGGCCGAACTGGAAATGACCGAAAGCGTGCAGACAGAATTTCTCAATTATCTGCGTTATGAAGAGCATGCGCGCAGCCGGCGGGAAGCACTGCAGCGCTTGCAGGACCAGCTGCGCATCACCACAGCCTTTTACAAGGTTGGCCTGCGCCCCCGGCTGGATGTGCTGCAGGCCGAAGTGGATGTGCATAAAGCGGAAAATACACTCATCCAGATGGAAAACAGCAGGGATACAAGCCTTGCGCGGCTCAATACCCTCATGGGCCTGCCAGCCCATAGCAAGATACGCTACACCGGCAAGCTCACAAAAGTGCCTTTTGACCGCTCACTGGAGCAATGCCTGGCGACAGCCTACCGGCAACGGCCCGATATATACATGGCGGCGCTGTCTGTGGATATATCACGCAAATCCCAAAAGGAAGTGCAGGCAGGATACTACCCGCAGATTGAGGCGTACTGGAACATGACCCAGACAGGCAACAGGCCGGACCTTCAGGCAGAGGGAGAATTCGGCTCACGCACCCAAACATGGGAAGTAGGGGCCCGCGCCACCTGGGAGGTCTTTCAGTGGGGAACCACGTACTATGCGGACAAGCAGGCCGGTGCCCTCGTAACCAAGATGCGCTATGCAGAGGAAGAACTGAAACTCAACGTGGGCTACGACGTCAAATCCAAATTACTGGCCGTGCGCGAAGCGGCAGAACGCATTGCCGTCTCTGAAAAAAGCGTGGAGCAGTCTACAGAGGCATTCAGGGTAGCTCAGGGCCGCTACAAAGAGCAGGTAGGCACCAACTTTGACGTTCTGGACGCCTCTGCGAATCTCGCCGTGGCAGAGGCGGAACTGACCGCCGCCCGTGCAGATTACCTCACGGCTCTGGCGGCCCTCTACGTATCCATGGGCGAATACCACCCGGATCTTCTGCGACCCTGACATGGGCGACGATATATCATCCGTATATTATTGACTCAATGCTGTGCATCGCATAAGCAGAGGACACACCATGTCGGTGCCGCACACAGACGTACAACTGCCCGTCGTATGTAGCGCAAAACCTGATAAAGGAGTGCCACATGCCCTACCGTTTCATCCCGCAGCTTACAGATGACGAAATCCACAAAAAGCAAATGGAAGGCCTGCGCTATACGGTGTGCCAGGCCTGGAATGCGCCCCAGTACCGTGCAAAAATGCAGGCCTGCGGCGCACAGCCAGAAGACATCACGACCATTGAGGATTTACGCCGTCTGCCCACGGTGGATGCGGACGATCTGCGGGAAGGCTATCCCCTGCCTCTGCTCTGCGTGTCACCCAGCGAGGTCGTGCGCATCCACGCATCCAGCGGCACTACAGGCAAACGCAAGATACTGGCGTACACAAAACGTGACCTGGATACCTTCAGCCTGCAAATCGCCCGCTGTTACGAGCTGGCAGGTTTCACGCCTGAAGACCGCATGCAGTTGGCCGTTGGCTATGGCTTGTGGACCGCTGGCGCGGGATTTCAGGCGGGAAGCGAGCGTCTGGGTATGCTCACTGTGCCTGTGGGTCCAGGCAATCTGGAAATGCACCTGCAACTACTGCAGGATTTGGGGGCCACGGGCTTCACGGCCACGGCATCCATGGCACTGCTGCTTTCTGAAGAAGTTGAACGTGCCGGCCTGCGCAACAAAATCAAGCTGAAGCGCATGGTTTGCGGTTCAGAAACACGTAGCGAAAAAATGCGCATCGCTATTGAAAGCAAGCTTGGGCTTGAGGGCTGTTATGATATTGGCGGTATGACGGAAATGTACGGCCCCGGCACGGCCATCGACTGCGACGAGCACAATGGCCTGCACTACTGGGCGGATCTGTTCATCATCGAAATACTTGACCCGGAAACCCTGCAGCCAGTACCTGAAGGCGAAGTGGGTGAAATGGTGGTCACAAGCTTATGCAAGGAAGCTGTGCCTCTCCTGCGCTACCGCACTCACGACCTGTCGCGCCTTTTGCCTGGGCATTGCAGTTGCGGGCTCAACATGCCAAGGCATGATCGCATTCTTGGTCGTTCAGACGACATGATTATCTACCGCGGCGTCAACATCTACCCAGGGCAGCTCATGGATGTTATCGGTCAGTTTGCGGAACTGGCCGGCGAGTACCAGGTGGAACTGACCCGTGACGATCACGCCCTGGACCACATGACTCTTACTGTGGAGCGTGGGCAGGAGGAAAGCGCCGGTAATGACGCTGCTCTGGCCGCAGCACTGGAAGAGCGCCTGCGCAAGGCCATTCTGGCACGCATTGAAGTAAAAGTGGCAGACTATGCCAGCCTGCCACGCACGTTCAGCAAGTCAAAACGCGTGGTGGACAAAAGATAGTACGCATTACGTATTGCGCCCATTGCGACTGAGTATGAGACTCATATAGGCAGGCGTGGCTTCATCATCGGGAATGCCCACACGTATGACCTCACCAGGGCGTTCCACAAGGCTTGCAAAAATACAACCCTCTAGGCGTCCACTGCCGGCCATTGCCGCGGCAATGGCCGGCAGATTGCGGTATGCCTTAAGAATAACCGCGCTCTCCGTATGCTGCAGGGCTATCTCGAGCTGTTCACGACTGTTGATACCTGGCAGCACAAGCAGGCTTTCACTGTCTTCACACAGTACAGCGCGTGCACGCGCCGCAGCCGCCTGGTACGAAGTAATGCCCGGCACTATCTCTATCTCAATATGGGGTGCCATTGCTTGCAGTGTGCGCATGAGATAGCCAAATGTGCTGTAAATGAGGGGATCGCCAACAGTCAGAAAGGCCGCGCTATGGCCACTTTCCAAAATAGAGCGCGTGGTCTGCGCTGCCGCAGACCACGCTACCTGCCTAGCATGCGCATCACGCGTCATGGGAAAATCCAGACGCTCCACGCGCGCTTGTGGCCGCAAATGCGGTCGCGCTATGGCCAAAGCAGCAGAATGTTCATTCCGTGGCGAAGCTGCCGCCAGTATAACGTCCACCTTCTGCAGCACTTCCACAGCACGCAAGGTCATAAGATCGGGTGCGCCAGGGCCTACACCCACGCCGTATAATATTCCGTTCATGGATAGAAAAGGGAATGAACCCGGTGACAGTTACTGCTTACGCGGTTCCCGGGTCAAATCGTCGGTACTCTCTTTAGCATGGCGTATGAGAATATCGCGCGCACCGGCAATCTGCCCCAAACCCTTGAGATTGGCCCTTGTCGTTATGCCTGCCCTGGCCAGTCGCGAAGCCCAGGAATCCTCCTCCTCACCAGCCAGGTCATTGCGGGCATGGTCGCCCGCCACAAGCATCAGAGGCTCTAAAATGACCTTTTTCACCTTGGATGTCTTGAGTTCTGCCAGAAGTTCTTCAAATCCACGTGCGCCTTCCACTGTAGCCATAAAAACATTGCGGTCAGTATCGCGAAATACGGCTCTCGCACCTTCAAGAGTTAAGCCGGCGCGGCCTTGCTCCTGCCCATGCCCCATGAGCACCAGAGCCTCACCCTTGGCACGCATGGGGCGCACGTCTGCCAGTACGGCCTGCGCCAGGGCATTTGCATCCTCCCGTGATTCCAGCAAGGGGCGCCCAAGGAAAACGGCTTCAAAACGACCGGGATGTTTTTTCACATCAAGAAGAACAGCCCGCTCAAGCGCCGAGAATTCCTGGCCTGCCATGACGTGCAGGGACTGCACACGCACCACACGCACCCCTTGTGCTGCCAGCTTGGCCAGCCCTTCACTGATGCCACCTACGGGCCGGCCCTGTTCGGCTATTTTCTTGCGTATGATCTGGGAAGTATAGGCCCAAACCACAGGCTCATTGGGAAAAGCCGCCTTAAAGGCAGCATCAACCGCGTGCATGGATTCCATGGCTTCGGGCACACTGGTACCAAAGGCCACCAGCAATACACCTTCACCGGCAGGCTTGTCAGTGGCAACCTGTTTGTGGGCGCAGGCACCCAATGCAAGAAGCATCAGCGTCAGCAAAAGAACGGGCAAAGAACGCGAAGTGCGCAGCATGGCAACCTCCTCAATAACGCGTTGACCAGGTTGATGTGATTGACCGACGGATATTCGGACTTGAAGGATGTGGGTGCATATTCCCCGCCTTGGTTTCGCCTTCGCCGTATTCACGACTGGCTTTGCCGTACCGCCACAGGCCAACTGACCATGGGCAGAAACGCTGAAACCTCGTCCCTTCATACCGCAGCGCGACTGTCTCCGAATTTCACGGAGTTCCCCGCCTTGTCAGAAGGCAGCAAACATCCTCGCAAAAAAAATGTCAAGCAACTTGCCGGAAGGACGATTTTTCCGCTTCAATGGCCGATTTGAACGCATTTTTACTTGTTCTTTTTTACGAATGCTGCTACGTATGCGCTCTCTCCTATCGGGGAAATTATGTTTGGAGGCTGGACATATGGCAGGTTTGGAAACCGGGCACGATTCCGAAATGAATTTCGAGAGTGCTCTTGAAAACTATCTTAATCCCGACTTTGGCGACCTTGAAGAAGGCTCCATCACAAAGGGCGAAATCGTCCGCGTGGATGACGACAACGTGCTTGTGGACGTGAACTTCAAATCCGAGGGACAGATTCCCACGGCCGAGTTCAGGGATGCCGCCGGCAATATCAGTGTCAAGGTAGGCGACAAGGTGGACGTCTTTGTTGTTCGCAAGAACGAGAGTGACGGCACCATCACCCTTTCGTTTGAAAAAGCCAAGCGCATGCAGGTCTTTGACCAGCTTGAAGACGTGCAGGAAAACAGCAGGGTTGTCAAAGGTCACATTATGCGTCGCATCAAAGGCGGCTATACTGTGGACATTAACGGGGTGGAGGCCTTTTTGCCCGGCTCCCATGTGGATCTGCGGCCCGTGCCCGACATGGACGCTCTTGTCAACCAAGAATTTGAATTCCGCGTGCTTAAAATCAACCGCCGTCGGAGCAATGTCATTGTATCCCGCCGCGTGCTGCTGGAAGAAGAGCGCGACTCCAAACGGCAGGATTTACTGCGTACCCTTGAGGAAGGCCAGGTTGTCACCGGCAAGGCAAAAAATATAACCGAATATGGTGTTTTTGTCGATCTCGGTGGTCTGGATGGCCTACTGCACATTACTGACATGAGCTGGAAGCGCATTCGTCATCCCAAGGAAATGATCCAGATCGGTCAGGAATTGACCCTCAAGGTACTTTCCTTTGATCGCGATAACAACAAAGTATCTCTCGGCCTCAAGCAGCTTGTGCCCGATCCGTGGCAGGACATCTCTGCCCGCTTCCCTGAAGGCACCAAATGTACCGGAAAAGTCACCAACCTGGTGGATTACGGCGCATTTGTTGAGCTGGAGGCGGGAGTGGAAGGCCTGGTGCATATATCTGAAATGTCATGGACTCGTAAGCTCCGCCACCCCTCTCAAATGGTGCATACAGGAGATGAGGTGGAAGTGATCATTCTGGGCGTTGATGGTGAGAAAAAACGCATCAGTCTGGGAATGAAACAGGTACGCCCCAATCCCTGGGAACTGGTGGCCGAAAAATATCCTGAAGGCACCATTCTTGAAGGCGTCATCAAAAATATTACAGAATTTGGCATGTTCATTGGTATTGAGGATGGCATTGACGGGCTTATTCACGTTTCTGACATTTCCTGGACCAAGAAAATCCGCCACCCCAACGAACTGTATAAGGTGGGCGATACCGTGCAGGCCAAGGTGCTCACAGTTGACCAGGAAAACGAAAAATTTACCCTTGGCGTCAAGCAGCTGGTCGATGACCCGTGGGGTCATGTGCCCACAACCTACCCCGTAGGTTGCACCGTCAAAGGCATAGTAACCAACATAACAGACTTTGGCCTGTTTGTTGAAGTGGAGGAAGGCATTGAAGGTCTGGTGCATGTTTCTGAACTTTCCAGCAAGAAGGTCAAGACACCTGCTGAGATTTACAAGGAAGGTCAGGAAATTCAGGCCAAAGTCATCCATGTAAGTGCTGAAGAACGGCGTCTTGGCCTTTCCATCAAACAGATTAAGGACGAAGAAGAACGCCGCAAACCCAAGGAATTCCACTCAGGCCCGCAGGAAGCGGGACAGAATCTTGGTGATCTGTTGAAACAGGCTCAAGAGGAAAACGAGGGCAATTAACGCCTTGTTGAAAATGATAAGGGGAGGTGCTTATAAGAAGCCCTCCCCTATTTTTTTACTCTGCGCCGTTTTTTCTTCCTTACTTTGCGCTCTTTCTCTGTGGCATGGCGTTTTTTTTCAGCCTGTTGCACTTGTCCCTGCATGGGAAGAAGAGGCCGCTCGGGCACAATACTGTCCACCTCATATTCAGAAAAAGGCTTTTCACCCTTCAATAAAGCTTCTTCAGCTTCCATGGTCCGAGTAAATGCAGCAATATTTTTTCTGCTTACCGGTGCACCGCGTGGATTTATGGCTGTGGAAGGATTGATGAATTTGCCACCCTGCCGCAGACGAAAATCGAGATGCGGGCCGGTTGCAAGTCCGGTGCTTCCGACAAAACCAATAACCTGTCCCTGTCGCACAGGCTGACCGTTCCTAAGGCCACGGGCAAATCCTGAAAGATGGGAATACATGGATTCAAGCCCGCCACTGTGTTTTACAATGACCTGGTTACCATATCCCCCGGACCATCCGTGATACGATATAACACCTTCACCTACCGCTTTCACGGGAGTGCCAGTGGGCGCACCATAATCCACCCCCTCATGGGGCCTGCTGTATCCAAGTATGGGATGCATGCGATTTTTTGAAAAACGCGATGTAATGCGGGTTACTGCTAGCGGCGTCTGCAGAAAGCTTTTATGCAGGTTTTCACCCTTGCGGTTGTAATAATGGGTAGGGCCATTGCCGTCGCGAAACAGAAACGCTTCATATTTCTTACCCTTATTTATGAATCGAGCTGCCAATATGCGACCATAGCCCTTATATTCACCATTGCGGTAACGCTTTTCTACAAGAACAGAAAATGCGTCACCTTGCTGCAAATCCCGAACAAAATTTATTTCAGAACCGAATAAATCAGCAAGCTTTATCGCAAGTTGCGGACTTTCACTAACATCTGCCACAGCTTGAAACAGATTGTCATCAATAACGGCACTAACGCAACTCAACAAAACCGTATATTCAATAGCTTCTACACGGGCATTGGCTGTCTCTAATCCTTCAACAATAAGTCGCCGATGACTGTCTATCTCGTATTCAAAACGCTTTACACGACCAGTGGCAGCATCTGTAATTACTATGTACGGCTGTCCCTCACGAAAGGCACGCATGGAAAAAACGCGTCGTGCAGCAGACACATATTTCTGCACGTCTTCACTACCAGCGTCACCTAATATCTTGGTAATGGTGTCTCCCTTTCCTATAGTGCCTGTGACCAGTTCCTCACCTGTTTTGACATTGCTGTCCGGAGCCTTCTCTTCCTGCTCTGATACTGACGCCGTTGCGGCATTATCGCCGTTGCCAACTGTATCTTCGCTTGATTGTTGTTCAGTTTGTGCTGTTTCAGAATCAGCTTTACCTTCCTGCGTATTCGATGCCTGCCCCGTATCCGTATTACTTAATAAGGCATTGTCATGGGCAAACAGAGAAGCAGCTGATAAAAAAACAACTAAAACAAAAAGCAAAAAACTTCTCATTGCATTCGTATAGCTGGCATAAACAACTATGTCCAGAGGCAGGTCACAGCACCCAGATGAAAAACACCGGACATAGCGCATAGATAGCCGATTTTCAGGCAGATCGGCCACTTGTTTTGACGGCATTTTTCGACTATGATATTTTTCTTCATTCAAGCAGAAAGCCTGGCAGTGTGGAACAAACAATCAGCTATTTCTTCAGTTCTGCGATGTTTACGCGCAAACAGCTTATCTATGCTCAAAAAAAAATTACAAGCAATTCTGTCACAAAAGGGAACTGATGATACCTGGCTAGACTGCCTAACAATTCGTCAGGATAAAACTACTGTATATGTGCAATTCCCACATATGTACTATGCAGATTGGTTTTATATTCAAAAAAAGGATATTTTTGAAGAAATTATTTCAATTTATTTTAATAAAAAAAATGTACCACAAATTATTTATGAAAAATCAATTCAAAATTATCATCATAATGATAATCAAACAATAAAAATAGAAGAGCAATCCAAGAATGATGTAATAGAAAATACTATTACAAATAGAAATTTAGTTATAAAACAACAAAAAAATATTTCTAGTAAAAATCATTTTTCAACATTCATTGCTAATAATAAAAATGCATTTCCATTAGCTATTGCAAAGGAAATAGCTGGAGAAGAATGTACTAGCAATTATATTCCATTTTTACTATGTGGAAAAAGTGGTACAGGAAAAAGCCATCTTTTGCAATCCATGGCTGTCGCATTTCACGAAAGGCATTGCCATATCATATATACTGAAGCCTCCCGCTCAAGTGGAGAAAATCCCCTGTGGGCCTCTAATCCGGACATTTTTTGGCAAAAATATGACGCTCTTCTTTTAGATGATATTCAATATCTCACAGAAAACATCACATGGCAGAAAAAACTTGCTGCATGTATTGATACTTGTCCTCGTGATGGAAAGCACCAGATAGCATTAACATGCCTTGGTTCTGCACATTCATGTAAATCGTTGGATGAACGGCTGCTTTCACGGCTCGAAAGTGGTCTTGTAGTTGAACTCATGGAACCGGATTTAGAAATCCGTATGCGCTACCTACAGTCTATCAACAAAGAAAACCTACATCTGGACCATGACCAACTACTGCTCATTGCCCAGCATTGTCCGCAATTCCGCCTTTTACAGGGATTGGTACGCAAGGTGATAGCTTTTTATTCCTTTACCGGTTCCAAGCTCTCCCATACTGATCTCGAAAACATCATGCGCACAAGTGTGACTGAAACCACGCCAGGGTGTATGGAAATTATTGGGAATGTATCACGTTCAATGCATCTTCGCCCTGAAGACGTGCTGGGTAATAAGCGCAGTCCCGACCTCGTGCGGGCACGACAGCTTGCCATGTATATTTGCCGCCAGAAACTTGGACTATCCTACCCTGAACTCGGCAAGGCTTTTGGTGGAAAGGACCATAGCACGGTTATCCATGCTGTTAAAAAAATTAGAAAATTATTACTTACAGACAAAAGTGTAAAAAATTTTTTGGCAATCTTGGAACAAAATGACTAACACTTCCCAATGGCAGGACATGGGAAGCAAAAACTGTCATAAAAGTACTTTGCAGTACACCATACAAATTTTAATTTTTATTGTTATATCAAATTGTTATTTCACTTTATGACAAAGTTACAGCCTTTAATAATAACAACAAGGAATTCTTATGAAACTTACTATCAATAAAGAGCACATCATTGACGGACTGCTTAAAGCCGTTTCAATCATGCCAGCCAAGGCAGGGGCTCAATATTTGCGTTCCATCTGGCTTAAGGCTGAAGAAGGGCACATATCGGTTATGACCACAGATGCAAACATTGAGTTTACGGGAAAATATGAAGCAGAGGTTGAAGAACCTGGTCTTGTTGGAGTGCAAGGAAGAGCATTCGTAGACCTTGTACGTCAATTACCATCCGGCCTTTTGCATATTACTGCAGATACCACTTCTGGAAACTTGTTACTTAAACAAGGGCGTCGTACATACAAACTACCCGTAAGTGGTGAAGAATGGTTTCAGAATTTTTCTGATTTTCCAACTGACAATGCTGTAACGTGGTCAGGTGATTTTTTACAGGATATTTTGGATAAAATAATCTTTTGCATAAGTGATGACGATACCATGGACGCCATTGCTTGCCTGTACATGAAGCCTCAGCAAAATGGTAATATCGATGTGTGTGGACTCAATGGTTATATTTTTGCTTTGTTTTCCTTTACGCATGATGAATTGGCTTCACGACTTCCCAAAAATGGTATTCTCATTCAGAAAAAATATTTGCAGGATATAAAAAAATGGCTTTGTCCAGATGAAATAGAATTGAATATCACTGATAAACGTTTATATTTTCGTAATATCAATAAAACTGAAACGCTCAGTTTACCTCGTGCTGCATATGATTATCCTGATTACAGTACATTTATGAGCAGGCTTGCAACCGAAAATATGCATCCAATGACGCTTAACCGTAAGGAACTTATGGATGCTCTTAGTCGTATACTTATTTTTAATACTGAGAATGACCGCTGTACCTATATGGATATTTCTTCTTCAGAAGTAAGTCTTTCCGTTCAAGGGCAGGAGATAGGCTCTGCCGATGAGAGCATTGAAGTACAGTACAACGGCGACATAAGCCGCATTGCTTTTCCCACACGTAATTTGCTGGATGTTTTAGGTCATTTTATTTCCGCAAAGGTGGATATGATGCTTACGGAGTCAGAGGGGCCTTGTGGTATTCGTGGTGCGGAAGATGCCAATTATACAGTCATTATTATGCCCATGAAAATTTCTGAAACCGCATATTATAGTGAGGAAGACGTTTAATGTTTCCTGAGAGCGATAACGGCGGATATAATGCCGCTTCCATCACTATTCTAGAAGGACTTTCAGCGGTACGTAAACGTCCTGCCATGTATATTGGCAGCACAGATACACGTGGTTTGCACCATCTGGTGTATGAGGTGGTAGACAATTCCATCGACGAAGCCATGGCAGGTTACTGCTCGCGTATTACCGTGATCTTGCATGGGGATAACAGTGTCACCGTACGGGATAATGGTCGTGGTATACCTGTGGATATTCATCCAAAAGAAGGTGTTCCTGCAGTGCAGGTGGTTATGACCAAACTGCATGCAGGTGGTAAATTTGATAATACGAGTTACAAAGTTTCCGGCGGACTGCATGGTGTCGGTGTTTCCTGCGTGAATGCTCTTTCCGAAGCCCTTACAGTAACAGTGCGACGTGATGGAAAACGCTATCGTCAGCATTATGTGCGTGGTGTGCCTCAGGATGATCTGGTTGTTATTGGTGAGGGGGTGGAAGATCATGGTACTACAGTACGCTTTCGCCCTGATGAACAAATTTTTGAAGTACTCGAATTTTCCTATGATACATTAAAAAAACGTTTTGAGGAACTGGCATATCTCAACAAAGGGCTCACTATTGAATGCATTGACGAACGCATTGGTGAAACCCATGTCTTTCATGCTGAAGGTGGAATACGTCAATTTGTAGCTGATCTTAATTCCGGTGAGCAAGGTATACACACCATTATTTATGATGAAGGTGTTATAGATAATGTAACTGTTGATTTTGCTCTTCAGTACAATGCTGGATATAAAGAGAATATACTTACTTTTGCTAACAACATTCGTACTAAAGAGGGTGGGACGCATCTTGTTGGTTTTCGAACAGCTCTTACACGAGCTATTAACGGATACATCAAAGGGCAGCAGGATCTTGTTAAAAAGCTGAAAAATTTGACTCTGTCCGGCGATGATGTTCGTGAGGGCCTGACGGCTGTTATCAGTGTTAAATTGCCACAGCCACAGTTTGAGGGGCAGACAAAAACAAAACTTGGCAATAGTGAAGTGGCAGGTATTGTTGCTGGTGTAATATATGACAGGCTTAACGTCTATTTTGCAGAAAATCCCAAAGACATACGGTTAATTATTGAAAAGGCCGTAGATGCAGCACACGCCAGGGATGCCGCAAGGCGCGCTAAAGAGCTGGTACGCCGTAAGGGTGCCTTAACAGATAATGCGTTACCAGGAAAACTGGCTGATTGCCAAAGCAAGGATCCTGCAGAATCCGAATTGTTTATTGTAGAGGGTGATTCTGCAGGGGGTTCAGCCAAGCAGGGGCGCAATCCACGTATTCAAGCTATTTTACCGTTACGTGGCAAAATACTGAATACAGAACGTACGCGTTTTGACCGCATGCTGGCGAATAAAGAAGTTAAAGCGCTAATAACGGCCATGGGGGCCGGAATTGGCGATGAAGATACAGATCTGAACAAGCTACGCTATCACAAAATTATAATTATGACGGATGCTGATGTTGATGGAGCACATATTAGAACGCTTTTGTTGACTTTTTTCTTCCGTCAGTATCAGGAAATGGTTGAACGCGGATTTGTATATATAGCTCAACCCCCCCTCTATCGCGTTCATAATTCGCGTATGGAGAAGTTTATAAAGGATGATCCGGAACTTAATGCATTTCTGCTCAAACGTGTCAGTGAAGATATTACAGTTATTGCGGCTAATGGGAAAGAATATTCAGGGCCAAAGCTGATTGCTTTTATGGAGCGTATAGAGAATGTTCAACATTGCGTAAATGAAGCTGAACTTGCAGGCACGCCGCGAGAACTCTTTTTGGCACTCGTAACGTATGGTACATTACTGGACCAGAATATTCTTGAAGACAAAAACAGCAATTTTATAGAATGGCTGGCAGAGCATAAGTATGCATTACATCTTGAGCGTGAACACAGTGAAGAAGATGAAGACAGGCTTTTTGCTTTGTTTGAAAGTACTGGTGGGCATCACACCAGGCGCGGCATGGAATTTTTTCAATCACGTCTATACCGTCGCACTTGGCAGCTCTTTAACGATATTCGTGAAGAATGCGGCGGACTGACCTTTACCCTTCGTCGCAAAGAAGGTGAGGTTCCCTCCGAAGATATTTTTATTCTTATGCATCTTGTGCTTGAGGAAGCCCGTAAAGGTATCAATATCCAGCGGTACAAGGGCTTGGGTGAAATGAATCCCGATCAACTCTGGGTAACAACAATGAATCCTGAAAACCGTGTTCTCCTGCAGGTTTCTGTTGAGGATGCCAATGAGGCCTCTGATGCTTTTGAGGAACTCATGGGAGATCGCGTTGAACCACGCCGTGATTTTATTGAGCGGAATGCTTTGACTGTGCAGGAACTGGATATTTAAATCGGCAGGCACATATGGCAGAAACAGATATCAGGCAAGTAAGCATTGAGAAAGAACTGCGCCAGTCGTACCTTGAATACTCGCTTTCGGTAATCATCGGCCGCGCCATACCTGATGCACGCGATGGTTTGAAACCAGTACATCGGCGCATTATGTTTGCCCAGTATGAACTGGGCAATAACTGGAACCGGCCACACAAAAAGTCTGCCCGTATTGTCGGTGATGTCATTGGTAAATATCATCCGCATGGAGATTCTGCAGTATACGATGCCATAGTGCGTATGGCACAGGATTTCTCTATGCGAGATCCGTTGGTGGACGGTCAGGGCAATTTTGGCTCCATTGATGGCGATGCACCGGCGGCCATGCGTTATACCGAAGTGCGTATGTCGCGCCTTGCTCAAGAATTTCTGACAGATCTTGATAAAAATACCGTAGATTTCAGACCAAATTACGACAATACGTTACAGGAACCTACGGTAATGCCAACCAAGGTGCCAAATCTTCTCCTTAATGGCAGTTCAGGCATAGCCGTGGGAATGGCAACCAATATTCCGCCACATAACCTTGGTGAACTGTGTGACGCCATACAGCATCTGCTGGACAATCCCCAATGCAGTATTGATGACCTCATGGATTTTGTGAAGGGCCCGGATTTTCCGACCAGAGGCGTTATTTACACAGGCAAAGGGCTGTATGATGCCTACCACACCGGGCGCGGAACGGTAAAGGTACGCGGCCGGCTTGAAGTGGAAGAGCGGAAAAAGGGTTCTCAAGCCATTGTAATCAAGGAAATACCCTTTGGTTTGAATAAATCAGTATTGGTGGAAAAAATTGCTGCACTTATCAATGATCGCAAGATTGATGGAATATCCGATCTGCGTGATGAATCAGACCGCAGAGGTATTCGTGTTGTTATAGATCTCAAACGCGGTACCATACCGGATATTGTTATCAATTCTCTGTATAAGTTTACCCCTCTTGAAACAAGTTTCGGTATCAATATGCTGGCTGTGGTAGACAATCGTCCCCAGCTGCTCAATCTTAAAACTGCCTTGATGTGTTTTGTGGATCATCGGCGTGAAGTTGTAATACGCCGTACCCGTTATGATCTGGAAAAGGCTGAGGCCCGGGCCCATATTTTGGAAGGTCTTCGCATTGCCATTGACAATATTGACGAGGTGGTGCGTCTTATTCGTGCATCTGCAAGCCCGGATGAAGCCCGTACATCCCTGATAGCCCGTTTTGAATTTTCTGAAGTACAGGCTCGCGCAATTCTTGATATGCGTTTACAGCGACTCACAGGGCTACAACGCGAAGAACTCATAAATGAATACAGGGATCTTCTTCAAAAAATTGAATTCTATAAGTCCATTCTGAATAATGTTGAAGTGTTGCGTGGGGAACTTAAGCGCGAAATAAAGGAACTGCGTGATACGTTTGCCACTCCGAGACGTTCTGAGGTACTGCATGATGCCTTTTCAGATATTAACATTGAAGACCTTATTCCGGATGATGAAGTAGTTATTACCCTGTCTCGGCGTGGCTATATGAAACGGACAGGGCTTGAGAATTATCAGCAACAAAGGCGTGGTGGAAAGGGTATTGCGGCTCTGCATACTTCAGAAGACGATTATGTACAGGAATTTCTGACAACTACAAATCACCAATACCTTTGTCTCTTTACCAACAAGGGACGAATGCACCAGATTAAAGTGCATCAGGTACCTGAAGGCAGTCGTACCGCAAAGGGAATTCACATTAATAATCTGTTGCCGTTGGAAGATGGAGAATGGGTGACAACTGTACTAGCTTTACGTGAATTCTCCGAAGACAAATTTTTCCTGTTTGTCACAAAGCGTGGTATGGTTAAGCGTTCTTCAGCGTCTCTTTATGCGCGTTGTAGAAAATCAGGCCTCATGGCCGTTGGTCTTCGTGATGATGACGAGTTGGTGGTAGTGCGGCCAATACGCGACAACAGCCATATAGTGCTTGTCACGGCAGATGGTTTTGCCATTCGTTTTTCCTGCAATGATGTACGCCCAATGGGTCGCATTGCCACCGGTGTCAAAGGCATTGCCCTGCGTCGCAGTGACTGTGTTGTTGCGGGTGTTATAATCAAGGATGTTGACACATCTACCGAGATAATGTCCATATCTGCCAACGGCTATGGCAAGCGTACAAATGTTGAATTGTACAGGGTTCAATCACGCGGTGGCAAAGGCATCATTAATTTCAAGGTAACAACAAAAACCGGTCCTGTGGTAGGGGCCATGCCAGTTCGTGATAACGATGGTCTTATTTTGTTGACCTCAACCAATAAGGTTGTTCGTATTGGCGTGGATGATATACGAAGCAAGGGACGTGCAACCATGGGAGTGACACTGGTGCGCCTGGATGAAGGTGCCCATGTGGTTGGCTTTGACCGTGTGGACGAGGGAGGCCAGACCGGACGCGACGCAACTGCTGAAACGGCTGAAATAGAGGATGTATCGTAAGCTTTCAACAATACCCGGCAGGAAAACAAAGATATCCGCTAAAAGGTGGTCAGTTATCTTGCGGAGTAGTGAGGCATGACTGTATTGCCTGTCATTGTACGAGCAGGGGTGTTCTGCTTTGTCTTGTTGTCAGGAGCAGGTTTTCTTTGTGCATGTAGAAATGGAGACACTGCTGCAACTGATGAACTTTTTGCAGCACGTACGGCGCTGACAAGGCAAGAGTGGATGCATGCAGAACGATTGATTGAGCATTACCTGCGTGATTCACAAGATGAAAACACTCGTTGGGAAGCCTGGCAATATCTCCTGACCGCTATGAATGCCAACGGATTGAGCCAAAAGGCTTTATTGCAAGTGTTGGAAACCATGCTGGTTGAATTTGCCGATGACGAAACAAGAAAAGCAGTTATCCTGTACCGTATCGGTGAATGTAGCGAAAAGATGCAGCATTTCGGGCGTGCGGTTGAATCATGGAAGTCCTATGTGGAACTAGCCAATCTTAATAATGAGCAGCGAATGGAAGGATACCGCCGTCTTGCTGCCATTGAATTGCGATTACGTCAGTTTGATGCCGGGGAGCGCGCATTGCTGCAATGTATTTCTATACCGCTGCCGTTTCATGATAAAATTGTATGTATGTTTGACCTTGCAGATCAGTATATGGCAAGGGAACAGTGGAAGAATGTCGTAGACCTGTGCAGTCAGATACTTGAAAGCAAGCCAGAAGGAACACTTCTTGGTATGACAGAATATATGCTTGCCGATGCTCTTGAACAGCAAGGTAAGAAGAAAGAATCATTGCTTTTTTTTGAACGTGCACTCAAGAATTATCCTAATGTATCCGTTGTAGAAAAACGCATTGCGCTGTTACGGAAGAAAACCAAGTAAGCATCTGTTGCTCATTGGCTGCAACATCATGAAGAGCGTTGTATGATAAAGCATGATTGCGGAGTGTTCGGCATATACGACCACGAAGAGGCTGCACGATTGACCTACTTTGGTCTCTATGCACAGCAGCATCGCGGTCAGGAAAGTGCGGGCATCGTCACATGGGATGGTGATGAGGCTTATGAGCACAAGCGCATGGGTCTTGTGCCCGATATTTTTTCTGAGGCCGATTTGCAGGCATTGCCCGGCCGCATGGCTATCGGGCATGTTCGTTATTCTACCACAGGCCGCTCAGTAAGTAGTAATGCACAACCATTCTGTGTCCATTTTCAAGGGCGTGATATCGTCCTTGCGCACAATGGAAATCTTGTCAATGCTGGCCAGTTACGGGAAGATTTGGAAGAAGAGGGTGCCATTTTTTCTACAGGTAACGATACAGAAGTATTCATGCATCTTTTGGTACGGGCTCTGCGTCATAACAATTTGCCTGGTGCCATCAAGGAAACATGCGCGCGTGTACGTGGAGCGTACAGTCTTTTGGTAATGGTTGATGGTGTCATGGTAGCTGTGAGGGATCCTTACGGTTTTCATCCGCTTTCCTTTGGATACATGGACGGTACTCCTGTATTCGCTTCAGAAACATGTGCGTTTGATCTTTTGGAAGCTCAATATGTTCGCAGTGTAGAGCCTGGGGAAATTCTCATTGTTCAGGATGGTGATATACGCAGCGAATCATTGCTGGAACCTTTGCCCAAACAACCACGCCAGTGTATTTTTGAGCTTGTATATTTTGCCCGTCCTGATTCCTGTATTTTTGATGAACAGGTTTATCTTTGTCGCAAGAAAATGGGTTGGAATCTTGCAAAGGAATCCACCCCAGACGTTGATTTTATCATGCCTTTTCCTGATTCAGGCATATACCCGGCACTCGGCTTTACCCAATATTCAGGCTTGCCCTATGAACATGCCATGATACGTAATCATTATGTTGGTCGCACCTTTATTCAACCATCGCAAAGTATGCGCAGTTTTGGCGTACGTGTGAAGATTAATCCTGTAAAAGAAGTAATTGAGGGCAAACGCATCTGTATTATTGATGATAGCATAGTGCGAGGAACCACCATGATGACCCGAGTAAAAAAATTGCGAGAACTTGGCGCACGAGAGGTTCATATTCGTATTTCGAGTCCACCGGTGAAGTATCCCTGTCACTATGGTATAGATTTCTCTTCACGTGGTGAACTTATTGCAGCTCGATACGATCTTGATGCGATTCGTTGTAAACTTGATGTTGATTCACTGCACTATTTGAGCATTGAAGGCTTATTGGCTTCAGTGCGTAAACCAGACACCTACTGTCTAGCTTGTTTTGATGGTAACTATCCTGTGCCTTGTGATGAGAGTGGTGGTAAGTATCGTCTTGAAACCCCATGTGCCGGACGGTAGTATCGGATTCTATTTTTTTTTGGAGATAATATGACTACGACACGCATCAAGGGTTTCGCGGATATATTCCCGCCAATGAGTGACATTTTTACACATATGGAAAATGTTGCGCGTGAGGTATTTGCCAGATGCGGTTTTGTGGAGCTGCGCACTCCACTTTTGGAGTTTACGGATCTTTTTCAACGCTCCATTGGTGAGGAAACTGATGTTGTTCAAAAAGAGATGTACACGTTCCCTGATCGCAAGGGTCGTCTTCTGACATTGAGACCAGAGGCTACTGCTGGTGTTATGCGCGCTTATATTGAAAGTGGTTTAGCCAACAGAGAATCTGTGAGCCGTTTATTTACAACTGGACCGATGTTTCGCCATGAACGACCGCAGAAAGGCCGGATGCGTCAGTTTCATCAGATAAACTGTGAGTGTTTAGGTAGCCAAAGTCCTTTAGCAGACGCAGAGCTTATCAACATGCTTTTGCTTTTTCTTGATAAGCTCGGAATTAACGATGTAATCCTTCATATCAATTCTCTTGGCTGCTCCACATGTCGTCAAAGCTATAAGTCGGCTTTGCAGGAGTATTTACGCGGCAAGACTGCTGATTTGCTTTGTGAAGACTGTGTCAGACGTATGGAAACCAATCCGCTACGCGTGTTGGACTGTAAGCAGCAAGGCTGTCGAGATATTACAGCTCAGGCACCGAAATTGCTGGATTACAACTGTCCAGAGTGCCGTACTCATTTTCAAACCGTTTTACGTCTTTTGCGTGAACGTGGCTTAAACTATGAGTTGGATCATCGACTTGTTCGTGGGCTTGATTATTATTGTCGTACAACTTTTGAGGTTGTGAGTAACAGTATTGGGGCTCAAGCTGCTGTAGCAGGCGGTGGACGTTATGATGGCTTGATAAAATTGTTGGGCGGACCGGATGTGCCTGGAGTTGGTTTTGCCTGCGGCATGGAACGACTCGCACTTATTCTTTCTAACGTGCACCAGCACCAACTCCTTTTTTATTTGATTGCAATGGACCAGACAAGCCGTGAACAGGGTTGGCTTTTGACGCAAAAGCTGCGTGATGGTGGTCTGACTGGAGAAATGAACTTTAGCGAAAGTGGATTTAAGGGCCTGATGCGTCAAGCAGGGAAATCAGGTGCCAAATACTGTTTAATTCTCGGCCCGGATGAAGCACTTCAGCACAATGTCGTTATCAAGAATCTTGTTAGCGGAAAACAGGAATGCGTACCCCAGAAAGACGCGCTCCAATATCTTCTGAAGGAAATACACAGCAATGACTGAAGTTAATTTTGAGCAAGATGCGCAGCTACAGGACGTACAGAAAGAACACCAGAAATATGTGGTGGAGCTAGGAGACTGGCGTCGTACCCATTCCTGTGGGCAATTGACCCTTAGAGACAATGGGCAGATGGTATGTCTTATGGGCTGGGTACAGTACAGACGTGATCATGGTGGCCTAATATTTGTTGATCTTCGTGATCGTGATGGTCTTACTCAGGTTGTCTTTAGCCCGGATATAGCTCCTGATGCACATAAAAACGCTCATATTTTGCGTTCGGAATATGTTCTTGCTGTTAAAGGTAGGGTGCGTCCAAGGCCAGAAGGTATGGTGAATACCAATATGCCAACTGGTGAGGTAGAGGTTGTCGTTCTTGAGTGGCGTCTTCTCAACACTTCAAAAACACCGCCTTTTCCCATAGAAGATAGAACTGATGCTGGTGAAAATTTGCGTCTTGCCTGGCGTTATCTTGACCTGCGTCGTCCACGTATGCAGGCTAATTTGCTATTACGTCATAAGGTGGCACAGACAGTCCGGCGTTTTCTTGACGAACAGGGTTTTATAGAAGTTGAAACGCCTGTGCTTACAAAATCAACCCCTGAAGGCGCACGGGATTTCCTTGTTCCAAGCCGTCTGAATACTGGCGAATTTTATGCTCTGCCCCAGTCACCTCAGCTATTCAAGCAGCTGCTTATGGTTGCAGGGCTGGAGCGTTATTTCCAGATTGTTCGCTGTTTTAGGGATGAAGATTTGCGAGCTGATCGTCAACCTGAATTTACGCAGGTTGATCTTGAAATGAGTTTTGTCGACGAAGAGCAGGTAATGACTATTGCCGAAGGGCTTATTTCTCGCGTGTTTCAAGATGTAATGCATGCTGATTTGGCAACTCCTTTCCCACGTATGACCTGGGATGAGGCAATGAATCGTTACGGTGTGGATAAGCCCGATACTCGGTTTGGACTTGAACTCAAGGATATATCTTCAATTGTTCGAAATTCTGGCTTCAAGCTTTTTGCTGGCGCAACTATGGTCAAAGCCATGAAAGTTCCGGGAGGGGAATCCCTATCTCGTAAGGAAATTGATGGATTTACTGATTTTGTCAAAATTTATGGTGCGCAAGGACTAGCGTGGATAAAGATTAAAGAGGATGAATGGCAATCACCTATTGCCAAATTTCTTTCAGATAATGAGCGTGCTGCCATTGCCGAGGCGTTGCAGCTCCATGTTGGTGATATTATCTTTTTCCAGGCAGGAGAACCTGCTATTGTTAATGCTGCTCTGGGTAATCTGCGTGTGCATCTTGGAGAGCATCTTAAACTTATACCCGAACATACCTTTAATTTCCTCTGGGTTACTGATTTTCCTCTTTATGAATATGACGATGAGGAAAAGCGCTATGTAGCCTGTCATCATCCTTTCACTTCGCCAGCGCCCGGGCATCTTGATCTTATGCTCAGTGATCCTTCCTCTGCTCGTGCACGAGCCTATGATATGGTTCTAAACGGCTGTGAAGTAGGTGGCGGTTCCATACGTATACATTCAGGTGAAGTACAGCGACGTATGTTCAGAGCTCTTGGTTTTTCAGAAGAACAGGCTGAGCATCAATTTGGCTTTCTGCTAAAGGCTCTTGATCAAGGTGCTCCGCCTCATGGAGGCTTGGCTTTTGGTCTTGACCGGCTTGTAATGCTGCTTTCTTCCGCATCAAGTATTCGTGATGTTATTGCATTTCCAAAGACACAGAAGGCAACATGCCTTATGACTGAAGCCCCTTCAACAGTATCAGCCAAACAGCTACGAGAGCTGGGATTACGCCTTCGTGATCAGGCGGCGTCTGATGGAAAAGTGTGCCTTAATTCTTAGAGATAGCAGGGTACTGTATGATTCTTGATATTGTAACCTATCCTGATCCAAGGCTGAAGCAGGTGAGCCAGTCAGTTGGGGTAATTACAGACGAGATTCGAGAGCTTGCTGCGAATATGCTTGAAACAATGTATGCTGCACCTGGTGTAGGTTTGGCTGCACCGCAGGTAGGTAAAAATATTCGTATGCTTGTTATGGACGAATCAGCTCAAGAAGAGAAAAAACATCCAAGGGTTTTGGTTAATCCAGTTTTGACTTTTTTGGGTGAAGAAGTTGTCAGTGAGCAGGAGGGTTGTCTTTCCGTTCCAATGAACTATAGAGCTGATGTTGTGCGTAAGAGTATGGTGCATTTGAATGCTTTGAATATCGATGGTTCTGTTATTGACGAGGACCTAGAGGGTTTTGGGGCTATCATCGTTCAACATGAATATGATCATCTGGATGGCATCCTTTTTATTGATAAAATTAGCCGTCTCAGACGAAGTCTGTATGACAGCAAGGTGAAAAAATGGCTCAGGCGAAAAAATGCCGTATAGTTTTTATGGGTACTCCAGATTTTGGCGTTGCTAGTCTTAAGAGATTGGCACGCTGGAATGGAGGAGAGCTTGTTGGGGTATACACGCAGCCTGATAGACCTGCAGGCCGTGGTCACAGGATATGTATGCCACCCGTAAAAAAATGCGCACTTGAACTTGGGTATCCCGTTTTTCAACCTCATAGTCTCAAAGATATCAGCGAGCAAAGAATTTTAGCCGACTTACAGCCTGATTTCCTTGCAGTTGCCGCATATGGTCTCATTTTACCTGAAGCGGTGTTGCATACGCCTAAGCTTGATTGTGTTAATGTTCATGCCTCTCTATTACCTGCGTATCGTGGAGCTGCACCTATACAGCATGCTGTGATTGACAGCTGGCGCCCGGGATTTCGTGCTGGGGTAACAATAATGCGTATTACCAAAACTCTTGATTCGGGTCCTGTTTTTGCTTCTGAAAGTGTTTTAGTTGGTAATCATACTTTTGGATCCCTTCATGATACCCTGGCTGATTTAGGTGCAGAACTTCTTGTTACTGTTTTAGACGATATACTAGAGGGTAATGCAAATCCGGTGCCTCAGGATGAAGCCCTTGCCACATATGCGCCTAAAATTTCCAAGAAAGATTCCTTAATTGAATGGAATTCTCCTTCGGCTATTGTTCATGCTCGTATTCGCGGCGTAACACCAAAACCGGGTGCACAGGTATTGCTTGATTTTTATAATAATCCAACCTTGTCACCATTACGACTTTGTATCGCACCAGGTGTAATTTCTGAGCAAGTTTCTGACGAGATTCCTGGAACTTTGGTAAGAGATAAAAAGTCGTTACGCATTGCTTGTTCTGATTTTTGGTATGAACTCACAAGAGTTCGTCCTCAAGGTTGCGGAGACATGTCTGTTCTTGATCTTCTTAATGGTCAACTCCGTACAATTCCGCACGGTGTTTGTGGTCGGGCGCTTCCACCTCAAGTTGAAACGTAAAATCTGACGGTAATGCCTAAGACTGTTTTTTTATCACTGCATCCCTTTTTTGAGGAAGGACCAATAAATGGACGCAAAAAGGCAAATAGCTTTTTTATGTCCGCATTATTAGATCTTGATCCTTTTGATTCATATCATTTTTTTGTTGATAATCCTTCAGCATTAGAGCTTCTTTGGAAGAAATTTAGTCACTTGCATGCGTTACGTCGAGGTGCGTTGCATGCTTTTATGCGACGTGATCTTCTTTTTTCGCTTGCATCCACTCAATACACTGTTTGCCATCTTTCAGACCCTATAGATGATTTTGTAAATATGGCAGTAGCAAGAAACAGTTTCTCTTCTTGTCTTTTTCCTCTTACCGCACCAAACCACACGTTAAGTTATAGCAGGTATGGCACCAGCTTCCAAAACTATATTTGGGATGGTTGGGGCCCCTGCGACCTTTTAGGTTGTAATTCTCGTGCTGCCTTATGTGTTGTTCAACAATATTTTTCTTTGCTCAATGAAAAAGGTTGTTACCTACCGAAACTTGAAGTGCTCCATATGGGTTCAGTACTGCCTGTTCAGGATGGCTTGGTTGAACGTCATCATGCTATACGGTCTAAATTAAATATCAATGACGATAGAATACTGTTACTTTTTTTTGGAAGATTATCATCTGTTGACAAAATGGATCCTCTCCCTTTGCTACTTGCCCTACGTAGAGCACAGGAGATGTCTCCCAATCTCGAAATGACTCTTGTTCTATCTGGTGCAAGCTCAGATGATGATTCTCTTTTTTCAGTTGTTCCTCTTCTTGCTAACAGGTTCCACCTAGATGTTCGTTTAATTCCAAATCCAGATGAATCTTACAAAGATGCGCTCTTTTCTGCGGCAGATATCTTTATTTCGCCAGCTGATAATATTCAGGAAACATTTGGACTTACTTTAGTTGAGGCATTTGCCTATGGCCTTCCTGTTATTGCGTCTGATTGGGATGGATATAAGGACATTGTCGAACATAATGTAACAGGTATTCTAGTTCCAACTTTAGCACCCTCTGATACTCCTATTTTAGACCTTCAATCAATGTTTATGTTTGATAATCACTATCATTTTTTACGAGGTCAATCGACATGTATTGATATTCCTGCTTTCTCAAACGCCATAGCACTCCTTGCCTCAGATTCATTATTACGTCAGCGTATGGGAAAAGCTGGCAGAGAGCGAGTAAAAAAATATTTTTCATGGCAGGCTGCAGCTGAGCGCTGGTGCATATTGTGGGATAAGCTTGTCAATACACAGATCCCTTTATCTACGCAATTTCGTATGCGTACTGCGCAGCATCCACTTTTTCTTCCATTTGGCCGCATTTTTTCTCAGTTTTCCTCAGAACACTTGTGTGATGATGATTATCTCTCTCTTTCCTGTCTTGGAGAAATGCTACTGCGTGGTACTTTTCCATGGCAATCTTTTGATATTTTTCGTTTTGGCTTTTCAGAGGAAAAACTGCGACCCTTACTTGTTTATGCCCGTAATGGAATGTCTTTTGCTTCATTGCGCAAAAAATGTTCGTTAGATGCTGAACTATTTGAACGTTATGTATTATGGTGCCTTAAGCACGATCTTCTTGAGAGATCTTCTCATTAGGTAAGTAAGTATTATTTGTAGGAATCTTTAATGTTCCTTAATTCTCATTTCTCATTTCCTTCTTCATATTATGGAGATGCACATAAAGGCATTTTTATTTTTTTAATGTTATGTTCATGTTTTATATTGTGTTTTATTATTGCATTTTTTTTTATAATACCATGGATGGATATTCATTTTTATAATATTTTTTTATCTTATTTATCAATATTGTTTGGAAGTATATCAATTATTTTTATTCTATGTATTTGTTTTACTATTATATTTAATATTTACACTAAATTATCTATACCTTATATCAATAGAATTCAACATCTCATTATTAAATTCCTTTTACCATTAATGGAATTATTAGCATATTGTTTTAGAATTGATAAAAATGTTGTTCGTCATTGTTTTATAAAGTTTAATAATGAACTTATCATTGCTCGGCATCTTAAAGTGATTCCATCTTCAATTCTTTTGCTTTTACCTCATTGTATTCAATTATCTGTTTGTAATTATAGATTATTACATAATATTGATAATTGTCATCGTTGTGGTAAATGTCCGATGGCACGTATTCTTTCATTACGTGATATGTATGGATTTAAAGTTGCAGTAGCTACTGGAGGGACTATAGCACGTAATATTGTTGCCATGTCACATCCCCAATGCATTATTGCTGTTGCGTGTGAACGCGATCTTACCTCAGGTATACAGGATTGTTTTCCTATACCTGTATATGGAATTCTTAATTTTCGTCCTAAAGGACCATGCATCGACACTCTTGTACCATTATCTTATTTAGAATCTATTATTAAATTTTTTTCGTTTTAATGATTTATTATATATGACTTTGATATGGATTAATTAACGTGAGTAATCATTTGATTCCTAAAAAAATTCTTTCACTTCCATTTTCTGCAAACAATATGGCCCTGCATTCCCTTTTACTCGTTGATAACGGCTATACTGTACAGCAATCACTATCTCTGATTTTTTCATGTCAAAATTCTTCATTTATTCAGAAGTCAATCAATTTAACTACTGAATTGGTATATGGTTTTTTACGCACTGAACCACGTATTGTATTTATACTTTCTTATTTTTTGAAAAAACCTGGTAATATTCCCAGACCAATGTATCTTTTACTTGGATTGTCTGTTTATAGTTTGCTTTTTCTCAATAATTTAAAGCAATATTCTATTATTTATACTGTTGTTGATTCTGTTCACTATCTTTATGACCAACGCCTTGCTAGTGTTGCAAATGCTGTTTTGCGTTCTGTACAACGTAATTTAGTTTTGTTGCAGCATTTAGAATTTTATATGAAATTTTCATCTTCAAAAATTGATGCCCTTTCTATTTTTTATGGTATACCTTTATGGATAGTTAAAATCTGGCTTGACGATTATGGTTTTGATGATTGCATCCGTCTAATGCAACGTTCACTTTTGCGTCCATGGCGTTGCTTACGTGTAAATGCCCTTCATCCAGATGCCTATCGAATATATAATAAATTATTGGATTCTGGTGGAATCAGTATTGCTTCTTGGGGTGTAGCTTTTGCACCTGGTTGTATGCCACTAGAAGTTGATACTATTCCAATTTCTCAATTACACAATGATGGAGTTATTTCTTATCAGTCTGCTGGTTCCCAAATCGCTTTAGATATGTTGCATCTTGATGCGTGGACACAACCAGTTTGGGATGTTTGTGCTGGTTTTGGAGGAAAAACCTTCACTTTGCTTGAGCAGGGTATTCCTGTAAAATTTTGCACTGATTTAACATTGTCACGTCTCTCCGCATTACCTCTAGAGTGTCAACGTTTGCATCTATCTCAACCTGTTGTTTCCCTTGCGGATGCTTCACATACACCTATATCAAGATGGTATGGACATATTCTTGTTGATGCACCTTGTTCTGGTCTTGGCGTTCTAGCACGTCGTCCTGATATAAGGAGGCGAAGTTGTAATCTTTTAAGTAAGTATGTTGCTACACAAAAGTCTATTCTTTCTGCATGCCTTTCTCTTCTCCAACCAGGTATGCAGCTGGCTTACATAACCTGCACTTTGCGTAAACAAGAAAACGATTCTCTTATAGAATCTTTGCTTCATAAGAATACTGATTTACAGCTTTTAGTCCAATGGCAAACTCCACACGACCATCCCTGGCTTGAAGGCATGTATTGCGCTCTTTTGAAAAAAAATGGTGGATATTAGTTGTTCTGTAGTCCCATTTTCGATAATAAGTGAGTAAATTCTTCATTGTTAGTGTATGATATTCCAATTTTACCACTTTCTTCTGTACCATTAATTGTTACTTTACATTTTAATGCCTCACTCAGTGCATCTTGCCAATTTTTTATTGTCAAACTTTTTTTCCGTCTCTTTGTTTTTTCAATTTTTTCGTTTCCTGTTTCTTCATCCCAGGGTAGACCATGCATTGTTTTCCAATATACTACTGCTTCTTCTGTTTCACGTACTGTAAGTTTTTTGTTTCTTATTACGTTTCGTAATTCTTCCCTAGTTGCTGTATCTTCTATGCTTAGTAGACAACGGGCATGGCCTGTACTAATTTGTCCTGTTTCTAAATCTTTTTGAATTTCTTTGCTCAATTGAAGCAACCGCAATGTATTTGTTATTGCAGGTCTGCTTTTACCCAGCCGTTCTGCCAGTTCTTCCTGAGTTAGTTTTAGTGTTTCTTTCAACGATTGCAGAGCTTCTGCTTCTTCAATTGGATTAAGATCTTCACGTTGTAGATTTTCAATTAACGCAGCTGCCATTACCTCTTGATCATTCAAATTTCTAATAAGGACTGGAAGTTCTGTTAAACCAGCAAGTTTTGCTGCACGCCAGCGCCTTTCGCCTGCTATTATTTGAAATTCACCCTCATTTTCAGTTGGTCGAACAAGTAATGGTTGCACAATACCCTGAGTTTTTATTGAATTTGCTAGTTCTTGTAATGCTGTCTCATTAAAGTATTTTCGTGGTTGATTTTGATTTGGCTTTAATGCTTCTACTGAAATTTGTGATATCCTTGCTTTCACATCTCTGCTATTTTTATCACCAAATAGTGCTTCCAAGCCTCTTCCCAACCCTTTATTTCCACCCATTATTTTCTACCTCACTTCAAAACTATTTTCTCTTGTTTATAGTGTTATTTGTTATATCGAATCTTTTGTATGATTATTTGATTTTTTATCTTTTTGTTGTTTTCTTTTAAATTTTCTTATACAGGTATATAATAGTTTTTTTTAATTTTTTTGGAGTTCTTGTAATGTCTATTAAATCTGTTCAATTCTTGTATGATGATCAGAATAACCCTATTTTTGCTGTTATTCCCTTTCCTGTGTGGAAAAAGCTTGAAGATCATTTTTTGAATTTGTTTTCAGATTTTTCCCCACAGTCTTTTCTTTCTCAATCTGACGGGCCTTTACAGGATTTCAATGAGTTTCTTCAGTGTTGGGATTTTTCTTATCCCTATAATCCTTCTGTTAAATGTCCTTGTTGTGGAAAAGAAACTGAAGACTGGCGCAACGATCCAATGTGTCCTTTTATTTTAACTAATGCGAATATTGGAGGCTTGCTTGTTTTTCATTGTCGTTCATGTGGAACTACCATACGACAAAAACATTTTCGTGACCATGTTGCTTTGGAGTTTTCTCCGCTTGTTCATTGAATATTTTTTTTCTTTATATTTCGTCTCAGTACAACTTCTTTTGCAAGCCCTAGGTATGCTTCTGCACCTTTTGATTTTATGTCGTAATGTATTATTGATTTTCCATAGCTTGGGGCTTCAGATAATCTCACATTTCGTGGAATTACTGTTTCGAATAAATGTTCAGGAAAACAACGACGAACTTCGTTTTTTACCTCTCGAGTTAATCTGTTTCTACTATCATACATTGTTAAAACTACACCAAGGAGTGACAGTGCAGGATTTAGCCTTTTTTTTACTTGTTCGTATGTTTGTAGCAATTTTACGATTCCTTCCAGAGCAAAGAATTCACACTGTAATGGTATAAGTAGTTCCTGTGAAGCACATAGTGCGTTTAGTGTCAAAAGTCCAAGAGATGGAGGGCAATCTATAAATATATAGTCATAATTATTAGATATATTATTTATACATTCTTTTAGATAAAACTCTCTTGCCATTTTGTCCACAAGTTCTAGTTCTACGGCTACAAGATTTGTATTTGCAGGTAAAATGTCTAAGAAAATTGATTTAGTTTTTGCTATATTTTTTTGTGTATTTATTGGTGTATAAAAAGTTTTGTACAAATCTCCTTCTAGTAATTCTTGGTTTAATCCCAATCCGCTTGTGCTATTTGCCTGTGGATCACAATCAATCAAAAGAACTTTTTTCTCCATGATTGCTAATGCTGCTGAAAGATTTATTGCTGTTGTGGTTTTACCTACACCACCCTTCTGATTTGCAATTGAGATTATTCGTGTCATACTACTCTCCTATTTCAATGTGTTTTTATATAATAAACATGAAACATTTTATTGTTTTCAAAAAATTAGAATAGTGCTTACGTAGCGTCAAGTAAAATATAGTTAAACGTGAAAACGTAAAGACGTATAAGGAAATATGTGCAAAATTCATAGACGAAAGTGAAGAAAAATGCTAGTAAAAACAACAAAAAAGGAAAAGATAAGATGTAGCTTAAGTTCATTATTGGTGTCTTTATCAGTGTAAACCAAGATGCGAAAAATAATAAGACGTAGAGAATTTGGATCCAATTAAAAAAAACTTGTCGATAATGAGGAGGAAATTAACAAAATTTTGAGCAAACGTCTTGCACGTCGAGGTTATGAGTGTAAAACTGCTGTAAGTGGTACTGAAGCATTCACATTAAAGGAAGATTTTCCATATAAAATTGTCCTTATTGATATTAAGATGCCGAATATGGACGGAATAACAGCGTTTCGTGCAATTCACAGCCATTGGCCTACACACAAGTGATTTTGTTGTTAGGCCATGCAGATATGAAGCTCGTACAGTCCATGAGTGATGGTGCTTTTGGGTACATGAAAAAACCAGTGGAACTGGAAGCGCTGCAGCTTAAAATTAAAGGTGTTAAGGCACAATATCGTTTGGAAGTGATGTCTTGAAAAAATCTAAATCAAAGAAAGGAAGGAACAGCAATGAAAGCTGAAAGAACAATTATTTTGAAAAAGCTTGCCATGGGAGTCATTATATGCATGCTGTGCAGCTCGGAAATCTCCGCAGGAGCGGGAGCTATTACAAATGAAAATTTACCTCAAGTCCTGGAAAAGCTATTTCGAGAAAGGCCAGATCTTGTAATGGACGTTTTGCGAAATAATAGCGAGTCAGTACTTGAAATCGCGCAACAAGGCTCCAATTTGCGCCGTAAGCGTACTCTTGAGGCTCAGTGGACAGAAGATCTTAACATACCAAAGAACGTTAAGGTTCAAGGTCGACCAGTTCTTGGCAATGAAAATGCTAAAGTGAGCATTATAGCATTTACCGACTTTACCTGCCATTACTGTCAGCAGGCTTCTAACACCATAGCGGCTATACTTGACGAATACGGAAAAGATGTGAATATGGTCTTTAAAAGCTTGCCGCTGGACGAAAAAGGGCCCGGTGCTCTAGCAGCAACATATTTTTTGGCTGTAGCACAGCAAAATGAGGAAAAAGCATGGGAGTTCTACAAAAAACTGTTTGCCAACAGAGATACACTAATTGCTGATGGGGAAAAGTATCTGAAAAAAACAACCGAAGGGCTTGGAATAGATACGAAACGTTTAAGTCGCGATATACACAACAAGAAGATTACGGAGATGATCACAGAGGATTTGAAGGATGCTCAAGATTTAGGAATTGAAGGTACACCATTTTTTCTTGTAAACAGACTTGTTATTCGTGGTGCATTGCCCTTGGACTTATTTAAAGGGGCTGTGGATATTGCTTTGAAAAAAAACATGAAGAAGTAAGAAAACAGTAAGAAGAAGTTAACAATTTTACATTGCTGATTGAGACTTGTTGCATCGAATGATCTTTGTCATCCAGGAGCGAAGCTGCTCTAAATCAGCCTGTTGTGTCTTTTCTGATGAATCAAGCAAAATGCGCAACTTCTCAATATCATTTCGAAGTTGGGAGACAGACGAGTCCGCGAATGGCTCAGGATTGAAACGCAGTACCATTGTATGCAATATTTGCGCAATACTTTCTAAAGCAAGCGTCTGACGTTCTATAAGTTGAAGGGCTGAAACTGGTATGAAACTGGTAGTAGCCTGCGGAAGATTTGTTGTCATGGTAGGTGAAGAATGAGGTATGGCAACAGTATTTTGCGGAAATCTAACATGCAGAACTTCTTCTACCGCGGCGGCAGTACGTGATTTATGCATTTCATCTAGAATGGTGGCAATCACGTCAAGCGTTTCATGGCGATACCGACGACGTCTGCCTTCCCCAACACTGGGTATAAAATCAGCAAAACGCTTGCAATAGTATCGTGTTGTTGATTCGGGCAGGGAAAAGTGCCTTGAAATATCAGCAATACTTAACAAATTGTTTGTTGTAGATACTTTGCGAGGCATACTCGCCCCTCCATCAGAAAAATATTCAAACAATACATGATTGGTTGTTTTCCTCATCAACTATATTGGTATAAGTCAAAAAAAAAGTAAAGGAAGTTCGCAACAGAGTTGTTGCTAAAAAAAGAGGATGCGACCAGTGATATTAGGAAAAAGAATCGCAGTAGCCAACGGCTTTACCGTACAATGCGCCGCACTGCCACAAGCTTGCTGCGCCAATAGGGAATGTCCATGCGTTCCATGCGGACTTTTGCACCACTTCTTGGGCTGTGAATAAAAGCATTACCACCAGCATAAAGGCCAGTATGCAAGCCTTGAGATCCACTGCTTGTTCGAAAAACAACTATGTCACCTGTACGCGCACGCTCCTTGGGTACTGATTGTCCATAGCGGGCTTGATCAAGAGTAACACGAGGAATCTTATAGCCGTTGACTCGATACGCCCACCATACAAGTCCGGAACAGTCGAAACCCTTTTGCGGTGATGCTCCACCACTTCGGTATTTTTTCCCCATCTGGCTATAGGCAGTGTTAAAAACTTTGCGAGCTGCAGCGGGTACATATGTGTCTTCAACCGCTGGACGAAACAAACCGCAGCCAGATAGCAGTAAACAACAAAGCCCAAGCAGCAAATAATTGCGCATATTATGCTGTGGAATTGATGACATACTAAAAAACTACCGTTCATTGTGTTTAGATACAGCAGATATAAATGACTTCGGTACGGAAATGTATGTATAAACTTTTTCGGATAAAAATAAGAGCACATTATACTTGGAGGAATAAAAACTGACCGCTATATCAACGAAATAGGTTTATGTTCGTACCGAACATGCTGAGTTAACTTGCTGCAACGGCAGTATTTGCTAATACTCGATAAAAAGGGGGAGGGAGGAAGCGCGTACTGTTTGCCAAAAAGACGCCTTTGGGAACAAAAGCTTATAAAAATAGCGCGTGCTGCACGTGTTATACCCACATATAGAAGACGACGTTCTTCATCCAAAAATTTGCAATCCTGCTTTAACGGTATATGATTTATGTCGCATACTGATTTTTGAAAAAGAACATCTCTGCGCAAAGGCAAAATACCATCCTCAAGGCCAGGAAGAAAAACTGCTTTGAACTCTAAGCCTTTTGAAGCATGAAGAGTAATCAGCTGGACCCGTTCAGCTTTTGCCTTTACCGCCTCATCTTCACGTAACCACACGAGGCGATTAAGAAAAGCATGCCAAGAACCACATTCATTCCATAAAAGACAAAATTTTTTCCAAGTATTACCTGAGAGAAAAATGTCTCCAGCCCAATCCTGCTCTTTCAGCCAATTCTGCATTAGTTCTGGTTCCGGTAGAGAACAATACCAAGAGGTTGGTAAAGAGGAGTCATTACACCTAGAATTATAAGGTAAAACAAAGGAAAATGCATCACCAAAACCACATAAAGGTGCAACTTGGGCAAGTAATCTGCCGCATGAGCTATCATCCAATAATGAGTCATCAGCTGGAGCAGCACAAGGTATGCCGGCCTTGTCCAGAGCAACTTTAATGATAGGTAGCTGTGCTTTGATACGAACAAGCACACCTATATCACCTGGAGCTAATGTTGCCGAAAGACTGTCTTCTGTGCCTTTGGTGTTTTGGTCTAGAATTGTATGGGAAGTAGCTCCAATTAAATCAGAAATTCGTGATGCGACCCATCGTGCCTCAGATTGTGCATTACTGGCCGTAAAAAGGCGAAGTTCAGCAGGAAAGGTTTGATCTGAATGCAACTGACCACATTGCCCCTTATTCAGCATGAGACTACGCGACATATCTAAAATACTCTGACAGGAACGATGACTCTGGCCAAGTCTTAGGGTGAGAAGTTTTGGCCAGCATAAACGAAGAGTCTTTTCACTTTGCCCCGAAGCACCACGAAATCCGTAAATAGACTGGTCAGGATCTCCTATACCAAAAAAGCCCGAGCCGTCTTCCGGCAATAACGCCTGTACAATATTCAGCTGTAAAATAGAAAGATCTTGAACCTCATCAACAAGAACATGAAGTGGACGTTGCGTGTCTGATAAAGTGCGGATTCTTGTAAACCACCACTCAAGTAAATCAGTATAATCAACAAGAAGTCGTTTTCCAGACCTTTTACGTTCTGTATAGCGTAATGCCGCAGCAGATAAAGGACTATCCGAAGGCTCGGTAGAGAGCGTGCGCATCTCCCGAGCAACACCTAGCTGAATCCATAGTTCTTGTGCATAATGAGATGGAAGATGTGAATTTGCGGTATAAAAAGCATTGGCAGCCATTTCCTCATTAAGTAAAATTGGGGAGGTAGTCGCAGATTCGCAGAGAATTTTCCAGGCAATAGCGTGTAGGGTGTCACACTGGACAAATTTAACAGGAGATTTGCACGAAAAGGTGACTTTTAATCGGCTACGTATTTCTTCTGCTGCACGTCGAGTAAACGTAATAGCGAAAATTCGAGAGGGTGTAATGCCTTCACTAAGTAAACGGTTAATACGTCCAACAAGTATGTGTGTTTTTCCTGCACCAGGTCCTGCGAGAACAAGCACTGGTTTCGGTCCTGCATAAAGCGCTTTTTGCTGTTCTCCTGAAAAACTGTCAATCGGATTTAAGTGAGCTGCCATATTTGTTTTGATTTTAGCACCATTTTCATCAATGGAAGAATGAAAAAGTGAAGCCTGAGGGATTTTACGTGCACGTAAAGGATTGCATAATTTGGAACGCAATCCAGGCAGCATGTTATACCCCATGTCTGAAAGTTCATCAGGTGAAAAAACGTGCACTTTGCCGTAAACACCATCGTATCCGCCATGGCGAAATACTTGACCATTACGCATTCTTTCAACGGCCTCGCCAAGAGGTTCCCAGTGGTTGCGAATATCAGAAACAGGAATGCTGCAAAGGATGGTAAGTTCTGGTCCAAGTGTACGCAAAAGCCGTGCATACTGCTCCTGTACTTTTCTGGATGTGATACCTGCACCAAGAATTTCGCCTACGAGTTCAGCAAGTGGGATAAGAGGCTTAGCCACAGGTTCTCGCGACAGTGCTGTCGGGGTGACGCTCCTGTCAGCTAATTCCAAAACACGGTGAAGTACACCAACAGTAAGAGGCTTACCACATACGGGGCAGAGATTACCCAACTTCTGCGCCTCTTGTGGATCTAAAACTACATTGCAGGAACGGTGTCCATCCAGGTGATATTTTCCTTCATCAGGATAAAATTCCATGGTACCCAAAAAACGACAATGTAAAGCATCTTGTGCCTCGCGTCTGGCTGCAAGGCGCAGGGCTGAAAAAATACCATCGTAACTGGGCATCCCTTCGAAAAGATTTGCCTCTCTACCGAGATTGGGACCAGAATGGGCATCAGAATTAGAAATAAGAGCATAACCATCAAGGTCGCTTATCAAGCGATTCATGGCAGGGTCCGAAGAAAGACCTGTCTCAAGTGCAAAAATCTGATTGGTGAGATCTGAAAAGCATTCTTCTATCCTGTCAAAACCAGACTTTGAACCAAACAATGCAAACCAAGGCGTCCAGATATGTGCTGGAATGAGAACAGCACTGGGCACACAAGTTAACAGAATTTCTAAAAGGTCGTGTGAATCCAATCCAAGAATGGGACGTCCATCAGCGCTAAGGTTGCCAATGCTTGAAAGGCGCTTGGAAAGACGGTCTGCATCATCTAAAGTGGGAACAAAAACAAGATTGTGAATTTTTCTTACTTTGCCATGGCGCTTGTAAATTGAGCTGATTTCAGTTTGAGGAATAAAAAGAGGAAGATCCTCATTACCTGAAAAAGACGGTTGCGTCAGAGAAATAAAAGGAATCTCTTCCGGAGTAACAGACAGACGGTAGAGCCCGGTAGAAGAATCTTGGACAAGTTGCTGCCTGAGTTCAGCACGCCATTCAGGGTGTGTAAAATCACCCGTACCTAATACATGTATACCTTTACAGCGCGCCCACGCCGCCAGGTGACGAGGTGTGAGAGCTTTGCTTGTAGCTCTTGAGAAGCGGGAATGAATGTGCAGATCAGCGATAAAACCCATGAATCTCTCCAAAACAAGTGGTAGGAAAAGCCCTGATTATTTCAACCATGAACAAAAACGCAATGCGGTTTTAGTCCATCTGTTATTGCCAGTTGTACGAGGGTGTAGTGTTAGTGGTTTTTCAAGAAAAATATTATCTGCTGCATGCAGTCGGGCTATCAACAAAATACGGCTTGATGGTTTATCTGAATGCGGGCGTACAGGAAGCAAGCATTGTATGCCAAGCTTTGCAATGTGAAGGGCAATACATAATTGTGGCAATAAATTGATATGAGCAATACAAACAAAAAAACCGTGATGACGCAAAAGCCTAGACGAAGCAAGGCAAAAAAACCTTAGACTCTCCTCACTTCCTTCTGGTGTGCGCAAGGCATGCTCACGCAATTGGTTGTGCGATGGTCGACCATTAATCTCAAAAGGAGGATTGCACAACACAAGATCAAATCTTCCGGCTGTAAAATGAACATCTGATAAGGAGGGCAAAGTATGCAGCGCGGAAAGGTCAGTAAGGTCCTTGACATCAAAAAAAAGGCGGGAAGAGAGACCAAGCCTTTGAGCATTACGCTGTGCTGCCCTAATAAGCGACACCTCTCTGTCAAGACCAAGCCCGCTTACTGCAGGACATTTTAGGCAAAGAGCAATGATAGCTGCTCCGCAGCCGCTGCCTAGTTCTGCCGCAATAATATGCTTGCATTTAAGATTGATATGAGTTTCTATATGCCGCACTGCAAAGGCAGCCAAAAGCAGGGCGTCCATACCAAAGCGCAAGCTCCCAGGTGGTTGTTCAAGTCCGCGTGGAAATGCTGCACGGGCTTGCAGGACACCATCTTGATCAGCCAAAATGCCTCCACAATCCATTATTTGCTTAGAGCAAAGCACCTTCCCAGTTAAACAGGCTTTTTCGGTGTAGCTCAGGCACGCAAGTCGGTGGGTGTTCTTCAATGTTTGCAAAAAAAGAAAAACCCGCGTTCTGAAGCTCTTGACGCTTATCCCTAAGATCCAGAGGCCATGCAGGGTAAATCCATACATTGCCACCATACTGCCGTGCCCAAAATGGCTCGCCCATCGGACTGTAAAAAGGCTCATTTGATTTGACGCCCAATAAACCAAAGCGGCTTATGCCAACTGGCCAATATCCGGAAAGCACAAGCCCTAACGGTAGAGGGCTTTGCTTTGGCAAGGCAAGGAAATCTTCTTGTGACAGCTCTTGGCTAACAAAAGCTCCAGTAAATCCCATTAAAGCCAGAGTGTGAAGGGCAGCTGCATTGGAAATATTACAAAAAGGCCCAGCCAGTAATACTGAATGATCGAGCTGCTTAGGGAAAAAACAGCGCTGCCAGGGAGCATTGCAAACAAAATAACGAGCTCCATCACGCCATAGATGAGAAATATGAAGACGTAGTGTTTTTTCCTCTTCAGGCCAAACAACAGGGGGGAGCCACCAGCAAATGTTGGGAATGATTGTTCGCGAGATTTCTGCAGTTTTAGGAGAAAGCCAAAGTGCCTGAATGTGGTTTCGCGAATTTCTGGTTTGCTTGCCGCGTGGCAGACTGGCTCGTAACTGTATATCAGGCAGCGGCAGTGGTTTAACCGGTCGTGGTAGGATTGGTGTGGTATCCACTGGCTTGCTAGGTCGTGAAGGCAGTGTTTCCAAACGTTCACGCCATTCTTTGATAATAAGCAAAAGCTGAGGTTCACGCCGGTCTATGAGAAACACGGGAGTGCCATTAGGAGGAGTTTTATGCTTGGAAATGTGTACAATAAAGTTACCGCCCTTGGGTACATGTCGTTTTATGGGGAATGTGGTGTGCCAGCGTTCATCCTCAACTCCAATCCGCAGGTAGTCATGCGGAAGCAAATCAAGAAAGGGTTTGAACGAGACAGAGCCATCTTGTCCAATGCGAATTTTGCCAGCCAATAAACCTGAACTGGTTTGTTCATCAGGCGATGTGGGAATGAGGTTGATTCGTTGTGGCAGAAATCGCGCACGCGTTGGCGCTCGGCCTAGTGCCATTTTCAAGAGTTCTTCGGCTGTTCTTCGGACAGCAGCATCACCGGGAGCATCTCGTAACATGCGGTAGGCAGTAACAACATGGTAAACGTAGTGTGGTCCCTTTTTCCGTCCCTCAATCTTCCAGGAGGCCAAATGGGGAATGGTAAGTAGTGTCTTGGACAATACATCCAGGGATAAATCAAGGCAGGAAAACCAACGGCCAGTACGTTCTTTGCCAAGTGCACGGAGTCTGTTGACAGGAGGCTTATGATTGCATCTTATTGCGGCATTGAATTTTGTATGAGAAGGGCATTGACTAAATCCTGTACGTTCGGAATCACAATCAAGCATACGCCTGTTTGCTGTTCCACCTTGACGATACATACGACGGCAGGGTTGTACGCACCTACCACGCAGGCCGCTTTTGCCACCCATATAGCTGGACCAGTAGCAACGGCCTGATATACAGTAGCACAAAGCTCCATGCACAAAACATTCTAGCTCAAGCTCATCGGGACACGCTTCGCCCATAATTCGTATTTCGTCAATAGAAAGTTCCCGAGGTAAAATGACACGGCTTGCACCTAACAGCTTGGCTTGCAAAAGAGCTTCCGGGTGAGTAAGGTTGGCCAAGGTTGAAAGAAAAAGCCCTCCCTCAAAACCTGCTTGGCGTGCAAGATCTAACATGCCAAGGTCCTGAATAATGAGGCCGTCTGGATGCACCTGTCGAGCCAGTCTAGCAGTAAGTCGATAGATCTGCGATGTTTCTCCGGGCTTAATCAGTGTATTCATAGCCACATAAACGCGCACCTGCTCTGTATGGGCCAGATCTGTGAGACGCGACAGCTCAGACAGACTAAAGTTATCAGCCTGCATGCGGGCAGAAAAATGTTTAAGTCCCAAATAGATAGCGTCGGCTCCTGCAGCGAGAGCCGCCAAAAAAGACGCAACATCGCCTGCTGGAGCCAAAATTTCCGGATGTTTTTTTACTGCGGCATTTGGGGGGGCTGCGCTCATATGTGATAGTACTCCCTGTACCAAGCCACAAAGTTTGCAATTCCCTCGGCAAGAGGGGTAGAAGGAGCGAACCCTGTTGCTTTGTTCAAGGCATCAATATCTGCCCAAGTGGCTTCCACGTCACCAGGCTGCATGGGGAGCAAGATTTTTTGAGCCTGCATACCGAGTGCCTGTTCCAGAGTACTGATAAAATCGTTAAGTTCGACAGTAGTATTATTGCCGATGTTATAGATGCACCAAGGCGCTGAACTGTGTGCAGGGTTTGGTGTTGCGGTTTTGAAGTCGGGGTCTGCATGAGGTGGCATGGGTATCAGACGAATCAATCCTTCCACAATGTCGTCGATGTAGGTAAAGTCACGTCGCATGTGGCCGTTGTTGAAAACCCTAATAGGTTCCCCGCGGATAATAGCGGTTGTGAAGAGATGTAATGCCATATCTGGTCGACCCCAAGGGCCATATACTGTGAAAAAACGCAAGCCCGTGCATGAAATATTGTATAAATGGCTGTAAGCATGGGCCATAAGCTCATTGCTTTTTTTGGTGGCTGCGTAAAGGCTGACAGGGTGGTCGACATTTTGTGTTTCTGAATAGGGACGTGCCGCGTTGAGCCCATAGACGGAGGAGGAAGATGCATAGAGCAAATGCTCTACCTTATGGCGGCGGCAGCCTTCAAGCACATGCCCAAAGCCTAGCAGATTGGCCTGTAAATACGATTCGGGGTTTTCAATGCTGTAGCGCACGCCTGCCTGACCGGCGAGGTTGACAACATGGGTGAAGCCCTCACGGGCAAACAGGGCCTCAATGCCAGCTGCATCAGCAAGATCAAGCTTTTTAAAACAAAAATGCACAGCCTCAGGCATGGAGGTAAGTTGCGCTAGTCGATCTTCTTTAAGTTGTACGTCATAGTAGTCATTGCAGGTATCAATGCCGACAACACTATGCCCATCGTGTAGCAGACGGCGGGCTAGATGAAATCCAATAAAACCTGCCACCCCAGTTACCAGAACATGCATGACTAACCTCCACTGCAACATTGACCAAGGTAAGCCAGATACGTCTGTTGGGCAAGGGTATATACATCACCCTTAAAAACCCATAATAGAACATTGCTTGAAAAAGATAAATCAGGCATACTACTAAACTATGAATGGTTCACGGGCTAGTTGCGGAGGCGCCCATGCAGCCCGAAATACTGGTATTCGACATTGGTAATACATCTGTCAAAATAGGCCTTTGCAACGGAAGTGGCATACTGGCCTCGTATACATTGCACACTGCCACCGAACAGACTGCCGATGATTTCGGGCTTTCGCTGCTGTTCCTGCTACAGCAGGCCGGCGTGGAGAAATGCAGACTCAAGGGTTGTGTGGTCTCCTCCGTGGTGCCTGATTTTGATTCTCTTTTGCGAGAGGCCGTAGCTCGCTATCTTGCTTGCCCACTGCTGTGGGTAGGACAGGAGCTTTCCGTACCCTTGGATAATAATTATGAACACCCTGCCGAGGTGGGCCTTGACCGCCTTGTGGGGGCATATGCAGCGCGCCGCATCTATCCTGACACGCCAACACTGCTTGTGGTAGACTTTGGGACAGCTCTTACAATTGATTGTATCAGCAGCAATGCTTATCTAGGAGGGTTGATTTTTCCTGGGCCACGCACAGCCATGAAAGCGCTGTCACGTGAAGCCGCTAAGCTTCCAAGGGTGGATTTGGATGTTGGTGGAGAAGAACCAACCCCAGGGCGAAACACAGTTACAAGCATACGCCACGGGCTTGTGTATGGCTTTGCCTCCATCGTGGAAGGTTTGACCCATCGTCTCAAGCGGCAGCTGCCAGGCCCGTCAAAGATATTGGGCACGGGAGGTTTTGCTGATACCATTGCCCGTGTCAGTACCGTGTTTGATCAAGTGTTGCCCCAGCTCCTGCTTGAGGGCTTGCGTCGCTTGTACTATGAACAGATCAAAGAGCACTGAAAATGGCGTAGAGTAATTAATCATTGAGACGGGGGCATCCCCGTCATGCACAAACAGGCCCCTTAGGGCAAAAGGAGAAAACAATGAGCACCATTGCTTCTGTGTATGGCCGTGAAATACTTGATTCGCGCGGCAATCCCACTGTGGAAGTGGAAGTGACGCTGGAATCCGGCATCAGCGCCCGTGCGGCCGTGCCTTCAGGCGCGTCTACTGGCAGTCGTGAAGCACTGGAAATGCGTGACGGCGATGTCTCTCGTTTTGGTGGTAAGGGCGTAACCAAAGCTGTAGAAAATGTAAACAGCGAGATTGCCAAGGCTGTAACAGGCATGGATGTCTTGCGACAGGTGCGTATTGACAATACGCTTTTAGACCTTGATGGCACGGACAATAAGACCCGTCTTGGAGCAAATGCCATGCTTGGCGTTTCTATGGCCTGCGCCCGTGCAGCCGCATCTTTTTTGGGGATTCCATTATATAACTATCTGGGGGGTGCCAACGCCAAAGTTTTGCCCGTGCCTATGATGAACATCATAAACGGTGGTGCCCATGCTCCCAACAATCTGGATATTCAAGAGTTCATGATCATGCCAGTTGGGGCTCAAACATTCCGTGATGCCCTGCGCATGGGAGCAGAAATCTTTCACATGCTGGCAAAAATTCTTAAAAAGGATGGGCATGTGACCAGCGTGGGCGACGAGGGAGGTTTCGCTCCAAACCTCAAAAATCATGATGAAGCCTTTGGCTATATCATCAAGGCAATTCAAGAAGCGGGTTACAACCCTGGTACTGAGGTCGGCCTGGCCATCGATGTCGCTTCCAGCGAATTTTACAAGGAAGGCCGCTATGTGGTGTCCGGTGAGGGCAAAACCTTCAACAATGCCGAAATGGGGCAATGGTTAGCTGATTTTACACAGAAGTATCCTCTCATTTCAATTGAAGACGGCATGGCCGAAGGTGACTGGGATGGTTGGAGTATGCTCACCGCTAATCTGGGTGATCATATACAGCTGGTTGGCGATGATCTTTTTGTGACTAATCCCACTATCCTAGCCGAAGGTATAGATCAAGGCGTTGGGAATGCCATCCTTATTAAGCTCAACCAGATCGGAACAGTCACTGAGACGTTGGATACCATCGAAATGGCCAAGGAAGCCTCGTATAGCACAGTGGTTTCTCATCGTTCCGGTGAAACTGAAGACAGTTTTATTGCCGACCTTGCTGTAGGTGTTAACTCCGGTCAAATCAAGACCGGTTCGCTTTGCCGTTCCGAACGCATGGCCAAGTACAATCAGCTCCTTCGAATTGAAGAAGAACTCGGAGGTGATGCAGACTTCTTTGGCCACATTCTGGCAGAATATTATCTTTCTACAGAAGAGGACTAACGTGTTTTAATCGTGTCGTCGAAGGGCGGCACGGGCAAGCCAAGAACGACCGCCGTACCCGGCCGGGAGCGACGGTCGTTCGCATTTAGCGTGCATCAGTTCATCATCATAAATCTTCTGCATATTCGAGGAAGAAAATGCTGTTAATAGACGGCAAAAAAGTCGCTGCTGAGATTCGGGCTGAACTGGCTGCGCAGGTAGCGAGAACCTGTGCTGAAGGGCTTCGGCCCCCTGGTCTGGCAGTAATCTTGGTGGGGGATGACCCTGCCTCTCAGGTTTATGTGCGCAATAAGGAACGTGCATGCAGCGAAGTAGGTATCGTATCCTTTCCTCACCATCTTCCAGTGCAAGCGACGCAGGACGACGTCCTCCAATGTATTGTGGATTGCAATAGACAGTCAGAAGTGGATGGCATACTGCTGCAACTGCCCTTACCTACGGGATTGGATACGCAAGCCTGTTTGCTGGCGATTGATCCGGCAAAGGATGTTGATGGTTTTCATCCTGTCAATATGGGACGGCTTGCCTTGGGGCTGCCTGGTTTTATCGCTTGCACCCCTGCGGGCATCATCGAGCTGCTCAAGCGGTACAATATAACCACAAGTGGTAAGAGAGCTGTCGTTGTTGGCCGTTCCAACATTGTGGGTAAACCCTTGTCCATGCTGCTGACTCAGCCTGGCCCATTCGGTGATGCCACCGTCACCATTTGCCATTCTCGCACTCCTGATCTGGCTGAGCAGTGTCGCCAGGCCGACATGCTGTTTTTAGCCATGGGACGGCCCCGGGCCGTCACCGGTGATATGGTGCGCAAGGGTGCCGTGGTGATTGATGTGGGCATCAACCGTACTCCCGAGGGCCTATGCGGAGATGCAGATTTTGCCAGTGTCAGCCAAAAGGCAGCGGCCATTACACCCGTACCGGGTGGCGTGGGCCCCATGACCATTGCCATGCTCCTGGCAAATAGCATCAAGGCCTGGCAGCACTCCAGGTTATAGTTACAAGTTTTACGAGGTTTCTTGCAGGTGGGCGTACGATGGCGTATGGCAGCGATCTGCGCAGCGCCCAGAAGTTTTTTCATGGAGAACGCAATGTACCGCAATGCGAAAAATGTTGGATATTACATGATTGGCAAGGGCAGTCTTGTTCAGCTTGGCGATCTTTTGTCAGTGCGTCGCAAGACAGTGCAAGGTCCGTGCGTGTTTTTTCTTGACCACGCTTTTAAGGATGGAAAGCTGGCCTCCAAGCTTCCTGTGGAAGACAACGATATTATTTTGTATGTTGATACAACTGAAGAACCGACAACAGAAAGCGTGGATATGTACACTGCTAGGGTTAAAGAATTCCTTAATGGTGCACTGCCCTGCGCCATGCTTGCCTTTGGCGGAGGCAGCACACTGGATACATGCAAGTGCGTAGGCAATTTGCTGACTAATCCAGGCCAAGCCCAAGACTATCAGGGATGGGAACTTGTGCAAAACCCGGCACCGTATAAAATTGCCGTGCCCACTCTGTCTGGCACAGGGTCGGAGACTTCGCGTACTGGCATTGTCTGCAACGAGGCAAAAAATATCAAACTGGGCATGAACAGTGATTTTACCATGTTTGATCAGGTTCTTCTTGATCCAGATCTCACGGCATCTGTGCCACGTGATCAATATTTTTATACTGGCATCGACACATATATGCACTGTTTTGAAAGCATTACAGGTTCGTACCGCAATGTTGTTGTGGATGCCCTGGCGGAGAAGTCCATTGAACTCTGCAGGGAAGTATTCCTTTCCAGCGATATGATGAGCGACGAGAATCGCGAGAAACTTATGATAGCCTCCTTCATGGGAGGAATGGCTGCGGGCTTTGTGGGGGTGGTGCATCCCTTGTCGGCAGGCCTGAGCATGGTATTACATATGCATCACGGTGTAGCCAATTGTCATGCTTTGAGTGTGCTGGAAGACATCTACCCCGAACAGCACAAGGAATTCATGCGCATGATGGAGCGTCAGGGTATCACCCTGCGCAGGGGTATCTGCAAGGGCCTTAATGATGCGCAGTTCGATGCCTTGTATGACGCAAGCATTGTACATGAAAAACCACTCTCCAACCGTCTTGGTCCAGATTATAAGAAAATTCTTACCAGAGAAAATGTGCGCCAACGCTTCGAACGCATGTAATTAATGCTGCAAGATGCCATACAAACGGTATGAAGGAGCCTGCATGGAGTGCAAAATAAATTTCAGTGGTCGTGCCATCCGCTATACGGAAGACGAAATAGCCGTGGTGGTCGAAGCCATGCGCAATGCCGACCCTCTTACACAGGGTCAGTATATGGCTGCTTTTGAAAAAAAGTTCGCAGACTATCAGGGTGTGCTCGAGGGTAGCTGTTTTGTCACCATGAACGGCGTTTCTGCGCTGGAAATGTCAGCGCAGCTCTGCCGCTTCAAGCCTGGTGACGAAGTGGTAATGCCCTCACATACTTTTACGGCTTCTGCCTACCCATATGTCAAAAAAGGGGCAACTCTTGCTTGGGCAGATGTAGATTTACATACACGTGTGGTCACAGCAGAGTCTATTGCTAGGGCTATCACGCCGCGTACCAAGGCCGTGGTGGTTGTGCATCTCTATGGGTATGTGGCTGATATGCCAGCTATTGCCGAATTATGCAAAAATAAGGGGCTCATTCTTATTGAAGATGCGGCGCAAGCTATTGGCGCTGAACTCGATGGGAAAAAGGCGGGCAGTTTTGGCGATATGGGTATCTTTTCTTTCCATTCACACAAGAATTTGACAACTCTTGGTGAGGGGGGCATGCTTTATGTGCGTGATGCAAAACTTGCAGCCCTTGTACCGGCCCTGCGCCATAACGGACATTGTACCTACAATTTTGAGCGTCCCGATTACTGGAAACCTGCCATGGGCAATGTGGATGTGCCCATTCTTGACGGTGATTTTCTGCAGCCCAATAATTACTGTCTAGGTGAAGTGGAATGCGCTCTCGGGGCTAAGCTGCTGGATCGCATTGACACTATCAATGATGAAAAACGTGCTCGGGCGTTGCGATTCATAGACGGTTTGGCTGATTTTCCTGAACTGGAATTTCATCGTGTAGCCTCTCGACGTCATAACTATCATCTCCTTGCAGCCCGCATGACTGCCGGACCAGAACAACGTGATCGCTTTATGCGTTCCATGTTCCACGATAAAGGCATCAAGTGCGTGGTACAATATATTCCTCTTGACAGATATGACTATTATCGTCGCCTTGGTATGGGGGAAGCCAACTGTCCCAATGCCGATGCTTTTTTTGACAGCATGGTTTCCTTTCCCTTTCAGCACTGGCTGAGCGAAGAAGACTTTCAGTATATGCTTGCCAGCACATGCGAGGTACTTACAATGTTGCGCTGAAAGCACATTAGCATCCATGAAAGAACGCTGTATCGTCATCCCCGCAGTCAAGAAAAATGCCGTCATTCCTGACCAACTTGTCAAGAAGCTAGCTGGAGTGACTCTTATGGAGCGGGCCGTTCACACGGCACGGGATGTTTTGTCAGGTCAGGACATCATGGTGCTTACGGACAGCCAGGAGATTTCTCTTATCTGTGAACGGATGGGGGTGCGTTTTCACCGCAATAGGGATCTGCGCTTTACCGGCCTGGATATTGTGGGTCAGATGCGGGGATTGTTGGCCAATTTGGCAGAAGAATATGAGCATTGCATCGTGCTGCGCGCTTCTTGCCCTCTGCTCACCTGGGTGGATGTGGAAGATGCCTGGAAGCATTACCGCCATACTGGAGCTGACGGTCTTGTGACTGTGCGCAAGCTGCGGCACCGTCTTTGGAATCTGCGCGATGAGGGACTCGGTGGGCTGCTGGATCCAGAAGATGGCAGTCATGCCGGCGAAAAAAAACTTGTGGTGGAAAGTCGTGCATTACTTATCCTGCGGCTGGCGCCGCTTGCCAATGCACAGAGCCCTCTAGTGCCTGGTCGTGTTGTACCCTGGTTTCTAGGTGACAGAGCAATTGAAATTCAGGGATACCAGGACTGGTGGATATGCGAACGGTTACTTGAAAGACGTCATATGGTTTTTGTGGTGGCTGGTTGGCCTGCCATCGGCATGGGACATGTCTTCCGCGCACTTATGCTGGCTCACGAAATCACCAGTCACAAAGTGAGTTTTGTGTGCACAAGAGAGAGTGAGCTTGCAGTAGAACGTATTGCAGAGAAGGATTACCCTATCATCCGTCAAGGTGATGAAACCTTGGCCGACACTGTGCTTGCTCAGCGGCCTGATTTGGTTATCAACGATATTTTGAATACCAGCACGGACTATATGGATCGGCTAATAGATGCTGGCGTTCGCTGCATCAATTTTGAGGACGTAGGAGCTGGCGCGGCACGGGCACAGCTGGTGATCAATGCCCTGTATGAAGACACCTCTGCAACAGAGCATTTGCGTTGTGGCCCAGCCTATTTTTGTCTGCGCGATGAATTTCTCAATGCGGTCCGCAATTCTTTTCGACCAGAGCCCAAGACAGTGCTCGTCACATTTGGTGGAACGGACCAATGGGACTGCTCACGGCGTGTGCTTGATATTATTGAGCCCATTTGCCGGGGCGCTGGGATGACCATCAGGTTGGTAGCAGGCCCTGGTTATGCCCATAAGGATGCCATGGAAGCGCATCTGCGTAAGCTGCATAACCCCTGTGTGCATTTCACTTGGGCTACCAATGTCATGAGTCGCATGATGGAGGGGGCCGATCTCGCCATCTGTTCGGCAGGACGTACAGTTTACGAACTCGCCCACATGCGCATACCGGCCATGGTACTCGCCACGCACGAACGAGAGGCCCGCCATACCTTTGCCAGACCAAGAAATGGGTTCGCTTTTGTGGGCATCATGGATAGGGTGAGCGACGTCAAGATTCGCAATGTCTTTCTTGCCATGCTCAAGGGTGAACGCAGACGTCGATTTTGGGAGCGGCAAAACCATCTGGATTTTACACCTAACAAGGCGCGCGTTGTGGGATTGATACAGGCTATTTTGGAAGAACAGTAATGCGGTTTTGAACCGTAAAACCACTGCAGTGAGGAATGTCTCATGTCTGCATATGGCAAAGTTATCGCAATTGTTCAAGCACGGCTGGGTTCCAGCCGGTTGCCTCTGAAATCTTTGCTTTGCCTGCGTGATATCCCCGTTATTGATTGGCTGACACAGCGCCTTGCTAAGGCAACCAGATTGGACGGCATTCTTGTGGCCGTGCCGGATACAGATCTTGATGTTGTGCTGTTGGAGCATTTGCACCGCAGACATATACCCTGCATGACAGGCCCGGAAAACAATGTGTTGGAAAGATATCGTCTGGCAGCACAACAAGCTGATGCCGGACTTGTAGTGCGTGTTTGTGCGGATAATCCGCTTATCTGGGGCACAGCGGTTGACAGACTTGTAGATTTTTATATGCAGGGTACATGGGATTACGCCTATAACCATATTCCTCGCAATAATCTCTGGCCGGATGGGCTCGGTGCAGAAATTATTTCTCGTGAGCTGCTGGAGTACATGGCGGCAAAAGCCGATACCCCGGCGCAGCGAGAACATTGCTGCAATTATATTTGGGATCATCAAGCCGAATTTAGGATCGGTACCTTTGATCCCGAGGAAGAATGGCTGCGGCGTCCGGATCTTAAGTTGGATATGGACAGTCCGGAAGATTTTCGCCGCCTTTCTTTGCATCCCATCAGGCCTGATATGGATGCGCACGATATCGTGGATGTGTTTGCTGCGGGGTAACGTATTATTGTCTTGTGATTGGCAGGCAAGGGACAGGGCGTTATAGATAGGGTGAAAAAATCCAGCAGGCGGCGTTGCGCAGTTTGATGGGCAGTGACAGAGATTCGAGCCATTGAGAGGTGATTTCACGTCCTAGGTGGATGGCATTGTCGATGTGGCCGGCAATATGCGCGTTGAGATTGCGGTCGAATACTTCCATATTCAGTTCAAAATTGAGACGCAGACTGCGTGCGTCCAGATTTGCGGAACCAATCTGGACGTAGTAGTTGTCTACAGCCAGCAATTTTGTATGGGCAAAGGGGGGGGGCTGCAGCCAAACTCGTACACCGGCGTTCAGCAATGTTGGCAGAAGGCGAAACTGCGCCCAGTGTACGTAGAAGAGATTGTTTTTTGCGGGCAAAACAATGCGCACATCCACTCCCCGCTGGCCAGCTGAGCGCAGGGCAGAGACAAGTCCGTGTGAGGGGAGAAAATAAGGTGTCATGATGCGCACATAATTATGGGCAGCATTAATGACGCCACAGTAAACGTCGTCGAGGATGTCCACTCCAGAACCTGGGCCGTCCATGATGATGCGGCAGCGGCTTTCACCTCTTGGAAGGGAGCAGGCAGGCGGCAGGGGAGTATAGTTGTTTGTGCAGAATCCCCAGTTTAGCAAGAAGGCTCGTCGTAGCTGATGGACTATGGGACCTTCACAGCGAAAATGTATGTCCTTCACATAGTTTGTTTTTCCAGCGGCCAGATTGGCGTCCGCTATATTCATGCCTCCGGTAAATGCTACGTTGTCGCAAATCAACATCTTGCGATGGTTGCGCAGATTGATGCTGAAATTGGGAGGAAACAGGCTGGGGGGTAAGAATCTTACAACTTTGACACCCTGTTGGGGTAATTGTTTCCAGGGTTTGCGTAAAGAATAAAAAACACCAATGCCGTCCACAAGTAAGCGAACATCCACCTTACGGGCCGCAGCATGGGCGAGGGCATTGGTAAAGGCCGAAGCTGTTTTTCCGCTATTAAAGATATAGGTACACAGAAAAACATGATCTTTCGCTTCATGAATGGCCTTAAGCATGGCGGGATAAGCTTCGTCGCCATTGTGCAGGGGCGTCAAGGCATTACCGCCACATAAATGCTGTTCCGTGAGTACACGACCTATGCGCTCCATGCGTGCGATGTCGTCAGGAATGTATTCCTGTGCTGTTTTGGCCAGGGGAGGATGCGCATACTCCGGCTCAAGAGGAGCCTGGTTACGCATGATGCGGCTGGCGCGGCTTTCTGCCCGGCTTATACCGAAACAGGCATAGAGAAGGGGGCCGACAAGGGGTAACAGCAACGCCGTAACAGTCCATCCCAAGGCTGCACGGGGATCATGCTTGGTTAGCAATGCATGGCATACGGCCACCCATGATAGGCTGTGGATGGTCAAGAGGCCAAGGGTTTCAGCAATAGGAAACATGGTTCTGAATACATGTCATGGCTGGGATTGCCAATACAGATAGGCTTGACCATGTCTTCTAATGGCGTACCGCAAGCAACGTCGTATCCGTATTTCTCAGGACGCGTTCGGTGATGGAACCCAGCATCATATCCTGAAGACCGTCACGGCCATCGGTAAACATGGCGATAAGGTCGGCGTTTTCTTCATGTGATACGCGCACGATGGTTTCTGCCACAGTGCCTTCCTCTACGCGGCATCGGTAAGGAATCCTTTTTTTTTCCAAATCTACACCTATTGTATTGAGCAGAGTTTGTCCTTTGGCCTTGGCATCGGCAAGCAGGCTGGCATGGTTTTGTCCGCCAAGGATGAGGGAAATGGGTTCAAAGATATGCAATAGCACGATGCTTCCCCCTGCCAGGGGAAGGGCGCTATGTAAAACTGTCTGCGTACGGGAAAGGCCATTTTTGCCACTGACGGGGATAAGTATGGTTTGGTACATGGGGATTCCTCACAAACATTGGTCAAGGGGTCAAGGGTTGAAACATCAATGACGAGGGGTCAGAGCAATGCGGTTGCGCTCTACCGCTACCACCAGCTCCGGCAACAGGTCCTGCAAAGCTTGTAAGTCCCCGGCTTTGGCTGCACGCTCCACACAGCGGGCCATACGGGCTAATACACGGAAGCCAAAAGCGTCAGAGTCTGAGGCGATGCGTTCTGCAGCTTCGCCCACCACAATACAGCGACGGTTCTTATACCCTTGTTGGGCGTCCTGTATGGCCGCATCAAGCCGTGCAATAAGCTGAGGAATGGTTTGATCGGCTCCGACGGGTTCAGTTTGTATTGGCGTTTCAGGCTGGGCAGTAGGTTCATGTTCCTCTATGTCTGCGGGTCCATCGGCTTGCGTGGATTGCATAACCGTATCGGATGCGTAATCCTGAGCCTGTACATTGGGTTCAGGCGTGTTTCCTTTTTGCGGCTCTGCAGATGGGGGTTCTTGGCTGGCACCAGCAATGAAATTTATGAAAGAACCGGATGCCTGGAAGGGGCTTTCAGCGACATCCTCGTCCATGTCTGGCGCCTGTATCTGCTGTTCAGGTATATTTTTTTGTATGGTGCTGTCAGATGTCTGCTCTGGCATATCACCGGAACTGCCAAGAAGTTTGAGAATGCGTCTGCCGGCATCAGTATGTGGCAATTCGGGCGTGTCTTTGTGGGATTCGGCTGGCAGAACGGGCTTGGTCACAGGCATGGGTTCTCCAACCCATTCCCCGGGCGCAGACAGACTTGGGCTGACGTAGGAGGAATGTGTTGCAGAAGATACAGGAGCCAATTTTGCCGTGCTGGTGTAAGCAGTGGGCTTTTGCGCCTGTGAGGAAGAATTTTTATGCGCAACGGATGTGCCCAGAGGCATAGGTTCCCCAACCCATTCGTCAAAATCGTCCTGCCAAGTGCTCATGGATGCCGTAATACCCCCAGAACGGGCTATACCATTTTCAGGGTGTGTATTATTAGGAACTGGTGCCAGCCTGGATTCTCCGATACTGTTATCCATGGCAGCAGCCCCTTCCATTGGTGCTTCAGAATTCGTTTCCTGGGCATCTGTGAAAAGGGAGGCCTCTGTAAGATTGTGTACGGCTGAATCCTTTCCGTTTTGAGGCAGGTCCGGTACTGGAAGGACGATGGGTTCTTGCAGAGGAAGTACAGGCTCCTCCCTTAAAGGCGGCGTGGATTGCGGCTTTGCATATATATCTTGGGCAATGCCTTCATCCGTATTGAGGGAAAGCGGTTGTTCTTCGGTATTCTGAATAACCGCAGTGCCTGTTGCCATATCATCTGGTTCAGGCAGAAGGATTGCGTCCGGCGTACTTGATGTTGCCGAGGACGAATCTGTGCCAAAGAGATCCGGCAGTGGCGACGGATTCTTCGAGTGATCATCGGGGGAAGTAGTGATGTCTGTTTGAGCAGACGCAGAGAACCCCGCTTCTTGCAAAACCTCATGTACGGTGGCGGCAAAAGCCTTGGCATCCACCGGTTCAAGCAATGCGTGTGTGTATCCTTTTTCTGCAAGGGATTCCCATGATCTATCGTCGGTTGTGATGGCCAGTGCCTTAAAGACGGGTAATCCCGATTGCATGGCCTCAGCTTCAAAACGACCCAGAGCATCGCCTTCTGCAGGGGTGTCGTGCGCTGGCTGAGCCACAACCATTAGGGCAGGAGCTTCCCTGTTGCGTTGCAGGGCTTCGTGCATGGTACACGCTTCCGTGCTTTTGCAGCCTAAAGACGTGACCATGTGGGCAAGTGCTTGCCGGTCAACGGCATTATCCGCAATGACCGCGATAGTTGGCAGCCGCTGTGCCTGTGCTTCCGACGCAGTCTCCATGGTTTCCAGTGGAGTGAGATGCATTGTAAAGGAAATGGATGCGCCTTGAGGGCCTGATTCCACGTTCAGAAAACCGCCGTTGGCACCTGCCAGTTCCCAGGCACGAGTCAGTGCCAGAGAGGATCGTCCTTGTGGAGGAATGCCTGAGCCGGTGTCTGTCACTGAAAAGAGTAAATGCCCTGGTTCAGCACTGCCTGGCACGCGTGCAACAGAGATGTGTACAGCACCATGTGATGTGGCGCGTACGGCACTTTCCAGCAGCAGTTCAAGTGTTTCGCGCAATGCCTGTGCCAAACCCTCATACATATGTCCAAGAAGGGGCGGCATATACCAGGCCAGGCCAATGCCTGCACTTTCCGCTGTGGCAGCGACACTGTCATGTGCTTCACGCACAAGGTGTTGCAGATTGAAGACAGTGGGGGTTTCATTGCATTGGGTCTGTTCTGGCGTTTTTCCCGGATTATCTAAAAGCTGCGCCATTTCATTGGCAGCATAGAGCATGTTTTCCGCATACTGTCGTACCGCCGGCGGCAAGGAGCATTTGCCAAGAGCTGCACCTTCTCGTATCAGGCGATCCAGGGGGGGGTGCAACAGATTTTCCCATTCATGGAAGTCTGGTCTACTGGCATTGTATGTGGATGCGCCTTCTGTAGAATGATGATTGTCATGTGCAAAAGATTTGTGGGCATCATCCGTATTGCTGACCGAGAGAGGTGGCAGCAGACGCAGGTTGGGGTCGTCCAGCGGCTCATCAAGCGTGATGGGGGCATCATCCATGGTGTGGCTTGTTAATACTGCGTCTAGGGACATAGTGCCTTGGGGCGTTTGTTGCGTTTGATTTTCCTGCGCAGCATCGCGTGGATGGCCTGTACCAGCGATCAAGAGCGCGCTAAGCGCGGTGCCCCACAGAGGAGATGAGGCCAGAAGTGCCGGTGCATAACCTGAATCCATGCCCAGGATACCGGCAGCAACGCAAAGAGGGGGAATGATGCAGCCCAGCAGATAGCGCCGGGCACCTCCCAGGCCCATAACCGCTCCGCAAAGTGCGGTAAACGTGAAGAGGAGCGTACAAGCTGGCCATAGAGAAAGGTAACGTATGGTCCAGCCAAAGCCTGGCAGAAGTGGGAGCAAGGCCAGCACGGCACCTGGCAGGGTAAGCAGCACAAACTGTACATCCAGGAGGCGTGAGCGACCCTTGGTGCGTAACAGATGACGGCCAACATGGGGAAGCAACATCAAGGCCAACCCCGGGCTCAATACCGCAGCTGCCTGTCCTGAAGTAATTCCGCCCGAGCCATAGGCGGGCATACCCATAAAACCGTGTACAATAGCCATAGCCACATACAGGGAGGTCCAGATACGCCACTGTCCTTTTTCAGAAAAACCGCGCAAAAGGCATAAGAGCATGACAACACAGAGTGCCAGTAAAGCGGCTTTATGTGAAAGTCTTGTCCAGTCAATGGCGGCATTCTGCGGGGTACGCAGCATGGGGGAGAACCATATCCCGGGCAGGCCATCAAGGCGGATGTAGCAGGTGCGTGGTTCCGGACCCGCTTCGGGAAGCAACAGCAGATTACGGTCTCCCGGTGGAACCTCACGCCACTCAAGACCGTCAGTAACAGGGTTGATGCGTGGTTCATAAAGCACGGAACCGGCGGGCACATCCTGCCCCAAATCAAGGAGAATGGCCTGTGGATGCTCTCCTTCCTGCAATGGTGCAAGGGTGAATCGCAACCAGGTGACACCCACGACATCTGGCAGATTTTTGACATTCAGGGTGTGAAAGGCTGACGCATTGGCAGGGGTGGCTATTTCCTCCACATCCATGGTGCCCGTCACGTCAATGTAATAGTCCAGATCCGGCAGCAGTGGTACACAGGGCGCTGCGGGAACGGGGGACACCATGCCTCCGTATGCTGCCATAGGGAGAACGCAAGACATGCAGACAATGTTCAGAAAAAGAACACAGGCCCGCAGACATACAGGGGAGATAATGGAAGAAAATGTAATCATAGTTGTTCTGCCTGTAGATACGCCGGAAAATCCTTGTTGCATGCCCATAGCTCACACTGATGCCGGACACACGACGTGTGTTGCGCGGCTTGGTGGCACTGCTTATCCGTCAGCGCAGCGACTTGAGTATATCAGAAACAGATCGGCCATCTGGAGCACGGGCAGCGGGGTTGACAGCCAGCAGACGCTGCCAGGCTTTCATGGCATCATTACTGCGGTGCAGATCGAAATACAGCACCACTCCCTCATTGAATAGGGCGTTTTCATGTCGGGGGTTGACACTGGAAGCCCGACGGAATGTCGTAACAGCCTTTTCAAATGCGCCCATTTCTCTATACATGATACCGAGATCCGTCAGAACATCGGCATTGTCCGGCATAAGGGCAAGGGAGCGCTCATAAGCAGAAATCGCTTTAGCAGGCTTGCCCGTGTCAAAATAAAGATTGCCTAATTCCGTCCAGGAACGGGGATTGTCTGGCTCTTGCAATACAGCTTTTTCCAGCCTGGCGATTTTTGTAGCCAGCTCAACGGGTAGGTTGGGCTGCTCTTGCGGCGTTGATTCCTGTGCCTGTGCTTGTGAGGGGGCAGGTACAGGCGCGGGGGCAGGTACAGGCGCAGGGGCAGGTGCAGGGGTTGGAGGCGCAGGAGGCTGTGGAGACGCAGCAATGGTTTTTTCTGTTGGGGAGTCAAGAATCTGGGGAACAAAACTGCCAATAAAAATACCTACGACCAGCGCGAGTCCTACGCTGAAAATGAAAAAGCCCCGTTCCCCTGTGCCTGTGCTGGAAGTGGAAACAGGGGACGAGGTTGTGTCTGGGGGAGAAGCTGCACCTGGTTTTTGCGCAGGTGCTGTGCCGGAAGATTTTTTTTTGCGCTTTTCGCTGGTCATGAAATCCCCTTGCTTCAATAATATAACAAAAGTCTAGACTCCAGCGTACATCCAGAGCATAAAAGAGGCAAGTCGTAGCAGCCGTTCAGGCCAATTTCAGCCTGAACGGACAGTATCTTCAAGTGCTATTTGGGCTCTATAATTTCCACGCCATCCATATAGGTAATCAACGCTTTGGGCAGCACGAGGCTGCCATCCTTTTGCTGGCAGTTTTCCAGAATGGCAGCCATGGTTCGCCCGGTGGGCAGCCCGGAGCCATTGAGCGTATGCAGCCAGGTTGCCTTGCCAGTTTTTGGCTTGAAGCGGATGTTGGCACGGCGAGCCTGAAAATCCGTACAGTTGGAGCAGGAGGATATTTCACGATACGTTTTTTGTGCAGGCATCCATACCTCAACATCGTAGGTCTTGGCGGCGCTGAAGCCCAAGTCGCCGGTACAGAGGGTGATGACACGATAGGGCAGTTCCAGCAGTTCCAGCAAATGACAGGCGTGCCCGAGCATGATCTCCAGCTGGTTGTAACTGTCATCCGGGTGGGCGAAGCGCACCATCTCCACCTTGGTGAACTGGTGCATGCGGATGATGCCTCGCGTATCCTTGCCGGCAGATCCGGCTTCGGACCGGAAACAGGGCGTTGCGGCACAGTAGGCACGGGGGAGATCCGTTTCATCAAGGGTTTCGCCGGCATGCAGGTTGGTCAGCGGCACTTCGGCAGTGGGAATGAGGTAGTAATCGGCCTCGCGCAGCTTGAAGAGGTCCTCCTCAAATTTGGGCAGCTGGCCAGTGCCTGTCATGGTGGCCCGATTGACCATATAGGGCGGGCAGACTTCAATATAGCCCTCATGACGGGTGTGCTGGTCGAGAAAGAAATTGACCAGTGCCCTGTCCAGGCGGGCTGCCCAGTTAAGTTCCACCACAAAGCGGCTGCCTGTGAGACGTGCGGCTCGTTCAAAATCAAATCCGCCTAAAGCAACGCCCAGTGCGCCGTGTTCAAGCGGCGGGGTATCAAAGTCGCGTGGTTCACCCACGCGGCACACTTCCACGTTTTCTGTCTCGTCGCGTCCTACTGGAACAGAAGCATCAGGCAGGTTGGGCACACGCATAAGCCACGCCTCTACGTCGGCCTTTGCTTTGGCTGTTTCGCCATCCAACTGTTTGATGCGCTCCGCAACTCTGCCTAATTCCATCAGAAGATCCGAAGCACTTTCTCCCTTGCGTTTTTGGGCAGCTACTTCTGCTGAAGCCGCATTGCGACGATTTTTGAGGCTTTCCACTTCTGTCAGCAGCTCCCGGCGCCGTGCGTCCAGTCGCAGAAAATCATCAACATTAAGATCTGAATGGCGGTTCGCCAAGGCTCTGCCAAGAAGTTCTGGCTGTTTTTGTACGAGTTTGAGATCAATCATAGCCGCTCCTGCATGTCTGAAATCTTTTGCACAAGGCGCCATAAAATGTGTTGTGTAGCATGCAGTGCTTCCGGCTGCAAGACGGCTAACACTGGAGATTCTGCCAGAGCTGCAAGCATGTACAGCCAGAAGATGGGTTTGCAACGTGTGTTGTATTGAGCCTCCTGTTGGGGCTGACGACGCGCAAAAAGTTGACGTTCCACCTTTACAAAAAACAGACGGAAAGTTATCTTACACACTTATAGCAGACAAGAAAGATGTGTGCTACGGACGGCGCTCCGCGATAAGATGATACAGTGTCTGTCAGTGACCCTAGCGGCAAGAGCCGGAGGTTTTTATGGATCACAATGATTTGGAGTATTTTCGCAACCTTCTTACCAAGATGCTGGAAGAGGCCAAGCAGAAGGGTGATAGCACACTCGAGGAAATGACGGACAGCAATGAGGTATTTGCTGATCCGGCAGACCGTGCCACCGCAGAGTCAGACAGGGCTTTCACTCTGCGTATTCGTGATCGTGAGCGTCGTCTTATTCGCAAGATACAGGCTGCTCTCACACGTATTGACGATGGCACCTATGGTACTTGCGAAGAATGCGGCGAAGAAATTAGTGTGGCGCGCCTTAAGGCCAGACCAGTGACACGGTTGTGCATTAATTGCAAGGCCAAGCAGGAAGAGGATGAACACCTGCGCGGCGACTAGAACGTTCACATAGCCGGGCCATGCCGGGCCGCCTGCAGAACGCGATTCAAGGGACGGCATGTGTTCGCACAGCGCTTTTTCTCCTCCTTTCTTATCTTACCCTCTTCATGAAGCGCGTGCGTTATTGAGTTTTTTTCTGTCATGGATGCCCACCTTTTTCGTAGATTTTGTGATGCTGCCACTCCGTTACTTGTTGGGAGCAGGGTAGAGAAGCTGCAGGAACCATCACCGGATATTCTGGTGATGACCTTTTTTGGCGCTCATAAACAGCAGCTTTGCTTGCGCTTTGGCCGGAAGGAACCATTCTGTTTTCTCACGAGGCAGCGTGTTACCGTTGGTCATGCTCCTTCTGCCTCTGTCATGCGCTTGCGCAAATATACGACGGGCCGTAGAGTTGCCGCATGTGTTGTGCAGTGGTGTGCGCGCCGTCTTTGGTTGTTGCTTTCAAACGGTTCTGCCACCAGGCTCATTGGCAATAAAGGTTGTGCAGCCTCTTTGCCCGATGGAAATATTGAGCATTTGCTTTGGCTGCTGCTGGATTTGCGCGAAGGGGCCTCTATACACTATCTGTCAGAAGATGAGTCTCCGGAAGAGGAGTCTTTGCTCTGGCCGACTCCTGGAGAACTTGCCACTGCACTGGAGCACTGGCGGCAGTGGCCTGTACTCACTCCGGCCCTGCGTCGCAGCCTGATTTACCTGGAAAAGGCGGAACAATGGGCTTTGCTGCAAGACCTGTGTGATGGTGGCGGTGACATTTTCTGCTATGGTTTCGCCCCTGAGGGGGAGGCCATGCCTTCTTCTGTGCGGCATGTTTCGGCCTGGCCACTTCCCCCGGCTCTGCAACAGGGCCTGCTGATGCCGGGTGAGGCAAAAGGTCGCATTGCCGTACGGAGCGGGCCGGAAGTACTTCTCCTGCTGGAGCGCTCCGGGCAAGATTTGGTGCTGGCGCGTCTTGCGCAACAGGAAGCCCGTGCGGCGACTATACCGCTTGCCCGGCGGGAGCGCAAGCTCATGCGGCTGCTGGACAAGCTGCACGAGGAAGAACAACGCCTGACGGCTATGGTCCGGTGTCACAGCAATGCCCTGGCATTGCAGGAAAATATATGGCGCTGGCCCACAGACGCACATATGGCCTCGGTGCATGTGGCAGAGGGCGCTCACGGTCCTGCTCGTGATATTGCCTTGGACATACGCCTCAGCGTGCGTGAAGAGATGGACCGCTTGTTTCACGTTGCCAAGCGTGGCAAGCGCGGGCTTGAGCTTCTTACCGGGCGTCGCACGGCCCTGGAGGCAGAGCTGGCCGATACGCGGGCTATGCTGTCTGGTGGAGCTGGTCTGGCGGGCTTGGGAACGCCAGTGATTCCCGCAGAAGGGAAGACAGCCGCCAGGCCATCAGGTTTGCCCAAAAATGTACAGCTCTTTGTAAGTTCCGACGGGTTCACGCTGCTGCGTGGGCGTGATGCCAGGGGCAATCTGGCTGTACACAGGCTGGCGGCGGGCCATGACATCTGGCTGCATACAGCAAACGGCCCTGGTGCCCATGTAATCATACGCCGTGCCCATGGTGGGCAGGAAGTGCCCGAGCGTACGCTGGAGGAAGCCGGAGCTTTGGCAGCTGTCAAAAGCTGGCAGAAAGACGCAGCCCGTGCATGTATTCAGTATGCGGAAGTGCGCCACGTCAAGCCAATGCGCAATGCTCCTGCCGGCACCGTACGCATTGATAAGTCGCTGCCTTCGCGTGAGGTTGTGGTGGATGTGAGCGTTGAGGAACGCCTGCTGCCCCGATAGGGGCAGCAGGATAGACAAATGCCTGTCAGGCTACCGTGTGCGTTAGGGAGACTTCGCCTACGGAATGTGCCAGCAGGTGCGCATGTTCATGCCTGCCTTGTCGTAACAGCAGCAGTACCTTAATAAACCATTCCTGCAGGGGTTTCAAAATAATAAGTTCTTCCCGGGAAGCCGTAAGTCTTGGATAGATATCATACTCTATATCCAGTGCATGAAGATGTTCATGCATTTTCGTAATATCATTTTCTGTAACATATCCATTTGCAAGACAGTTATAGACTACACTGATCCAATACTGCATATAATACGTAAAGGCACTATCAGCATATCGTATTTTTGCAGCTGCCTTTGCCATACTGTAAAATATTTTTAATATATATAAGACAGCATAAAATCTTTCAATACCTATTGAGCTATTTGATAATGAACATGAATTTATATAATTATAATTATAAATACTTTTTCCTAAGAATGTAATATTTTTATGAATAAAGAATAATTTCATGAGAAATAGAACATCTTCGTGACTGTTATAGAGTCTTCCATATAATATTCTGTTCTTTATCAGAATTTCTCTACGGAACAGAAAGCAGCAATGATCTCCCAACGCATGAAAAAAAAATGCGTCGTTGAGGCTGTTATCACCATCCGTACCACTGGGGCAGATGCCGGGGTAGATGCCTTCGCAGGGCAGTTTGATTTCGCGTGTACCCCCGGAAACAATGGTACACCCTGCGCGAACGGCGTCAGCGTTATATTCCAGGAGTACGCTCAATCTTGAAGATAATGAATCTGTTGGAAGGGTATCGTCGGGATCCATGAAGCATACGAAACGGCCCTTGGCAGCATGCAATCCTGCATTTCTTGCAGGGCCAGCACCTTCGTTGCTTGGAAGGTCAATACAGTGCAAACGGCAATCACGGCTGGCATAACTGCGCAGGATGTCAAGGCTTGCATCAGTGGAGCCATCGTTGACGCAGATACATTCAAAGTCGTCGAAGTCTTGCGCCAGTACACTGTCAAGCCCTGTGGATAGCCACTGGGCGGAATTATAGACAGGCAGGATGATGCTTACTATCGGGAATTGCATGACCATTTTCCATGGTACGTTTATCTTCTGCCTACTTGCATGCTGGTGATCACCTGGCCTTTGGGTTGCACCTGCACTCCACACCCTGCTGCACAGGCCACAGTCACGCACAGGATAAGGTACAAGGCAAAGGACAGACCAACTCGGTTAAGCATTGGGTCGCCCCTGTGTGACGTGTGCGCCTTCTGCCACGTCGTGCGTAATCCATACATTGCCGCCAATGACGGCCCCTTTGCCGATGGTGATGCGTCCCAGGAGGGTTGCACCGGCGTAAACAGTGACGTTGTCACGCAGCACCGGGTGGCGAGGAATGCCCTTGGTCAGGGTGCCATCCGCATTTTTGGGGAAGGAAAGTGCCCCCAGCGTCACACCTTGGTACAGGCGGCAGCTGCGACCGATGATACAGGTTTCGCCAATGACTACACCTGTGCCATGGTCAATGAAGAAATCTTCGCCGATGTCTGCGCCCGGGTGGATGTCAATGCCGGTAGTGCTGTGGGCCATTTCTGAAATGATGCGTGGAATCACTGGCACCTTGAGCAGATACAGCTCATGCGCAATACGATGGTGGAACATTACCCGCAGAGATGGGTAACAAAAAATGGTCTCGCCGGGACTGGTGGCCGCGGGGTCGCCTTCAAAGGCGGCCTGGGCGTCACCCGCCAGCATGCGACGGATGTCAGGCAGGCGATCCATGAAAGCCAGGGCTGCCTGTTCTCCCTGTTCGTTGCAGGAAGGGCAGGGTAGGTTCTGCCCGGCACAGCCAAAGCAGAACCCGCGCACAATTTGCTCTCCCAGCATGCGATAGATGCTGTCCAGGTTGGCAGCCAGATGGTAGCGCAGGGATTCGCGCCGAACGCGTGTTACGCCGAAATAACCGGGGAATACAGCGGCGCGCAGGCGTTCCAGAATTTCAGACAGAGCGGCCAGCGAGGGCATATCTGCAGAACGCAGGGAATGGTGCCGTACGGCATTCAGGGATGCCGGGCTGCACAGGCGTTCCACCACTTCGTCGAGATGGTCCATGGGTCTGGATGACATAAGTGGCTGCAATGGTTCGTTCATAACGTACACCTGTTAGGAATGTGGAGTCCTGTTCCGCTGCAGTCACAGGGTGCAGACATAACAAGAGGGTATGCCGCTCTTGTACACGGGCTTGGGCCTGGCTGCAACTGTGAGGGGTATTGCACACTCTTGCCGAATAGCCCTACTGTCGCCGCTTGAACAGTTTTTCCAGATCGCCAGCGTCCCAGCGCAACACGCAAGGGCGACCGTGCGGGCAATACTCGCGTTCCGGTGTGGCGAGCCACTGGGCAATGAGTCCTGCGGCCTCGTCATCAGTAAGGGCTTGACCTGCCTTGATGGCACCTTTGCAGGCCATGGAGGCGAACATGCCGGCCAGATCGGCTTTGCGCCCGGCCAGCGCCTCACGCAAAAAGCACTCTGTTTCGGCGCGTGTGAGCATGGCAGGCATAGCTGTCACACACAGGTCGGCATCAGTGTGTGTAAAGACAAATCCCAGGCTCTCCAGCTGGGTGCGCAGCTGGAAAAAACGTTCCTTTTCAGCGGAGTGAAGGGAAAGGCGCAGGGGCAGCGCAAGCAGCTGTCCGTCATGGGCTTTGCCACGAGTAAGTCTGCCATACAGCACGCGTTCATGGGCGGCATGCTGGTCCAGCAGTACAAGAGCATCCGTGGTATCCAGCAGTACAAGATAGGTCAGGGCTACCTGCCCCAGATAGGTAAAGGGGCCAACACGTACATTGTGGCGCTGTCCTTGTAAATGCACAGCAGCAGGTTCCGCAGATGGAGCGCAGGCTGTTTTCGTGTCAGGAAATTCTGCGGCTGGACCATACGGGGCGGCTTTTTCTGCCAGACCGGCACATGGAACGGAGGGGGCTTCCTGTGTTGCAGCAGCCGGAAACGGGGGCACGTCTGCAACGCCGTCATCAAGGGATGGGAATGTATTTCTGGCTGACGGGCGGCCCGACGCACGCGGGCTGCGACCCGAAGACGGTGCGCCTCGTGCTGAGCTGCGCGCTCTTCTACGCGATGTGCGACTGCTTCCGCCTGGCGCGCTTCAATACGATGCTGGAGGCGACGCCCGAGCCGTACTGGAAGCATTTCTTCACCGGCGTGCCCGCGCCCGGCGGCTGCTGGATGGTGCTGACGCCCGCGATCCTCGCCATCGCGCTCGATGCGCGCAGCAAGTATCCCGCGCTCGCGGATGCGTTCCAGAACCCGTGGTTCGGCATGGCGACGCTCATCTTCGTCGGCGCGCTGATGGCCTCGCGCCTGCCGACGATCTCGCTCAAGGCGATCCACTTCACGAGCAAGGGGCAGGTGCAGCTCTTCGTCGCGATTGCGCTCTTTCTCATCGGGCTGCTCGTCTGCGACATTTGGCTGACGCTCGGCGTCTGCGGCGCGCTCTACGTCCTGACGGTGCCGCTCACCGGCTGGCTGTTCCTGCGCGGCAAGGCAAAATACGAGCGGGGCTTGACTTCCACCCACGATAAATTATAAACTATACCTAAAATTTAATCCGTAAAAAGGAGAAAAGACAAAATGAAGAATACGATCAAGTTCGGTCTCGCGGCGCTCGCCCTCGCGGCGGTCGCGCCAACGTTCGCAGTCAGCGAGGAAACCTATTCGACGGAAGGCCCGATCGGCTGGACGCCGGTCGCCATTGGACTCGCGACGCCCGTCCAACTGCCGTGGGGCCTCAACCGCTGGGACGTCTTCGGTCTCGATCTCAACGTCTTCTACTCCGACGCGCCCAAGATGTACGGCCTCGACATCGGCGGCGTCACGTACGTGCGCGACACGATGTGCGGTGCGCAGATCAGCGCGCTGGCCAACATCAACCGCGCCGACGTGTACGGCCTTCGCGCGACGCTCGGCCCCAATGTCGTTTTCGGTGACGTCTACGGGTGCGACGCCGGCCTCGGCAGCCTGGTTTTCGGCAACTTCTACGGCCTTCAGATGTCCTTCCTCGGCGGCTTCCAGAAGGAATTGCAGGGCGTGGCGCTCGCCGGTCTCGCCAACGTCAGCTCCGTCGAGAGCTACGGCGCCACGGTGGCGTTCGGCTGCAACATTGCGAAAACGATGTACGGCGCCCAGGTCGCGCTCGTCTTCAACATGACCGAGGATCTGCACGGTGCGCAGATCGGCCTCGTCAACTATGCCGAGAACTGCGACGGCGGCTTTCAGATCGGTCTCGTCAACATCATCCGCTCCAACGTGGTCAAGGTGCTGCCGTTCGTGAACGGCTATTTCTGATCGGCGCGATGGCACAGAAAAACAATCCCTTCCTCAAGAAGGCGACAAAGGCGACGGGAGCCCCCAAGGCTCCCGCTCGTGTTGAAAAGCGGCACGGTCTCGGGCGCGGGCTCGACGGGCTGCTCGGCGGC
>CAJOMG010000014.1:54116-59438 GCA_905235595.1 uncultured Desulfovibrio sp. | reverse complement strand
AGCAAATGCCCTATGCCCAGACGGTTGGCCAGAGCATGGGCTGTGTCACTGGCCTGTGCCGTCGGTATGCCTGCCATGCGCGCCGTGAGGGTCATGTTTTCAAGCACGGTCAGAAAGGGCAGGAGTTCGCCCGTCTGCAGCACATAGCCCATATGACGCAGGCGCAGGGCGGCAAGCGCGTCGTGCTGTATATGCTGCCATAGTTCCATGATGTCCACCACGCCCTCTGGCGGCGCAAAGGTGAAACGGGCGGCTGTGTCCGGCTGCAGGGCAAGGCCCAGCACATCAAGCGTGGTGCTTTTGCCGCAGCCACTGGGGCCTGTAATGGCAATATGTGCGCCTTCCGGTATGCACAAATGGCGTATGTGCAGGCAGTAACCCTGTGCGCGGTTGCGCTGTTTTGTGAGGTTCTGAATGGTATACAGCATTGTTTCTGAGCGCGTTAAGGCAGCATGCTCAAGGGGACGCGGTAGACCCAGTCGTTGGGATTTTGCGCACCGAAGCTTTCCCAGTTGGTGGAATCCTTGTCATAGGCATCATAGCGCGCAAGCAGACTCTTGATGCGCTTGATAAAGGCATCTCGTTGTCCGGTGGACATGTCTTCCCAATCCTTGCGGGTCATACTGCCGATGACGCTCTTATAGGGCAAATCGTTCAGCACTTCATCAAGCAGGCCGTTTTCGGCAAGGTTCCTGTCCGGGTGCAGGGTAAATTGCCCGGGATCCCGCTGCATCTGCGCTGCCGCAGAAAGAATCTGTGCAAACAGGTCGGTGTCGCCGTTCAAGAAAGCCTGCTCGCTGCTCTGAAGAAGCAGTTTAAGCTGCTTGTACAGATTGCTCAGCTGGCTTTTTGTCAGGAGTACGGCAGGTTCCACGGCCAGCACAGGGGCATTGCCCTGTGCGGCAGCCAGTTTTGCCAGATCGGCATCAGCTATCCATGCCTTCACAACCTGGGGTGCAGTGCTGCCCTGGTTGTTACCAAAGAACTGCAGCTGCATGGCATAGCCGGTGCTGGCTGCAATACGCCGGGCCTCATCTTCCGGAGTGGGTGCAGACCGGGGAGCTTCCATCTTCTGGGGCTGGATGAAGCGCCGCTCTGCCGTGGCCTGTACCACCTTGGCGTAGGATTGAGCCAGCACGCGTGTGGTGCTTTCAAAAGCCTGCGCCCCCTTGGAGGCATTGGACGCATCCAGAGCGATATAGCTCGCCTGGTTGTCACTCTGTTTTGTGAGCGTTTGATAGGCTTGCGCCGCATAAGCATGGTTTTTGACACTTTTGGGATTTTTAACATGCAGGGCGGTAAGGTATATTTTATGTGTCCGCAGGTAGTCGGCCAGTGCTTCCGGGGAAAGACCAGTGAGGGAGTCCGGATCGCCGGCGCCCAGCGGCCCGGCATCGGAAATCATCACCATGACACGGCTGGCATAATCCTGCCAGGAGAGGCTGTCGGCAGCCTCCTTGATGCCTGCGAAAGCATCTTCATTGATGTCATGTGTGGAAACCGTGGCTTCTTCCACCCCGGCGAGGGCGTCTTCAAGCCGTTTGCGATTCTTGACCGTGGTAAAGTCACAGATGACCTTGGCCGTGTAGCCGATGCCGGGAGTCCGCTTCATGCTACTGCGAAAGGCCACCACGGCAAAGGCCATCTTGTCGGCATGAGGGCTTTTTTCCAGCTCGTCGTAGAGACTGCGCACCAGCTTGAGTGTCTGGTCGATGTAGGGTTTCATGGAGATGGTGGTATCGATGACAAAGGCAAAGCCTGTACGCAGTTCGGCACCATGAGGTGTGTTTTGCGCAGCGGCGTTCTGGGGGGCAGTTCCTTTTGCACCGGCTCCGGTTTGAGCGCTGAGCCCCGGGTTGATGGAGGCCACTTCAATCAACCGTGGCCCCTGCTGTTCGTAGAACTGGTCGTCAATACCCGTGACGGGGAGAAGATAGAAATTCTTCTCCGATACGGCGGAAGTAGTCGGTTCCGTGGCAATAACGGGAAAATTCGGCGGCACATTGCCCTTGGCCAGCACCTTGCCATAGGTGTTGAGCTCACTTGCAATATCGTCGGCACGGCAGGTCTGTTCCAGTGCATCGTGGCTGCGGAAAAAAAGCACCGGGGCACGCCCTGTTCTGTCTGTAAAGACCATGGTAATAGCCTGTGGCCATTCCGTCACAAAGGCACTTTCGATCCACCCGTCGGCGTGGTTGCTGCTGACACCTACTTCAAGACGCGCTCCCTTGCGGTCGTAAATGTACATTACAGTAAAGGTGGTAACATCAGCACGCACCACCTGTGCAGTGGCTTCCGGGCCGGCATAAAGCCGTGCGCCGGGATGGGTGACCACGCGCTGGTAGACACTCTGCTTGCCTTCCTGCTTGAGAGGTTCGCGCGCCAGGGCGCTGGTACACAGTCCCATGAGAATTAGAATAAGCAGGAGAACAGGATAACGGAAAACATGGCGCAGGCGCATAAAACAACTCCTTTTCTGCCAAAATGGAGGCCGAGTCCTTATGGCAGCTGCTGCAACCAGTACTTTGCCTGTCCGTCGCCGTCGGCAGCATGCTGCTCAAGCCAGGTGCGCAGTGCCCTCTGGGCTTCAGCGGCTTCCGGGCGTCTGGACTTTGTTTTTTCATAAACTTCCCAGGCTGCCACGGCATCTTTGTTGATAGTGCCCCATTGCGGCCGCGTCGGATCAAGACAGGCTGCATAGTCCATGAGTACAGAGGCTTCATCGTGTTCGGCAGCAAAGTAATAGAGCCGATAGATAGCATCCTGTTCCGCCGACGTGCCTGAGGGCAATTCCCGGCTGAGGCGGGCTGCAGCTTCGGGTGTTATTTCCTGCCCCTGGAAAAAGAGTTTCACACGTTCTTCTGCCGTAGGAGCTGGCGTGGCAGGGTCTTCCTGCTGCGCAGCTGGGGGCTGCTGCGTATTGTTGGGTGCTGGCGGTTGTTGCACTGGGGGTTGTTGTGCAGGAGAAGGCGGGTTCTCTGTGGCCGTATCCGGAGTTGTTTCCGGAAGGGGAGGTTGCTGACTGGGAGTGTGCAGGAAAAACCAGGCGCCGCCGCAAAGCAGCAACAGCAGGACTACCAGGGCGACCGGAAGAAGAAAGCGCCTTGCAGGATGTGATTTTTCAGCAGGATCTTCTGCAGCATGAGCATCTTCTTCTGCCAGTGTTTTCATATCTGGCAGCATTGCATCAGGTTGCTGTTCAGCAGCCGGTTCATTTACGGGTTCTTCAGGCGTGGCTGGCAGTACCGTGCCTGCAGGGGGAGGTGGCACGGCAACGGCATTGTTCAGGGGACCGAAGGAACTGTAGACGATGTCGGCAACCTGCAGCAATGCCTTTGCGGCAAGACCGTCATCGGAAGCAAGATGGATGCGGTAGCGTTCCTGCGTATCCAGCTGGTCGACGATTGCCGGGCCTAGAAGAAGTTGCAATTCCTCGGTATGCGCCTTGGCTGTGCCGACTGGCAAGTATGTCTGCTGTGCTCCCCACTCATTGCTGCCAGACAGAAAGAGACGGTCTGAGGCACGTTCAATGGCAATGCTGTAATTGCCTCCAGTAAAATGCTCGCCCATACAGGTCAGTATACCATGCCCTGCACCACGTTGCGTGTCGTTGCTGTATGATATGTGCATTGTCATTCCGGCGCGTTGTTTTTCAAGGGGTAAACGCATTCACTAACGTGCGCTTGTCCGTCCTGCGGGTTATGCTTCTGCTGTAAGACGCTGTAATATGCCGCCGAGAACAAGATTTTCTTCGACATTGACGGTTTGTTCACCGTCAAAGTTCACATTGTCCATGATCAGGGCATAAAGTGCTTTCAACCAATCACTGAACCATGCGTTGGTGTATGGGCTTGGCGTTTCGGACAGTGTGGGGAAGCCCTTTACTGGAGGCTGTGGTGAAAAAATAACAGAGCTGCCCGTTCCCGCCTTGACAGTGCGCTCTGTTTCTGACTTGCGCTGCGGGTCAAAGCCCAGCCAATCCACATAGCTGTTGAGCACATGGGCAGCAATGCCCGCCTGCTGGCGGACAATGCTTTCCTTTTGCGTATTGGCATATGCCGATGCCTTGCGGAAGGCAGTTGCCATCTGGTCGCGCAAGGCGAGCCTTGCAGCACCTGTGGCGAGTTCGCTGACCAGAGCCGAAAAATCCTGTCCCGGGAGCATGTAGAATTTTTGCATGGCGACGTCGTCGGCCAGATGGTGCAGTTCTTCCACCCAGTGGTTTTCGATGTAAGAAGCAAAAAAAGCTGCCTCGTCGCGCTTTTCCGGCAGGGCATTTTTCTGTATCTCGCTGTCACTGACAGGCGCTTTCGCGGCAAAGGGATCCCATGCGTCAAGGTCAACTTCAGTGATGTCGATGTCCTCTGCTGGAGTATCTTCATGTGACATGACGGAATCTTCATCCGAAAGTTCAAGAAAACGACGGAACGCCTCGGGGTACAGTTCAAAAATATCCGTATCCGATACTGTGAAATTGTGTAGAAGTTGGCCGAGGCGCTGATGTGTATTTTCCAGATGACCGAGGCGCTGGTAGAGCGTGCGGATCAGAAGCAGCTTCTGCTTCCGGGTTTCCTCCTTGTCGTCGGTTTTATAAAACGCCTTGAGACGACGGCATATGTTTTCGCGGGCGTCCTTGATGCTCTGTAAAAGCTGGGTGCGCTTGATTTCAGGATTACAGAGAGGGCTCAGGCTTTCCCTGATATGAGTGATGCCGCCGTCATTGAGGCGCATGGCAGCGTCCCACGCAGTACGGGGGGCTCTGAAGTGCGCGGCCACAAGGGGACTCTTCATGAATGCGGATTCAAGCTCCCCAACATAGTTTTGCATGTCGGGGCGGATGCCTTTTTCCCGACCATCGGCATCATATTCCAGAATGGCGTCAAAACGGAAGTTTGGATTGCGCAGGAGAAAAAGGTTGTTGAAGGCATGCGTGCCGTCCCACTCATGCGGCCAGTCATGCTGCTTGCCAAAAAAATCCAGCAGGGAGGCGTGTAGACGGTTGTCCCAACGAGTGTTCACCGACGGCGCGCCTTTTTTTTGCTCGAATTCCATGTCGAATTTTGTCAGCACGAAAAAGAGCGAAATTTCCTTGCCGGCCCTGTCTTCAGGGCGTTCTCCATGGGTGGAGCATATCCAGTCGTTGATAACGCCGGGAAGGTCCTGAACCTCCTGGTTGCTGGGGCCGATGCAGAGCAGCATGCTCGTCAGTTCACGTTCGGCGCAGTAGCGCTGAAAGAGGTAGGCAACCTTGCCACGCAGGAACATTTCCTTGAGCATGCCTTCCTTGCGCAGTTCACGGCGTACATCGTCAAATATGTACCG
>CAJOMG010000014.1:0-54051 GCA_905235595.1 uncultured Desulfovibrio sp. | reverse complement strand
ATGACAATGGTCAGTTCGGCAGTGAGTGCCGTGACTACGGCGCGTGGCAGAGTAGCCCGCTGCCCTTGGGTGGTTACGAGGGTAAGGCCATTATCATCCTGGGAGTCTTCCTGGAGGCCATCCAGCGTGGCAACATCAATGATGCTGCTTGCGCGAGGAATAAGCGCATCGATAGGGGCAAAGGCTTCTTCGGCATTGTTCAGGGATTCCAGCGCACGAAGCAGCGTGCGCAACAGGGTGGTAAATTCGGACACTTCGTCCCAGATGAGGGCATACATGAGTACACGGTCATCCAGACCCAGCCGTGGGCCAAGAGAAAGGGCCTGTTCCCAGTACGCATGCTCCAAATCCTGAACACGGGCCTTGGAGCGGAAATCCTTGAGCAGATATTCACGCAGGTCTTCCAGTGCGTCCAGATCTACAGGCGAAGAAGTTTCACTCGCACGTTTGGCAAGCGTTTGCAGGGTAGCCTGAATATTGCTTTGCGGTTCTTCCTTGTGCTCGCAATCTGCGTAGTAGGTATTGGCGATGATTTTAACCAGATCGGTTTCCGAGAGCAGGCGGATTTGCACAGGATACCCGTCCGGTATTGAATCCGGCGCGGTCATGGTGAAACGTGTGACAAGCCCCGTAGATTCTTTGCCGCCTTCGGGGTTGATTTCACTGATGAAATCGTGTGTATCTTCGCCAAATTGGGCCAGCAGGGCATTGCTGTCATCACGGGCCAGGGCGGAAATAAGATAGGATTTGCCAGCCTGACTCGGGCCGAATACCCCGGCACACATTTTGCGCTGTGACGCCCGGGCACAACGACGAAAGAGACGCCCTGCGCGACGCAGTTCTCTGCGCAGGCCCTCACCTTCATTTCTTACCAGCTCGCCATTGCGTGTCACCCAGTCGCCGGCCTCTGCACAGGCTTTGGCCAGCCCGCTGCAATAGCTCGATATTTCCATAACTGTGACTCCTGTGCCCCAGCAGTTGCCTGTGGCGCTCTATGCGTAAACGATGCCTGTATCAAGCCAGAAACCCTCATCGCGGGGCAGAGTCTGCAGGCGTATTTCCAGAGCATTGCTCACAGGGTTGCCCTGGCAGTCCAACACTTCCTCAATAACAAATTCACCCTCGTCGCGTTCGGTGGCATCTGTTCCTGACATGGGCTGAGATACATCCCGTTCCTCCAGCTCCGACACAGTCAGCTTGAGCGTAACGGAAAAAGGCAGGCGTGAAGCGTAGGTACGGCGCACATCCTCATTGACGAATTCCAGAAAATAGAAACGGGTTGTGGTCCAGCGTTCCACATCCAGCTGGCGAAAGCCCACAGCAATAGGGCCGCCGAAGGTTATGGTGCGGGTGTAGGTGGATTCCTGAGTGTTTTGCACATCCACTTCGAACCAGACCTTGGGTTTTTTGATTTGTCCGTTCAGCTCCATCTCTCCGATAAAGCGCGCTGTGGAGGTCAGGGTTAGATTGTACGGGTCAAAAGAAAAGCCTTCCAGCTGGCCTTCCGCAAGAGTGCAGAGTATGGCTCCCACGACCACGGTGGTTTTGGGGTCAGTCATGCGGCCAAGTGCGTCGGCAAAGGGGTACCAGCCACCAACACGGTAGTTGCCCATGGGCAGGATTCTGTCCGGAGGCACGGGCAGCAGGGCGTACACGGAGTCGACAATTCCCTGCCAACGGCTGGGACGCCCTGTAAGCAGCAGAGCATCGCAATCGTAGAGGTGAATGACTTCACACAGGTTGGCGAGTACATCCTTCAGCACCGTGCGCACCGTATCATCAACACGGCGGGGATCAATACGCAGGGGGACGTCGAGCAATGTAAAACCGTCGTCGCCAGTGGCAGTGCGCACATATTCTTCCACATAGTTCAAGGCACCCTGATTGGGGGCCGGGTGTAACGGGCAGGGCAGGACCGTTGGCGTTCCATTATCTGCAGGATTGCTGGCGGATTCCTGGGCTGATATCGGGCTGGCTGCCATGGGGAAACGGAAGCAATCTCGGAAAGAGCAGCTCATGCTTCCCGTTCCGGTACGCAGGTCGGCCTGCTCGTAGATGGCAAGAATACACAGTGCCACGGGTACGGCCACCTGCCGGATAAACTGGATACGCAGGTTGCGGCTTTCCTGGGAGCGATCCATGACGTCTCGGCCGAACAGATGCGCCAGAGCCGCCCTTGTATCCTTGATGCCCGCTCTGGCCATGGCTTCACCCAGGGCAGGCAGTACATGCTCGCGCACCACAGCACAGAGCACGTCATCGCCGGCAAGGTTGAAGCCGTCGTGAAATTCTGGATAAGGCACCATGCGCGCGGTGGAGCCAGCATCACTCTGCAGCTTAAACGTCGTGATGGAAAGATCCGTTGTTCCTCCGCCAATATCAATGGTGGCAACGCGCACGCAGGGAAGGTTGCCATATTCCTGTCTTGGCCGTCCGGACAGAGAGCAGAAAAGGTGAGCATCGCCCTGAAATTTGCGGGTTATTTCATTATATATGTAGACAAGCTGTGTGCAGGTGGCTTCATCCCAGTTGCAGCGTACCTGAGGGCTTGTGCGGTAATCGGCAGGGCCTTCCTTGCGTTGAGGGGCTGGTTTTTCCACATAGTACTGGCTCCAGCCCAACGCTTCCCAGAGAACGTGAACAGCCCATTTGGCCCAGCGGCGATAAATGCGTTGTTCGGCAATGGGCATGCCTGCAGGTACCGTGAAAATCACCTGTCTAAGCCTGCGTGGCACATCAGAAGCATCCCGTCGACCTCGCTGCCCTGGTGAGTTGATGGTGAGCAGCGCCTGCTGAATGACCTCAACCAGCAGGAACATCATCAGAGAAGAACGGGTGAACAGAGATTCAAAGGCACTGTCTGTCTCTTGCTTGCGCAGTATTTTATTGCGGGTGAACAGTTTGTCCTGCATACAACAGAGAGGTGTGCCACTGGAATTGACCTGCTGCGCCAGCAGACCGCGCGTGACGTAGGGTTCGCCAAAACCCTTAGTGTTAAAACGCCAGCTCTGTGCCCAATTGCGTTCATCCCACAGGTAGCGTTTGGGACTGGACATGCCTGTTGTGCCCTCTGCGCAGATGGACAGGGTGGAAAGATGCGCAGCTTCCGGGCCGATACGCACCGGCGAGGGCCAGACAAAAGCCGGGCTGCGACGGCCAGAACGGCGGCTCAACGCGTCATTGCCGAAACTGATTTCAGAAAACTCAACCCTCGTTTCAAAGGGGTCAGTGTACACATGTTCCGGCCGATCCATATCACGCAGCTGCAGAAGGTAGCTGTCGTTGAGATTGGTGGCGCTTTGTGCGCGCGTTTCCACAAGAATGCCTGTGGTGCGGGAGTTGCCAATATCGAGCACGAGGTCTACGTCAATGGGATTATGGTGGTAGGGATTGATCACGTAGACCTTGGTGCCGCCAATGCAGTGGTGCAGCAGTTCAAGAATGGTCAGATAGCTTGCCAGATGCTCCAGCTCCGGGCCGTCTTCCATGCGGCGGCGATTGGTTTTCTGCCATTCTGTCCAGATCTCACGCAGCCAGCTGTCGACCCATGCCTCGTTGAGAAACCAGGAATTGTCGCGGTATCGCCAGGCCAGCCGAAACTGTGCATGGGCATTCACATCCTGTGGGCAAAGCGCGCAGTATGCCGCGTCATTACGTTCCTCTACCTGCATGTCGAAGGCCAGTACAATGCGCAGCGTTTCTGCGGCATCATCACTCATGACAAAACGAACGCGAGCCCAGTTGGTGGGGCCATATTCCACGCGGCATTCCCGGCCGTCTTCCCACAGTTGCTCTCTTTCACGCAGGAAGGGAACAGGAATCCAGCGTTGCAGCCATGGCAGGAGAGTTTTGCGCGCATCGAGCTCATATTCCGAGCCTGATGCCGTTCTGGCACGATCCAACACGTCAACCAACTGGCCTTCGTCATTTTCCTCAAGCGCATGGAGCTGCACCTGATGGCCTTCGGGCGTGCTTTCGCATCTCTGTTCCTCAAAGCTGCGCCTGATGCGTGGGAGACTGTTCAAATCTACTGCAAAATCAAGGAGCTGAGGACAGCCTCCAGGGATGAGGCTGATGCGTTCCTTGTATTTGGGCATAGCAAACATGCTTACTTCCTCCCGCAGGATTCAACGCGGATAAAGGGAATTTCGTATGCCTGCCTGCCGCCGTTGGCATCCTTGAATATCCAGGAGCAGGGGGTTTTCTGGCCCTTGCCTCTGCAGACCATTTCCGCCTGTCCCCAGCGCTCACCGTCTGTGCAAGCGGCACCTTCAGATTTGACTGTCAGCACGCCATTGCTCCCCAGTTTTGCCGAGGAGGCGCCGATGCATGTACGCCCGCCGCTGGGGTCGATGACGCGCCGCTTGCCGCTGCCGCCATGCGCACCAAAACAGAAACATTCGCGGATAGTACGCTTGGAATAATATTCTGGGCGCGTTCCCTGCCAGCATCCTTCCAAGAAATCCAGATTGCCGGTCTTAGCCGCATCAGGAGGGATGCTCAGCTCTTCGCCAACCTTGGGCTTCGTACTCCGTTTTGCTTCTGGCTTGGGTTTTTGTGCCTCCTTCTTTTCAGCTTTCTGGGCAGGTGAAGGTTTTTCCTTTTGGGGCGGCGTTTCCTTCACATCGGGCGCCTGCTTCTTGGGAGGTGTTGTTTGTGGCTCGTCTTCCTTTTTGGGAGGAGCCTGCGGTATGGTGGTCATGGGGAGCAGTTCAACCAATGTGAGCTGGCCGGGTTGTTCCGGCTGCTTCTGTGCGGCGGCTTCGGGCGTAACAATGGCCTGAGCAGAGGGCATCGGCACTTCTTGCGCAGAAGGGGGTGCACCTGCGGAATCCTGTTTAGGCGTAGTATCAGATACGCCTCTTTCTGGCGCAACTGCTGTTTCAGGTACAGAAGGTGGCTGGTGTGTGGCCGTATTTTCAGATGGCGCGGCCACTGCTCCAGGAACAGCAGGCAGGGTTTCTGGCAAAGCTGGAAGTTCTGTGGAGGGGGTGGCAGCGGGCTCCAGGACGACCACGGGCTGCTCTGTTCCGGAGATGTTCCCTTCCGCTGTAATGACAACGCCTTCTTCGGTCTGCAAGGTGCCGTCAGCAAGTCGCCGGACAATGCGTGTCTGGGAACCATTGGGCAGACGAATCAATGCACCTGGGGCCAGGTAAAGAGAACGCGTGCCTGGAGCAATTACGACAGGACGGCGGTTACCTATCTGTTCGGCACTCATGGCTTCGTTCCAGGTTGGCAAGAGGACGCTTACGACCAGCAAGAATAGCAAGCTATGTTTCACCTGAGTTCTCCATGGCATAGGGGCCATTGTGAAAATTTTTTCCGTGCTGTCGGCACTAGCGATTCTTGTTAAAATAGGCATCCCACGTCGAACCATCCTTGTTGGTGCCTTTGCACATGGTGCCGCGGCCTGAAACATTGTGGCAGATGATGAGGAGCTCGTCGTAGGATGTCTTGCTGTTACGGCACTGCTGCGGCATCAGAGTGATGTGCAGCATGTCATCCTTCAGGGATGCCTCAGCCTCACCTGTGCAAATGTCGTTTTTTTCATGCACCACCCCCTGGCCCTTGCCTTTCTCGTCAAAGGAAAACTCAAAGGCCACCGGTTCGTGCGTGCGCGTATTCTCAAGCCCCGTATCACAGCGCCATCCGCCCCGTATAAAATCCAGGTTGCCCGGATTGTCCGGGATATGTAAATCCTGTTGCGGCTCAGTTTTTGTGCTGGCAACCGGGGGCAGTGGTATCACTTGCACAGAGGGCGCCCGGGGGGATGTGGACGGCGGTATGCAGGCATCAATGTGCGTACGAACTTTTTCATTCAGCGCGTTGAGCTGGATTTCCAGTTCTCCGTTACGGCGTTCTGCCTGCGTGAGCGCATCAGACTGCGTAAAGAAGAACAGCGCAGGTAGATGCAGCAAGGCCCTTCCACTCACGGCAGGCAGCGTGCCAAAGCTGGAAAACAGCAGCAGAATAAGCAGGAGCAGTAAAAAAAATGGTAGCAGCCACCACCATGTCCCACGTCGCAGTGGAGCTGGTGAAGGTGCCGGAAGCACAGCAGGGGGAGCTGGCTGGGGTACTACTTGAGGAACAGATGCGGGCGTGACCTCACCTGTGGACAGCCGGCACAGGCTTTGCGCCTCCACACCGGGAGTGCCCGGCCCGAACCCCCAGCATACAAAGACGGGCTGCCCACCGACCACATAAAGAGAACTGTCGTCGGGAAAGCTGAGGGCGAGATCCAGCAGATTGCCGCGGGTCAACTTTAATGCATCCGGCGACTGCTTGAGTTCTTCCGCAAAACGCCGGATTTCATTGCCCATACGCATGAGCGTGGAACGGATGGTGTTCTGTTCCTGCTGTTGCAGGTCGCCCAGCTGCTGTACAGTGCCCTGCACAGGCGTGTACCAGTCAACAGATCCCTCTGTTTGGTTGAAAACGGGTTCGGCGAAGAGCAATACATAATCATCACCGAACTTGCGGCGCAGCATGTCACGAAGCTGTGGGAAACACTCGCAAACCATGATGCCCTGATAGGCAAGGGCATGCATGCTTGCCTTTGGGGTTGAAGCAATGAAGGTACCTGTCATTGGCTTCTCCGTGCAGACAGCGTTTTTTTTGCCTCACATGGTTCTAGTGCCAGTATGCTACGGAGGGCGTCATCTTCCGCATGCAGTTCTGCGTACTTTTTTTCTGCCGCAGCCAACAGGTTGGCCTGCAATGCTGTATGTTGCCTATGCTGCCAATATAACACTCCGCCTATGCACAGCAGGAGCAGAAGGCTTACAAGAAGGGGAAACCTTGCAGGGTGAGATTGCGTGGCAGTCTGTTTATCGGTTGACATAGTGCGTCATCTCCCAACCACAGGCGGCATGCCGGGCACACCGCCAGCGGATTATGCCTTGGAGTCTGCGTAATCCTCACAAGCACGGCGAAACGCCTCACCATTGGCTGAAGAAATGCGTTCCGCATCGATCTTTTCCTTGGCGAGGTCATTGACCTTGCGATTCAAAACCTGTTGCTGTTGCCGTGCCGTCCGCAGTCTGCGAGCGCCACTTTTTGCAGAGGAAGACGATGGCCGGGCTGACAGAGAGCGCTCTTCGCTGGCGAAAGCGGCTTCGTATTGCTGATCGAGGTTGCGCCCGCTCGTGACAGCATCACCCATGAGGCTGATGGCTTCTTCACGACCTGACGCTATTTCTGCATACATTTTTTGCGCGGCGTCACGTGTGACTCTCTTGGCCTTGATGTCAGCAATCAGGCTGGCAAACTGGCGATCATAGCACTGGAGAGATGCCCTGGCAGCCGCCCCCACCACATCCAGATTGGAAATGTCCCCGTCGATATCCTGCAGATAGGAAGCCATGCGCTTGTTTTCATCGGCTTCTTTTTGCTTGGATGCGTATACGTTGCCGGTCACACCGCCGGCCACGCCGCCAACAGCGGCTCCGGTCACCGCACCCTGCCATTTGCCGCCACTCAACAAAAAGCCCAGAGCTGCGCCACCGAGCGCCCCAAGTGCTGCACCTCCGGCCGTGCCCTTGGCAACGTCGTGCTCATGAGTACGCAGGTCCTGAATGGGGCGATAGCAGGCCGGATAGTAGTTTACGGCTGTAGTTTGCGTTCCGTATTTCCCCGCACAACCGCTTGTCAATAAGGTGATCGTGAGTATGGCCAGTGAAAAATGACGGACACGATACATGCTTAATCTCCTATGATGCTGTGCAGCTCTGTCAGCTCGGGCACAGTGTTACGTCTTATCATGTGAAACAGGCTACAATCCTCACTGTGGTTGCACCGTAAGCCTTGCAGCTTCCGCGGGATCAAGATGTTCCAGAAAAGAGAGCAGGTCATGTACATTATTGCTGCGACATGCAAGATATGCGAGCACATATTCCCGGTGCGTCAAATTGTTTCTATATATTGTATAACGTCTTTCCGGTCCGGTAAAGGGCAGGTAAAGAGCCTGTCCTATTTTTGGATGGATGGGCAGCCAGAAATCATTGAACGGATGCACATAGGCTTTGCGCACTGAGGGCGGCAGCCCGCCCAGGCCAAGCAGGCGGAGCAGACCGTCTGCCATGTGCAGTATAAGTTCCGGCCCCGGATGGTTGACGGTCAGAAAGAGCTGCTGTTCACGCCAACGTTCACGCAGCAACGGGGCGCAGTGCAAGGGGGCATCCGACTCCTTATGTTCTTCATAGGTCAAGGATTCTTCGGCTATGGCGTTGAGTGCTTTTGCATCACCCAACAGGGCGGGAGAGCCCTTGAGATAAAGGCGGAGTGCCGTCTTTGCATCGCAATTTTCCAGCAGTTTTTCCAGAAGCGTGTCGGTAAAATTGATGGGGCCTCCACTCTGCCAGAAAGGCCAATAGCCTTTGAACAGCATGTTGGGGATTTTTATATGCGTGCAGCCTTGCGGCAGCTGCAGCAGCAGCTGTTCTGTGGAGAGATTTTCCCACTTTGCCGACAGGTGCTGATAGAGGAAGAGGGCGCAACGTTTCATGTCGCCCGCTTCGATGGACTCTCGTGTGTAGTTGACATAGCGACGCACATAAAAGCGCTGCGCAAATGCCGGCGTGTTCTTCAGTAATGGCAGCAGCATGTCACCCTGGCAGTTGGCATGAAGAATACAGAGTTCCTGTGGCATGGCTGTGTGTGAAGAAGGCTGTGCTTACGGCTTATACGAGTATCCAATAGAGAACGAACGCCGAAAGAATGACAATGAGTACTGCAAGCATAATACGTGCATGCTGATTCCATTCAAAATCGTCATTATCATCTTGAAATGCATCATCTGCGGAAGTCGGTGTTTTGAACAGGCCTTGAAGTATGGATTTGAAAGACATGGGTATCCTCAGGTAGGTCTGAGATGAATATGATGATTGTTACGAGGCCCAGGCTGTCAGTGCCTTGTCCAGTTCAGGGCCAGGGCTAACCTTGAGCGCACTGTCAAGGTGCAAGAGACAGATATGGCCATCAAGGTGTACCTGGGCATGCGTTTCAACCGGGCCGGGAAAACGTTGCAATATGTCGCGCAGGGCAAGTATGTCTTCACGCCCCAGGCGCTTTTCGGGAATATACACGCAGACAGGTGTGTCACTGGTACTGCAGGCTTCGGTTAGCGGTATGACGCCTTGGCCCAGCAGCCTGACTTCGTGTGGTGCATCCTCAGCGGCTTCTTCCACATCTGTCTGGTCTGTGCTCTCATCCTGCTGTTTATCAAGCCTGGCTGTAAGGCAGATGGGCTGGTCAGCGTGCAACAGATCGCGGTATGCCGTGTAGGCCTTTGGAAAGAAGGTTACCTCGCCATGCCCGGTGAGATCCTCAATGCCAACAAAAGCCATGCGTTCTCCTTTGGATTTGGTCAGAACTTCCTTGAGGCTCGTCACCAGACAGGCACAGCGAATTTCTGAGCCTGGAAACAACTCTCTTGCGTCTTCCAAGGTCTGCAAACCGAGGCGGCGTATTTCGCGGCTGAAGGGCTGCAGAGGATGACTGGTAAGAAAAAATCCCAAGGCTTCTTTTTCGGCCTGGAGCTTCTCGTCATCGGGCATCTCAGGAATAGATGCCTCATCACAGGTTATCCCGATGCCGGGAAGGGAGTCGGCCTCAGCCGTCGGGGTCATGCTCAACAATGAAATCTGGTTGGAGGTTTTATCTTTGGTCTTCTTTTGCGCGCGGGCAACTACCAGATCCAGAGCGGCTAACTGAGCAGCGCGGGCCGCACCAAAGCAGTCGCAGGCACCACCCTTGATGAGGGATTCCAGCACGCGTTTAGTGACCTTGCGTAAATTAACCCTGCAACACAGGTCATACAGGGAGGCATATGGGCCATTGTTTATTCTGGCTGTCACAATTTCACGGATGGCTTCATCTCCCACATTTTTTATGCCGCCGAGGCCGAAGACAACCTGTCCTTCATGTGCCGTAAACTCGCGCCGGCTTACATTTACCGAAGCCTGTGCCACGGGGATATTCATGTCCCTGCAACAGGAAACATATTTGAGAAGCTTGTCCTGGTTGCCCATTTCTGAAGACATCAGTGCAGCCATGAACTCCACTTTGTGATGTACCTTGAGATAGGCCGTATAGTAGGAAATAAGGGCATATGCTGCAGAATGGGACTTGTTGAAGCCATAGGCTGCAAATTTTTCCATCAGGTCAAAAATTTCATTGGCCTTGTCTTCCCCTATGTTGTTTTTGGCAGCCCCGCTGACAAAATTGACGCGCTCTTTTGCCATGGCTTCGGCTTTTTTCTTGCCCATGGCCCGGCGCAGCAAATCTGCTCCCCCCAGGGTATAATTGGCTATGATCTGGGCAATTTGCATAACCTGTTCCTGATAGACAATGACGCCATATGTGTCGCGCAGGCAGTCCTTGAGGGATTCGTGAGGATATTCCACAGGCACCTGCCCATGCTTGCGCTTGATGAATTCGTCCACCATGCCTGAACCAAGGGGACCAGGACGATACAGGGCAAGCATGGCAATGATGTCTTCAAAGCAGGAGGGCTTGAGCATACGCAAATACTGGCGCATGCCAGAGCTTTCAACCTGAAAGATCCCGTCGGTGTCCCCTCGAGAATAGAGGTCATATGTCTCGGTGTCGGTGAGGGGTAAATTGTCCAGGTCAGGAGGGGTTTGCCCCTGCAGGCTGATGTTATCCAGGGTGTCCTGAATAAGTGTCATGGTCTTGAGACCAAGAAAGTCAAATTTGACAAGCCCAGTTTTTTCCGTCATGGGGCCGTCAAACTGGGTTACCAGCTCATTACGCTTGCCCAGGTACAGAGGCAGATATTCCACCATGGGCTTGTCAGAAACAACAAGCCCCGCAGCGTGGGTGGAGGCGTGGCGTGCAAGACCTTCCAGGCGCTGAGCCGTATCAAGCAGATGTTTGACCTTGGGTTCGGTCTTGTACATCTCGGCAAGCTCCGGCTCACTATCAAGGGCTTTTTTAATAGTCATTTTGAGGTCGGCGGGCACAAGCTTGGCTATCTTGTCCGTCTCAGCAAAACTCATGCCCAGCGCACGGCCGACGTCGCGCACTACGCCCTTGGCCTTCATGGTGCCGAACGTGGTGATTTGGGCCACAGAATCCTGACCGTAGGTGTCCACCATATGCTTGATGACTTCGGTTCTGCGGCGTTCGCAAAAGTCCACGTCTATATCGGGCAGGGAAACGCGCTCAATATTGAGGAACCGTTCAAACAGCAGATTGTAGGGCAGGGGGTCGAGATTGGTGATGCGCAGGGCCCATGCCACCAGGGAACCGGCTGCTGAACCACGGCCTGGTCCGACTGGCACGCCATGATTTTTTGCCCAGTTGATGAATTCCTGCACGATGAGGAAATATCCAGGAAAACCCATCTCCAGAATTACCTTGAGTTCATACTGGAGGCGGTCACGGTAGAGCTGTAGATTAAGACTGGCACGGTCAGGATGATTGGCAAGGCGCTTTTCCAGGCCCTCTTCCGCCAGCTTGCGGAATTCCGACTCCAGGCTCATACCTTCCGGCAGGCTATATACTGGGAAATAGTGGTGGCCGAAATCAAGCTCCACGGTGCATTCTTCGGCAATACGCATGGTATTGTCCAACGCACCGGGTACATGCGAGAAGGCCTTTTCCATGTCTTCTGTGGACTTGAAATAGAGCTCATCAGTATTGAACTTCATGCGCCTGGGATCGCTCATGGTTGTCTGCGTTTGGATGCAGAGCAAAACTTCATGGGCTTCAGCGTCCTCCCTGTTGAGGTAATGGCAGTCATTGGTGGCCACCAGCGGTAGATGTTCACTCTCGGCGAGCTCCAGCAGGGCGGTATTGACAACCTCCTGCTCCTTCAGGCCGTTGGACTGCAATTCCAGGTAAAAATGGCCCGGATAGATAGAGGCGTATTCCCGTGTGAGCTCACGAGCCTTCTCCATATTAGGGAGAAGTACGGCACGGGGGATTTCTCCTGCAATGCAGGCTGAAAGACAGGTCAGACCTTCTGCGTATTTGCGCAGCAATGCTTTGTCTACTCGTGGTTTGTAGTAAAAGCCCTTCAGATGACCTGCAGTCACGAGTTTAACCAAATTGTGGTAGCCGGTCATATCTCGCGCGAGCAGAATAAGATGGTGGCGTACACGTGCGAGAGGGGAATCTGGGCTTTTGTCTGTGTGGTCGTGGCAGACATAGACCTCACAGCCGAAAATGGGCTTTATGCCCACATCCTTACAACCCTGAAAAAAGTAGGCAGCGCCGAACATATTTCCATGGTCCGTTATGGCACAGGCTGGCATACCAAAATCTTTGGCGCGGGTACAAACATCTTTGATACGTATGGCTCCATCAAGCAAGCTGTATTCAGTATGGCAATGCAAATGCACAAAATCGGCCATGGAATACTCCCTTCGACTTGGAGAGTGACGGTTTTCATCATGTTAGCGTCTAGATGACAGAATATAGCATAGGCCAGTAAGGGCCTCAAGACGAAGAGACAGTGCCTGTGGGATGGCGCAGGCCAAGGAGTACAGCCGCACCACAGAGAAATGTTTTGCGATGTTCGACTACAAGTCCGACTGTTCGTACCAGACCTTCTAGACCACCATAGTGAAAGATAGTGATGGCCCTGTCGCAAAAAAGGTGCAGGAGCAGCCAGGATATTCCTACGGCGGGCAGTTCGAGATTGCGTTCGGCAAGCTTGAAATCTGCCACCAGCAATTTATGTGAGATGGTGCTGGCCATGCGCAGAAGCGTCGTGCCTTGTTCTTCCGGCAATGCAGAAAAACAAAAAGCCAAGCGCAGACAATCATAACTTTTAACCGGATGGGCTGCGGCCGTGGTAATATCTGCCACGGGTGGATTAAGGGGAGCATTGCGGGCGTATGCAGGCCAGGGGATACGTTGGAGCAATGGGGCATACTGATGGGGGATATGCACTGAATGCACAGAATCAAAGCTCAACATATGTTTGCTGCTTTCAGTCGCTGCACCATGAGATCGCGCAGTGGAGCTTGTGGCGTGCCTTGTGGCAGCCCGCACAAAAGAGCCATGGCATGACCGTCCTGCAGAAACTGTCGGCGTGCGGAAGGAAAATGCAGGTCATAAAACCATGTGCCGAGCAGCAACCTGAAGTCATTGACACAGCGCAGGTCAGCATATGCGGCTACTCGCTGCTCGCGCACGGCAGCGAGTATGCCTTCACCGGCGATGGTGGGATCATCGGGCTGTTGTAGCACCACAGTAGGATTGTACGGGCCTGGCCCGTTGAGATGGGCATCCATGATGCGCAAAATGTCTAGTTTGTCCGCATCACGCACAACATTGGTCACCAGAGCGATGCCATTCGGAATGTGTGCTGGCAGTGCGAAGCGGTTGTGCATGCCCACGGCAGCAAGCACCAGCCTGCGTACTGTGGGGTGTTCTGCGGCAAGGCACTGCTCTTTCTTGAGAATGCGCACACCCATCTGACCATGGTTACAGGATTCCTTGTCACGGAACGTATGATATTGCAGGTACTGCTCAAAGCGTCCCACATCGTGGTAGAGAGCGGCCAGCAGGCATGAACGGGAAAGCGGCGCTGGAAAAGCCTCATTGGCAACCATGTTGCGAGCATTGGCAAGGACTGCCCTAGTGTGTGCGATTTTCAGATCCATGGGGGAAGTATCCCCCTGTTCCCTAGTGCGCTCTTGTGCGGCATAGGCAGCAAACCAGTCTTCGTGGACGGCAATATCAAGGGAATGTTCCTGAAAGTGTGTGCTGTGGCTCATGGGGCATTGTGTGTTTGAGGCGGATTAGCTGCAGCCGGCTCCTGTCCGGGAGGAGCAGGCGAAATCAGCTTGTCTGAAACTTCTCCCGGGCCTGGAATGACGAATGTTTCCGGATTCAGACTATACCATGCAAACCACATGGAATAGCCTCCATAGAACTGGGGCATGGATGCGCCTTTCATATTGCCTTCCACAGCCGTTCCGGTGGCTGTATCCCAGATACTGCGCGTGGTGAGATCCATAATTTTGCCATAGCGTGGCACAAAAAGGAAAGGTTCCGCCCAGATCTGACGGTTGAAAATGCGTACTACTTCCAGTTTTTGGTCATAGGCGGCCAGCAGGGCGTGAGGTCCGATGAAAAAATTGACAGCACCCTTTTTTTTCACATAACCTATATCAATTCCAAGCAGATAGCCTTTGTATTCTAGGCAGAGCATTGGGGTCTTGCGGTGGAAGCGTCTGTCAAGCCGTTCTACAGGGTAGATCAGTTTGTCGTTTTGATAGTAGCTTTCCTGGCGCTGATAACTGCCATAGGGATCACGCCCGTAAGGGCGATTGCCGGCTGGCTTTGACAGCACCAGTGCCGTGGGAAAAACACGTTTTGCAGCACCCCAGTTTGTCCAGAAAACAGGCAATGTGGGCATCCCTCGGCCCATAAGAGGTCCTTCGAAGGCCATGCCCGTCTCCTGCAGCCAGAGACTGCCGGAATTGCGGTCTATCAGCACACTGTTGCCGTCATAGATACGCCCTTCTGGGTCGAAAATAAGGTTTAGCCCGGCCATGGATGCATCATACGCCATGAGTGTGCCCGTTGTGGGGCAGTATGTGATGGCATAGGCAAGGTCATCCACGATTTCGTTGACCACCTGATGCCAGACCATGATGCGCTGGGGGTAGATGCGTGGCCCGTCGGGCAGCATGACCACGAAAACAATGTCGTCATCACTGCTACTCAGGTTGACCTCCTGAATGCGGTCATACTTCGGGCGATAGAGCGAGGGAATGGCCCCATAGCTCACGCCGGTGGAGAGCAATTTATTGGAGATTCGAGCCAGGTCTTCCATGCTGCGGGGTCTGGCTTCAGGCATATCCCAGGGCAAAGCGCACAGTATCAGCACGCACACTGTGGCACAGGCCACCGTAAGACGCATACTTGTTGTCAGCATGCCCCCCCCTTATGGTCAACAGACAAATATGCGCCGAAAATATATTCCCGCAGGGCCTGTGTCCACGGGCGGGGCGGCTTGCCCAGGAGGGTAGCAAGTTTTGTGTTGTCAAGTACCGAAAAAGTTGGACGTTTCGCTTTTTGCGGCCATTGCGAGGAATTAATGGGCTCGACGCGGCAGGATTCACCCGCAAGGGTCACGGCCTCGCATGCCAGATCGCACCAGGATGCCTGACCGCTGTTGACCGCATGCCATATGCCATTGGCACGTTTTTCAGCGAGAATGGCACACCATTGCGCGAGATCCCGTGTATAGGTGGGCGAGCCAACCTGATCATGCACCACATTGATGGCATCGCGCTTCTTGCAGGCTGCAATAATGGTGTCGACAAAGTTCTTGCGGCCAGGGCCGAACAGCCATGCCGTACGCACAATGCAGGAACGCTCGGGTAGAATCGTCATAACTGCCTGCTCCCCGGCAAGTTTTGTGCTGGCGTAGACCGAGGCAGGATGTGGCCTATCCTCTTCCTTGCGTGGGCTGTCATTCCTTCCGCCGAAAATAAAATCTGTGCTGATATGCATCAGAAAACCGTTGCCTGTTGCCACTATCCTCGCAAGAGAGTCAGGCAATGTGCGGTTGAGCACACAAGCCTCATCAGGATGATCTTCGGCGTCATCAACAGCTGTCCAGGCTACAGTATTGAAGATGACATCCGGCAGAGTTGCATCAATAGATGCCTGTAAGAAATGGGGATCCAGCAGGTTGCCATCACCCCTGCCGAGGGTTGCAACTTGCCAGCCACGATGGGTAAGTTCAGCTGTCAAAGCCTGTCCAAGGAGCCCTGTGGCTCCGCCGAGAATCAGCGCTTTTGCCATACATCCTCCGCCTTAGGTCATGCCATGCAGGTGGTTTTACATCTCACCTTTATCCCCGCCGGGGGACGGGGTCAATAATGTTAATGTCATGCAGAGATATGCAATTTGTATTTATTACTTGAATGAAAATCGTGTATTGGCTATAAGTTGACAGGGATAGCGGACGTGCATGGCAGACAGTACCGGGACTGCTGAAAATTTTTTGTATGCACGTAAGATGAAAAAAGGAGTTATGCATGAGTCAGGACAATTCTGAGATTGTCGTAGACAGGGCCAAATCGCAATGGTCCGATCTATGGAAAAAAGAGGATTACTGGGCCATCTGGATAGGCTTTTTCATTTTGCTTGTGGGTATGTACTTCATCTTTAACGGCAAAGCTGAGTTGACGGCGAAAAATGCTCCCTATGTGGCTACGATGAAGGCCGAGGCACAAAAAACCACAGCTTTCAAAACCATAGAATGGTATGAGGCTTCTGCTGCATCCAAGGGCGTGCAGGCTACAAATCTTCCGGCAATCAAGAGCCTTCTGGGCTACCTTAAAGCCCCTGCACGCTGGCAGTCCAATCCTCTTGAGGCTCTGGTTCTTTCCAAAGAAGAAGCCGACCGTCGCAATGAAGCTGTAAAGCCTGCCATTGAAAAGGCAAAGGCTGCCGAGGCCACGGCACTGCAGACGGCGCGTGCGGCACAGGATGCTGCTGCGGCTGCCATGTACAAGGACGATAAGCTCAATACTGCGGCTTCTGATGCCATCGCAGCCTGGCAGAAAGCCAAGGGTGAGACTGGCAAGGCCAAGAAAAAGGAAGTCAAACCCTTTAACATAATTCCCAGTCTCATTGGCGCCGGTATCGTACTGGGTCTGCTGTGCACCATCGGCGCAGTGTTCATGGGCTTTAATGCCATGAAGTTCTTTCTGGCTTTTCAGGGGGTATTCTGGCTCTGCGTGCTGGCAAACCTGCTAGGCAACCAGGTTACCATGCGCAAATACGGCCTCAATGCCGAAATATGGGGAATCATCCTCGGCATGGTGGTCGCCAATACCGTGGGAACCCCAAAATGGCTGAAGTATGGCGCGCAGGTGGAATACTATATCAAGATCGGTCTGGTACTGCTTGGCGCCACGGTTCTCTTCCATAAGATTATGGCCATCGGCATTCCCGGTATCTTTGTGGCCTGGGTTGTAACCCCCATCGTTCTTGTGTGCACCTATATCTTCGGCCAAAAAGTGCTGAAGATGCCTTCCAAAACCCTCAACATCACCATTTCTGCAGATATGTCGGTATGCGGCACATCAGCGGCCATCGCCACGGCAGCCGCCTGCCGGGCCAAGAAAGAGGAACTGACCGTTTCTCTGGGCCTTTCCATGGTGTTCACGGCCATCATGATGGTTGTTATGCCTCTGGTGATCCGTGCGCTTAATATGCCTGAGGTGCTTGGCGGTGCATGGATAGGCGGTACTGTGGACGCCACAGGTGCTGTGGCCGCTGCTGGTGCCTTTGTTGGCCCCAAGGCCATGCAGGTGGCCGCAACGGTCAAAATGATTCAGAATGTGCTCATTGGTCTTACTGCTTTCTGCGTGGCCGTGTATTTCTCCACCAAGGTGGAGGCGCAGGCCGGCGAGAAAGTGAGCGCCATGGAAATTTGGCATCGTTTCCCCAAATTTGTCCTGGGCTTTCTGGTTGCTTCGATTTTCTTCTCCTGGCTCAGCACGAGCCTCGGCTCTGACATGGCCCGCATTCTCGTGGATAACGGCACCAACAAGGTGGCAAATTCCTTGCGCGGATGGTTCTTTGTGCTGGCTTTTATCTCCATCGGTCTGACAACCAACTTCCGCGAACTTGCCAAGTACTTCAAGGGTGGCAAGCCTGTCATCCTGTATGTATGCGGTCAGAGCTTTAATATTGTCCTGACCCTGCTTATGGCGTGGATCATGTTCTACAAGGTATTCCCTGAAATCACTGCCAAGATCTAGGAGTTTCTTGTTCAAAACTCCGGCCGCCGCGGTCTTCCGGCTGCGGCGGCCTTTTGTATCAGGAGGGTATGGTGGGCAAGAAAATCCTTCGGTTGGTGTGTTGTATAGCAGGCTTATGGTTTTTTTTCGCTGTGGTCACGCCATGGTTTTATGATCGTTCGCCGGCCTGGCAACGCTACTATCAGGTACAGGAGGAAAACGACCTTCACAGTGGTGCCGTGTACTACAGTGATGTGCCCGTCACGCTAGATGCAGAACTCCATGTACGGGAATCTGTGCGTGAGGGCATGCAGGTTTGGAAAAAAGAACATCTGGGTAATGACTGAATGTCGCCAGATTAGCATGCACCATTCTTCAGGATATTACCTATGAAAAAAATTATATCCATAGATAATACGCATATCAGACGCAGGATAGTTGGGTATTCAAGTATAAAGATTTTCTTAAAAGAAAATTTTAAGTTTTATAAGATAGTAGACGCTATCTATTGGCGCGGGTATTTTTTACGCCTGTCTTATTGGGAAGATTTTGACAATAAGGATATTAAAATCCATACCCCTGCCCTAGAAGTATATAATAATGATAACATACTGGTTTCAATCTTCATTCTAAAAGACAGTTATGACTGCTTATGTTTTGGTGAATACATGCAGAATGTCAAAAGAATTAATGATGTCCTGGAAATTATAGACAGAAAGTGGTAATCTGCAGGCGGTATCTATTATCTATTCATCATCCTCTGCAGCGATGGTGATTTGGCCATCCTTTACCTCTATGGATGCCATCTGTGAGAGCGCGGTATTGCCCTGTACATCGTTCATCTCAAACATATATACAAAGTTACCATCGCCCAGATCTGCATCCACAACAGTGGAAGTCTCCGTTAATGTGAATGATTCGAGTTCCATTTCTTCCATATCGTCGTCTGCGGAACTGATGCGCATGTAGGGGAAAATGGTGGTTATTGCATCACCTGCCTTCAATTTGCGCAGAAATTTATCGGGAATATCCCCATTGAGGATATTTCGCGCTCCTAGGAGTTTGTACGTACTGGTATTAAAGTCGTAGATTATGTCCAGATACACACGGTCGCCATTGAGCTTTACCGGCACGTTGTATCGATATTTCTCTTCATCCATGTACATAATATCCAAAAAAAGCTGATGCCCGTCCAATGCCGCCCAGGTATTGCGATAATTGTCGCGGAATATGCCTTGCTCCCAGTCTGCCTGCACATCTCCATCTTTGCCGAGAAAGACAATAATGTCATCTTCCTCACTGTAAAAGGCAAGATAGAAATACACTGCGCTGATAAATTTTATTTTTTCTGGGCCAAGAGTCAGAGTGGCGTCACCCTGAGCACTGATGGAAAGCGGGGCATCTTCCAGGCTGCTGATATCAAGCTGTTCCAATGGCTGCAGAGTGGCCAGCACGCCTTGAACTCCGGCCGTGGCAAATGTGCTCCACTGATCGGCAGTTGTGGTGTCTGGTGCTTCAGGTGGATTTTCTGGCTGAGGAATAGGTTCACCCACGGCAACAGCAGTGCCTGGGACAGCATCAAGCGCAGTGGCAATTGCCATAAGTCGGCTGCGTGCCATCTCCCTGTCAATTTTGCCAAGTTGCAGACCCTGTAGAATGAGAAATGCCGTCACACAGCCGTGATCCAGCATGGCCTCGTAGCTTTTACCACCGTCTAGGGGATAATAGAAAGAGAGGCCGGAGGATTTGCGATAGGTCCCATTGACCCTGTACGTGATGGCCTCCTGCAGAGCACGCATAGCGATTTCTACATGTTGGTCAAAGTGGCTCTGCATACGGCGAAGATAGTCTCCCATGTCAACCATATTGGAATAGCCGGAAGTTTTGGAGTTGTGGTAATTCTCCGCTGCATTGGCATGACGTCCCATGACGGCGTAGAATCCGCGATCGTTCTTCACTGCCTTGGCGACTTCCAGTCCAAGTCTGTCCCAGGCCGCGTTTATCTGTGGCAGACGGGAGAGATCCGTGACAGATAAAGTGACACTTTCCGCGGTATCCGCCTCTTCGCAGCCGGTCATATATGTGTCGCAGATGCACTTGCCAAGGGCTGCGCCATCCATGCTGCTGTTTTGGGCCAACTCGCTGAGGAATCGCTTGTATTCCCAGCCATTGCCGGGAACCATGTCTTCTGAAGCCACCATATATCGGGCGAAGCCATGTGCCACATTGGCAACGTCCAATGTGGCCATGAGGCAGGCGTCAAAGCCGATTATTTCCAGAGGAGGGTGCTTTTCGTTGGGCGTCCATGTTTTTTCGAGGGCCGCGCGTAATTCTTTGAGTGTCAAACCATCGTCATTGAAATTTTCGTCAAGAGCAAGTTCATGCACACTGCCGCCGCCGTGATCCCAGATGATTAGTATGGCATGATCGGCAGGGTAGTGCTCATGACAGAACCGCAAAAAATCGGCAAGTGTAGCACTGTCGCCCATGCTGGCCTGTGGCAGACTGGCAAGGTGGTGCATGTCTTCCTTGTCAATGAGATAGCGCTCCAAATTTTTGCTAGAGATAACTTCATTCTGCCATTTTTTCGTGCCGCCTGTCTGCAGCACAACAACCACATCGTCACTAAGTTTGGCGTTCAAAGCTTCCGCAATATCCGCAGTGGCACCTCCCATGCGTCGTTCCAGATCACTGCCGCAGACATACCAGTATACGGCCCAGCTATGGGCATGGACTTGTTCGGAAAGCGTCCAGAAAAAGCTCCATGTGAACACGGCCAGGAGGAATACTGTGCGCTTCATACTTGCCTCGGCATATAATATTAAAAAGGAGCGGATATCCTTGTATGGGGTAACCGCTCCGTACACAGATGCAGGAATCTCTGTTCGGTCTATTCGATGTCAGCTGTGCCGTCAGCCTTCAGTATGACTTTGGAAGCGTTGGTTAGATCAAGACCGGAAAAGTCCACCTGTCCACCTTCATTGTCCTGTACTGTAAGGTCGATGCCTTTGGTTTCATTTAGAGAAACCTTGATGCCGTCGCCGGGTTTCACCGGTTCGGAAAGAAGATTTTCGGCCTGTGTATCGCCGCTACGGCTCAGGCCGATGAAATGCAGGGGAAAGTCGCAACCGTTGGCAATAATGACCTCTTTGGCCATAGCGGTAACGGCAAAGGCTGTCATAAAGCAGCAGGCAAACACTGTAAGAATGATTTTTTTCATAATAGCATACTCTCTGTGCCTAAGTTATTCAGGCATGGCTTCTATGGCTTGCATGATGGTATGGGAGGGGTTTTTGCCGCAATACTGACCCATGTGAGTCCCGAGCTTTTTCATCCATTCTTCGCTCATCACGGTGTTGTCACTCTTGCCACTCATGTAACCGTCAATCCAAGTGAGCATCATGCCCATGTTGTCACCAGCGCCAAGAAATTCCTTGCAGGTAATTTTCGCCATATCCTGTTCATTGCCAGCGGCAAAGCCCGTAGCCGGCAAACACAACAGCATGGTGGCAACAACTGCCAAACAAATTTTACCCATGTCAGAATCCTCATTTTTTAATGTTAAAAAAATAAAAACAGATTCATCCAAAAAATTTAATACACAAGAGCATTGGCAAATGCATATCATCCTTTAGGATAATTTTGAGTTTTATATGAAAAATCATCCTTTAGGATGAGTAAGAAAAACCATCATCCTTTTGGATGAAAAGGGGCTTGACCGGGGAAAATACAGCAGTGTATTTTAAGAACGGGGCAATTATGTGCCCGTTCAGATAAAGGAATGATATTGTTGCAGCGATTTTGGAATAGTACGGGCTTGGTATGTGTGCTCTTCGCTCATTCCTTGTGCCTGCGGGAGGGGGTTCCCGCTTGGGATGGGCTGGAGCCCTATATCCCCATGCTCCTTGCTGGAGCTATGATTGGTGCCCTGACGAGCGCAATGCTATTACCGTGGTTGCGTATGCGTGGCATACGGGGCGCCGCCATGCGCCTGCTGCCTGGTATGTTCGCTGCCTTCTGTTGCATTTGTGGCGCATATTGGAAGCAACCTAGCCTTGTTGCGCTTGGCTGTGCCTGTGCCTCTCTGCCTCTGGCGTTTTTTCTGGAAAATATACGGCTGTCGTGTCACATGCGCGGATATTACCTGGGCTGTGTGTTGGCCGTTGTTGTGCTGGGGGGAATGCTGCCTACAGTTTTTAATCTATATCTTGACGTACAGATTGTTGTGCTTCCAGGCTTGGCCTTGCTGTTTGCTTTTTCCGGGCTGTGCGCGGCGCTGACCCCTGCATATGCTCCGGAACAGGCTGAACACGAATACACATTGGACAGAAAGCTATCCTGGGAAACATTGACTTATCTTACCAGCATTGCCCTGGTCTTTTTTCTGCTCAATGCCGTCATGGACTGGCTATTTTACCGCATGCATGCGCGGGATTTTCCCATTCCCCAGGAGGTATACCTGTATCTTTGGGTGGTCTATCCCCTTGTCGGGTACTGGCTGGACCGCAGGGGTACAGATATGCGCGTACTGTTATGCTGCCTTGCTTTTGTCATCATGGCACCACTGGTTACCCTGCCATTTGAAGGCAATGTTGTGTACTGGCTGCTGTATGCCCTTGATCTATCAGTCAGGGCTGTTGCCCTGTTGTATCTGCAGCTGGTGTTTATGCAGTTGTTGAAAACCAGCGATCTTCCTTCAGGGTTTGTTCTTGTTTTGCCATGGCTATGTTTTTTGTGTTCGTTTACGGCAATCCGGGACTTTCTTCAGATTTTTCCGGGTATTGTGCCCTTTTACTGCCTTATGTGGGTGCTTACGGCAAGCTTTAGCTTCATAGCATCTCGTGTTCAGTATGCCCTGACGCTGGCAGGCACCATCACTATTGCATCATCCTCAGAGCATGAAGCTGCAGAAGATGCGTATCCCGCTGTGGCACTTGGTCTGTTTTCCTCAAAATATGGCATATCCAAAAGAGAACAGGATGTTCTTGCCCTGATCATAGCAGGCAATGAGACGTCAGAAATGGCACAAATTCTGAACATCTCAGAAAACACGGTCAAGAGCCATGTGCGTCAGCTGCTACGTAAGACAGGGACCCGGAACAGAATTCTTCTGTTGGCGCTCTTTTTCCGGGAGAGTGGCCATGGCGAGAGTCAGGGGGAAGAAATGACGTCAGCTGCCCCTGCCACCGGCAGGGAGAGCAGTCTTCCATTGACGTAATACATTTCTGCGATGTCCGGCCGCAAACGGCGCAGCAGCTTGTAAGCCTGGTTGGCGCGTGCGCCGGCAATATCAGTCAGCAGGATGGGGCAGTTGCTGGGCAGTGTGCTGGCCTGGTTGTACAGTTCAAACAGAGGCATGTTGATGGCCCCTGGCAGATGAGAACCGGAAAATTCATGCTTGGTGCGTACATCCACAACAACCAGGTCTGACTGCGCTGCTATATAGCGCTGTGCTTCCTGCACATTTAGACTATGACGGGCAATGCCCGTCTGTGCATGTTTGCCAAAAGAATGGTAAGCCCAAGTTTCCAGGGCGCAGAGCAGGGCAATGGTGCCTATGAGCAACCAGGCATTGCGTGAGGGCATTTGCATATTGTCTGCCTTTGTCCTGTTGGGGCCTGAACCATTTGCGCGTGCCTGCCATGTAACAAATCTTTACGATGTCCAGTGTGCCCTGCTCGGGCAATTATTGCAAGAAGTTCCACGCCCCTTTACAGCTGTATGTATGCTCTGTAAAGCAATGCCAAACCAAAAGATAGCGTTTGGATGGGAGGAGCACTGACAGTGATTGCAAGCATCAATATTCGTGGCGCACGGGTTCATAATCTGAAATGTCTGGATGTGGACGTTCCCCTGAACAGGATTGTTGGCATAGCCGGCGTGTCAGGGTCCGGCAAATCCTCCCTGGCGCTGGGTGTGCTGTATGCCGAGGGGTCCCGACGGTATCTTGAGTCTCTCTCCACCTATACACGACGCAGAATGACGCAGGCTGCCAGGGCCGATGTGGATGAGGCCCTGCATGTTCCCGCGGCACTTGCCTTGCATCAGCGCCCCGGAATACCGGGCATCCGCAGCACATTCGGTACAGGTACAGAACTGTTGAACAGTTTGCGCCTCATGTTTTCGCGCCTTGCGGAGCATCAATGCCCTCAGGGGCATTATGTGCCGCCGTCGCTTGCTGTTGCTGCAGAGCAGGAGTTGCTGTGCCCCACATGCCGTGCGCATTTCTATGCGCCCGGCGCGGAAGAACTGGCGTTCAACAGCCAGGGGGCCTGCCCCACATGCAACGGCACAGGTGTTGTCCGCACTGTGGACGAATCTACCCTTGTGCCCGACGAATCGCTCAGTATTGATGCGGGTGCGGTATTGCCGTGGCAGACACTCATGTGGTCGCTGATGAAAGACATTGCCAGAGAGATGGGGGTGCGCACCAATATTCCTTTCTGTGAGCTGACGCAGAAGGAACGCGATATTGTTTTTCGAGGGCCTGCTATCAAGAAGCATATGGTATATCAGAACAAAACGAGCGGTGCCGCAGGGGAGATGGATTTCACCTATTTCAATGCCGTCTATACGGTACAAAACGCCCTTGCTAAGGTGAAAGACGAAAAAGGCATGAAACGCGTGGAAAAATTTTTGAAAGAGGATGTCTGCCCTGACTGTGGCGGCACACGTCTTTCCCTGGCGGCAAGGGCGCCGAGGCTGCGTGGTATCTCGCTGGATGCTGCCTGTACAATGCCCCTAGCGACGCTCGTGGAATGGGTGGATGGTGTGCCTGCCTCGTTGCCCAGGGCAATGCGCCCCATGGCAGAGAGCATTATTGCCTCTTTTCAGATTGCGGCAGCGCGTTTGATGGAGCTGGGGCTTGGTTATCTTACCCTCGACAGGGCATCTGCCACGCTTTCCACCGGTGAACGCCAGAGAATGCAGCTGGCCCGTGCGGTGCGTAACAGAACCACGGGCGTGCTGTATGTGCTGGACGAACCTTCCATTGGGCTACACCCGGAGAACATAACAGGATTGGCAGGCGTCATGCACGATCTTGTGGCTGATGGCAATTCCGTGTTGCTCGTTGATCACGATACGCAGATTCTCAAAGAGGCGGACTGGCTCATAGAGATGGGGCCAGGAGCTGGAACCAACGGCGGGCAGATTATTGCCCAGGGCAGTATTGCTGCTGTCACAGGCAACCCCAATTCCCAAATCGGTCCTTTTCTGGCGGCAACTGAGCACATGCAGGTACGCAAACGCGTCAGCCCGGAAACAGTATTTGCTGCAGGACGCATACATCTTTCCACGGCAGCCATACACACCGTCAAGCCTCTGGAGGTGGATATCCCCAAGGGACGCTTGACCGTAGTGAGCGGTGTTTCCGGCTCAGGGAAGACTACCATGATTCTTGAAAGCCTTATTCCCGCCCTGGAAGCCACCATACGTGGCATAGCTCTACCACAGCATGTGCTTGCTATCGACGCGCCGAGCATACATCATGTCAGGCTTATTGACGCCACGCCTATTGGCACCAATGTCCGGTCTACCGTGGCCACCTATGCCAATGTGCATGATGAACTGCGTAAAATTTTTGCGCGTACCGCTGATGCTAAAAAATTTGGCAATAAGGCCGGTGATTTTTCCTACAATACGGGCAAACTGCGCTGTCCCGCATGCGATGGCACAGGAGTTATCAGCCTGGATGTGCAGTTCCTGCCTGATGTGGATATTCCCTGCCCGCAATGCCATGGATCTCGTTATGGCCGGGATGCCTGCCGTGTCACCTGTGCTGGTACATCAGGCCAGGCCTATTCCCTGCCCGACCTGATGGCCATGGATATAGACAAGGCCGTGGAGGAGTGTGCCGGCATGAAAACAGTGGCTCATAGGCTGCGTGTGTTGCAGGAGCTTGGTCTGGGCTATCTGACCCTGGGTGAGGAGACGCCGGGCCTTTCCGGCGGCGAGGCGCAGCGCCTCAAATTGGCATGTGAGATGGGCCGGCGCCAGACTGATGTGGTCTTTGCCTTTGACGAACCGACCATCGGCCTGCACCCGCTTGACACCATGACGCTGCTGGAGGTTTTCCAGAAGCTCATAGATAACGGCGCAACGGTTGTCGTCATTGAGCACGATCTGGATGTGCTGCGCAATGCCGATTATATCATTGATATGGGACCCGGTGGCGGGAATGACGGCGGCACTGTGGTGGCATGTGGCACTGTTGCCGATATCAGGCAATGCAGCCGGAGCCGCACCGGCAAGTATATATGAGACCGCTGCATAATGGATGATACGGAAGCGGCATGGCTCAAGAAAGGCAAGAAGACGTGCTACGGTTACAAGGTGCACATGGCAGCCGACACCAGGCACGGTTTGGTTGGCGGACAAGGGCTACAAAAGCAGAGCCAATCGTGAAGTTGTCCGCAAAAACGGATTCAAGGACGGTATCACGGACAAGGCCGTACGCGGAAGGCGCTTACGTGCTGGCAAAAGGCACGCAATAAGTGCATTTCATCTTTACGCAGCGGCATAGAGCGCATCTTTGGCATTTTCAAACATTGCCGTGGGTTTGCACGAAGCCGTTACGTTGGACAGGCCAAGGTGGAGCAGGAATTTTTCCTCGTTGCTCTTTCATATAATCTTGTTCGTGCCCGAACATTGTGCTTTGTATAGGAGTAGTGCGCCCAAAATTTGGGAAAACGGGCTAAAAAGGATGAAAATTGAGCGAATTGAACGAAGAACAGCAGAAATGTAAGTCAATTCATTGCAAAAAATGTAAAATTTTTGCTTTTACGGTCATTATGCAGTTGTCTCATGAATAGTTAATGTGTAACATTAACTATAATACACGACCTGTGAAGAATAATCTATTTGTTTCCCCAAGAGGGAATAGGTGGAGGCGTATAACTGTCCAACCGGCGCAGCAGGCTGCGGTTCAGGCGTATGGGCAGGCCGTTGCGCCCGCGTATCACAGCACCGCCGCATGACTGAGCCTCCAGCACATCTGGAATCTGATCAGGAGCGGGACACAGCAATTGTTCCGTCTTGTTCAGAAAGGGCAGAGGGTCCACTGAAACGCCTTGGTCATTGTGCAGGCCAAAATGCAGGTGTGCACCGGTGGTTCTTCCTGTGCAGCCCACATGTCCCACAGGTGTTCCCTCTGTCACATACTGTCCCACCTTGACCAGTATTTTGCCGAGGTGCCCGTAATAAGCCTTCATACCATCGACTTGCTGCACAATTACTGTAAGTCCAAGAGCACCGTGGGGCCCTGCGTGCCAAACAGTACCGGCTTTGAAGGCCACCACCGGCCAGTCCATTCTGGCGCGAATGTCTATGCCATTATGCATACGTAGAGGCTTGCCACCACGGCCAAGCCAGCCCGGCATGGCTCGAGGTCCGAAGGGAGAGGTAATGAGCACGCGCAGTGGGGGCAGACTGCGCTCGCCACCACTAGTGGAAGATGTTTTGTCAGACGCTACAGGATTGACAGACACAGGCTGAGACGTTTGTGCAGTATCCTGGCCAGAGGGAGGAGGGCCACTATCTACATCACCGGCAAGGCTCGTGCACACAAGCACAGCGACAAACAGAAGACTACACAGCAGAGTGCGCACGCATGCTCCACAAGACACAGGACAAGGACAGACCCGTTGAGGTTTGTTTTTTGCCGTAGATATACAAAGTATTTAAGTTATGACCTGTAGAAGTAAAAATCAAGTCATTGTCATCCTTGACACAGGCTCTGCCCAGACTTTATGTAGCTTGCTCTGTAATGGCAGCATTGGTGAAAAGATGCTGCATCTGCTCATACTTAAAAAGGTTTGGCAGGTACAGCAAAGGAGTCCTGATATATGAAAACATGGCCGCGTGCCCTGACTGGGGCAATCTTCATGGCGCTGACCATGTGTGGGGGCACATGCGCCGCAGCAGCAGATGCCGTGCGTGTATTGGCCACGACATATCCTGTTTATCTTCTGACGAGCGAAGTGACACGTTCTTGCCCCGGAGTACATGTGGATTTGCTTATTCCTGCGCAAACTGGCTGTCCGCATGAATATGCCTTGAGTCCACGTGATATGCGCAAACTGGCTGAGGCTCAGATTGTGGTTATCAATGGACTTGGCATAGAAAGCTTTATGGAACATGCCATGGCAAACTTGAAAAACGTCACTATTATTGACAGCAGCGCTAATGTGGCAGTGCTTCAGGCAGTACACCATCATGGGCATGCAAGCCATATTCATGGTGTCAATGCTCACGCCTTTACGAGCCCCATGCAGGCTGCGGCCATGGCACGCACCATCGGCAAAGCGTTGGCAAAGGCTTCTCCTGACGCCGCAGGTATAAGTCTGGCCACGGCTGAAGCCTATGCCCAACGTTTGGAAGCGCTGGGCAAACGCTTGGCTACGCTTGGCACCAGAGCAAAGAACAAGAATGTGGTCTTATTGCACGACGGCATGGCCTATTTTGTTCGCGATGCCGACCTGCACCTTGCGGCTGTCATTCAGGAGAACGAAGACGTGCAGCCCTCGGCAGCGCGCCTGCTTGAGCTCATACGACAATGCAAAGAGCATCGCCCGGCACTGCTCATCGGTGAAGCCCAATATTCAGACAAACCATTGCGCGTGCTTGCAGCAGAAACGGCCATTCCTGTTGTGCTGCTGGATTCCGCGGCTTCTGGGCCGAAGGATGCGCCCTCAGGCTATTACGAACATGTCATGGAAAAAAACTGCCAACTGCTCGAACAGCACCTTGGAAACAACTAATTCGCAGCATGCGCCATCGGTGTGCTTCGAGCATGTACAGGTACACATTGGAAAGCGTGTTATCCTGGATGATATCTGCGCCAAGGCTCCTGCCGGTGGCAGCACTGTGCTTGTTGGACCCAATGGCGCTGGCAAGACAACACTGCTCATGTGCCTGCTTGCAGAACAGAGCTATACGGGGCGTATCATCTTCTCCGATGGAAAGCTTTTGCCGCGCACAGCCTATGTCCCCCAGCTGCTCGCACTGGACAAAGGCCTTCCCCTGCGCGTAGATGAATTTCTTACCCTGCACCGCCAGCGACGTCCCCTGTGGCTTGGCATGTGCGCAACCGCGGTACAAGATGCCAAGCGCCTGCTCTCGCTGGTTCGGGCAGAACATCTTGCATCACGACGTATGGGCGATCTTTCCGGCGGAGAACTACGTCGCGTACTTTTGGCAAGCGCCCTTGGGCACGAGCCGGAACTGCTCATTCTTGATGAACCAGAAGCCGGTGTGGATGTACGTGGTGAGCGTCTGTTTTGGGAATTACTCGATGCTGCAAGACGCGAACGCGGATTCACCCAGATTATGGTCAGCCATAATTTACCTCTGGTAGCGCACTATGCCACGCACGTCATCTGCATTAACAAATCAGTATGTGCCAGTGGAGCACCGCGCACCACATTGACATCACGTCTGCTTATGCAGCTTTTTGGCGTACCCATCCATCTCTATCCTGACCAGTGCGATCCTAGCGCACCAGGTTGCCCCTTGTGCGGTGCCGTCAATGAAGTGGCAGATGATGGCCAAGGATGCTCATTTTCTCCTGTGCTTGGTCAAAAAATCATAAGTCATGCAATACAACATGCCCGGGAAGAAGAGGAGAATCATGCCTGATTTTTCGCCAATGTACAGCCTGATTTCCCTGATTCCACTGGACTGCCTGCAGATGCGTTTCATGCAACAGGCGATGTTGGGCATGTTGTTGCTGGCCCCCATGGCTTCAGCGCTTGGGGTGGAAGTGATTAACTTTCGTATGGCTTTTTTTTCAGACGCCATAGGGCATGCAGCCTTTGCCGGCGTGGCACTGGGATTGCTGCTTGCCGTGCCACCCCGTGTTTCCATGCCACTTTTCGGCGTGCTGGTAGGTCTCGGCATTGTGGCCGTGCGTCGTAAGAGTTCGCTCTCGGCAGATACTGTCATTGGCATTGCCTTTTCAGCCGTAGTGGCCTTCGGCCTGGCAGTTGTCAGCCGCGCTGAAGGCATAGCGCGCGACATGCAGCTTTTTCTCTATGGCGACCTTCTCACCATCACTGAGGGTGAAATAACATTTCTGTCAGTGCTCTTTGTAGTTTTGCTGCTCTTTCAGATTGCAGGCTACAACCGCCTGCTGCTCATAGCACTCAACCCAGTCATGGCCCGATCTCTTGGCATACGCGTAGCCCTGTGGCAATATGCATTTGCCGGGCTTCTGGCGCTGGTCGTCATGTTTTCCGTGTGGGCGGTGGGCGTGCTGCTGGTGACAGCCCTTCTTATCGTTCCCGCTGCGACGGCACGCAATCTGGCACGTTCTGCCGGAGGTATGTTCTGGTGGGCACTTCTGGTAGGGCTTTCTTCCGCCTTTGCAGGGCTTGTCCTGTCCGCCCAAGAATGGCTGTCCACATCTAGTGGGGCCACCGTCATCCTGGTGGCATGCTGTTGGTTTGCCCTGAGCCTTGTGGCACCGAGAGCCGCAACGCGACATGCCTAACTATGCAGTGCTGAACTTTGCCCTATCAGTTCTCTGGCCTGCTTTCCGCACATGTGCTCAATGACCAGCTCCACTATACAAACCCTACTGAACAGACGCTCAATCTCTCGTGTACGGCCTTCCTCATCGTCAGGCGCGTAGCGCGCCGCCAGTTTCTCCAGGGCGTGACGTTTAGCTGTCACATCTTCAACTACACGGGCCCGACCAAATACAATGACACTGGCAAAATGCGTGGTATAGGTCTGGGGTTGCACGTTATCCCGATCAACAACGCAAAAGGAAACCCTGTCATTACGGCGGATAGCATCCAGCTTATGGCCTTCAAGGGCACAATGGAAAAAAATTTTTTCTCCATCATATACATAACTAAGTGGTACGGCATAGGGATAGCCGTCATCACCCGCAACAGCCAAAACACCGGAGGTGCCACGCTCGAGCATGGCATGACAGGTTGTTTCGGACAGTTGCTGTTTTTTTCGCCGCAGTTCTCTGAAAGGCATATGACACTCCAGTATTCGCCTGGCTGTTGGGATATGTTGTGCATACAGCACAACATACTGCAGTTTTTGGGCTGAGTCAGTCCATGGCCCCAAAGTTAGAGCCACGAATCCTCTCTGGCGCTTGCGATGTACGTTATAGCCGCATCGTACGCAGGCCGTTGGCAACCGCCATCAGACATGTGCCCACATCGGCAAAAACAGCCATCCACATGGTTACATGCCCCGTAAATGTCAGGGCAAAGAACAGGGCCTTCATGCCCAGAGCAAGTATCACATTCTGCAGCAGAATGGCCCAAGTAACGCGTGAAAGATGGATGAAATGTGGAATTTTGCGCAAATCATCATCCATCAACGCAACATCGGCAGTTTCTATTGCCACATCTGTGCCGCCACCTGCCATGGCAAAACCAATATGGGCACGGGCCAGAGCCGGTGCATCATTAATGCCATCACCCACCATACCCACAACGTGCCCTTGAGATTCTAAATCTTCCACAACACGCAGTTTGTCTTCAGGAAGCAGAGAACTGTGCACATCGGGCACACCTGCCTGACGGGCAATGGCTGAGGCAATGTGCGCATTGTCGCCAGTGAGCATGACAGTGCGCACATGCAATTTTTTCAGTTCACGCAAGGCTGAGATACTGCTTTGCCTAACCGTGTCCGCCACGGCAAAAAGCCCAGCAATGCCTTCTCGTCCCAGCAGTAAACTCACTGTTTTTCCTTCATGTTCCAGGGCTTGTATACGTTCTCCAAAGTCATGCGTCGGGCAACCAAGTTCTTCAGCGAGTTTACCATTACCAAGATACCAGTGCTCATCGTTGATAACGCCGCTCACGCCACGCCCAAATATGGCGGAAAAATCCTTCACATCCATTGGAGAGATGCCCTGTTCGGCAGCATTTGCCGCAATGGCCTTGGAAACGGGATGGTCGGAACGTGCAGCAAGCCCAGCGGCCAGTGTGATCATGCGGGTGGTATCCATTGCCCCAAGGGGGATAACATCGGTCAGGCATGGCTTACCACTGGTAATGGTACCTGTCTTATCCAGAGCCAGAATTTCCAATTTGCGTCCAAGCTCCAGAAACATCCCCCCCTTGATGAGTATGCCGTGGCGAGTGGCCGCGGTCATGCCGCCAACAATGCTCACCGGTGTGGAAATAACAAGTGCGCACGGGCAACCGATAACCAGTAGTACCAAGGCCGTGTAGACGGCATGTCCCCATGACCAGTCCAGCGCCAGAGGTGACACAAGAGCCGTGAGCAGAGCAATAGCAAAAATGGCAGGCGTGTAGTAACTGGCAAAGGCGTCCACAACACGCTGCATGGGGGCACGGCTTGCCTGTGCATCCTCAACGGCATGAATAATACGCGCCAGTGTTGTTTCTGTAGCTCTGGCAGTTGTTGTAAACTCGAAAGAGCCTGAAGTATTGATCGTTCCCGCATAGACTGCGTCACCGATACATTTTTCCACAGGCAGGCTTTCTCCGGTGATTGGGGACTGGTCAACAGTTGAGTGTCCCGAGGCCAGCACACCATCCAAGGCAATTTTTTCACCAGGATTTACGCGTACACAGCTGCCCACCGGTACAAGACGGATATCAGTCTCTGCCCACGAGCCATCGGCCTGTGCCACAACTGCGGTCTCCGGCGCTAGGGCAAGCAAGTTCCTGATGGCGTTACGCGCCCTGTTGAGGGCCAAGCTTTCTATCGCTTCAGAAATATTGAACAACACCATGACCATAGCTGCTTCAGAAAACTGCCCGATGCACACAGCACCGGTGACAGCCACAGACATAAGCGCGTTGATATTCAATCTGCCGCTGCGCACCGCTTGCCAGCCTTTTTTGTAGGTGGTCAGCCCACTCAAAGCAATAGCCGTTACGGATGCCATTAGCATAGGCACATGCTCTAGAGCATAAGAGAAAAAGTTAGCATCTGAATACATACTTCCGCCATGCCACTGCCACAACAGATCAAGCACCTCAGCCAATACGGCAAAGGCTCCGGCCACTGACAGGCGTACCCACGGAATACGGGAAGCAGCACCATGAACATGAGGCTGACCGGTAGACGATACTTCCGGCTCCATGCCTATAGACTTAAGGGCAGCCTCCACCGGGGCAGGAGAGGACAGATTGTGGTGCACGGTCAGTATACGCTTCATGAGGTTGCATTCTAGGCCAATAATGCCAGGTACGGATTGCAGACGGCTGCGGATGAGCCCTTCCTCCACAGGACAATCCATGGCAGGAATGTGGTAGACAATTGTTTGCTGTGCTATGTTCATGGCTCGACGCCCCCTTGGAAAATGCAGTACCGTATAGTCATACGGCTTATAGTTACTAGAGGGTCAAGCAAAAACGTGTTTTTTTTTTCAATGCCATGCCCGATCAAGCTGCAATGCTGCCTGTGGGCATTGCAGTCAGACCGTGCTGTAAGGGCTGTGTGTTTGTATGAAAAGCTGAATGGTAAGGTGCCAATATTGGCGTAGAAACGACTATTCCTGCACAAAGGTATCCTCGGCATATCGCTCCAGACAGGATTTGAGGCGTTCTGAACCAACGCTTGCAATATTCACCCAATGCACGGGAGCCGTACTGTTCCAGTCCATCTCCGCAATAAAAATAAAACGCATGGCAATGCCAGTGGGGCAGGTCTGCGTACAACGGCCAAGCCGCTTGGAAAGAAATGCAAAGGGCTGTTCACCTTTGACAGCCTTGCTTGGCACAAAGAAAAAAATATAGAACTGATCCGCTGAAAACATAGGGCGGGCACGGTCTTCCGGCATACAAATGCGCCCACCTCCGGCGGCAATATCCAGAATGAGCGGGGGACGCGGATCTTGCATGACATGCTCACGCAGCAGAACTTTGAGCTGCTCACGCGTGGCTGGTGGCCGTTCAGAGGCTATGATTGCACCAAGACGTGTAAATTCACTTTTCCATGAATAACGGGGGTGGCGTCGCAGGGCACGCAATACAGGCTGGCCAAAATGCACAGTGAGGCGTGCAATTTGACCGGCGCTGTCTTCTTCTGTATCAATAATGTCAGCTTGACCTGAAACTCCTGTACCTGCACCTTCTCCAGGTAGCCGAAAAGAAAATTTTGCCTGTTTTGATGCGCGGTGACAGGTGCCGGCCAATGTTGCACACTTTTGCACATTGAAAAGCCAGTTATGTGTTTCTGTGGCAGTAAGGGCACCCTCAAGAGTCAGGTTCTGAGGGCCATCCTGCCGTTCAAGACTGCAGATCAGTGTAACATTAATTGCTGACGCTGCGGCTTGTGCAAAAGGATTATCCTGAACCATAATCACATTTCCTGATGGCCTAACAGGCTCGATAAATATTATATGCTAACTTCCCCAAATATCAAGAGCGCCCCAATAGGGTATCTTTCTTCGTCCTGGCATTGTATCTGCACACCTGCCTGTCATGTCGATATGGCCAGCCATAGACTGAAAATCGGTCAACGTATCTAGGGAAGAGGTGTCCTTCACGTTATGTACAATTTTGTTTGATAAGGAAATGTAACGATGATCACGTATAAGCTCTACAAAAGGTGGTCGTTTCCTGCATTCTTTGTTTCTGTTGCGGCAGGCAAAATGCACGGCGTACTGCTGAGTTTTTCGTTCTTTTGTAGTTTGTTGACGGCCATACCAGCTGCCTTGGCAGTTGATGCAACAAGCCCCCGGTATGACAGCTGTTGTGCGGGCTGTGCGGGCAACAGCTCCGGCTGTAGTCAATATTACCAGTACAAAAAGCCTTGACGGACAGCGTGTTTCTCCATTGGAGCAGTTCTGGGGGCTAGATCCTTTTGGGTTTCCCAATGGCCGACAGCATAATCCTGTGCAGCAAAAGCGCGTCAGCCTTGGTTCGGGCGTGATTGTGGACAGTGGTAAAGGCCTGGTTCTCACTAATGCTCACGTGATTGCAGGCGGGGATGATGTACGGGTGCATTTGCTGGATGGCAGAGAATTTCCGGCTGTAGTCAAAGGGGCTGACTCTGATTTTGATATAGCTGTGCTTGCAATACGCGGGGCAGCTGGTTTACCGGCGATTCAACTAGGCAATTCAGATGACATTCTACCTGGTGAAACGGTCATAGCCATAGGCAATCCTTTTGGTTTCAACCATACTGTAACCACAGGAGTGGTTTCAGCCCTGGGGCGTACCATACGCAACAAAGAAGGGGCATTCACCGACCTTATCCAGACGGATGCGGCCATCAATCCCGGAAACAGCGGTGGACCGTTGCTTAATCTTGAGGGAGTGCTGATCGGCATTAACACAGCAGTTGATGCTCGTGCTGAAGGAATCGGTTTTGCCATCCCCATAAACAAAGCCCGTCGCGTCATGGTAGACCTCATGTCTACAGGAAGAGTAGATCCGCTCTGGCTGGGGCTCGATCTACAGGAGGTTGATGCACGCATGGCCATGGCTCTAGGGTTACGAGGAGCAGGGGGAGTGCTAGTGACGGGGATGTACCCCGGGTCTCCAGCGGCACGAACCGGCCTGCGCATTGGCGACGTGATTGAGAGTATTAACGGCGTAGCATTACGAGGACGCCGTGATTACTTGGATATTTTACGCAATCAGACTCCTGGCACTGCCTTGCGCTTGCAGATTATGCGTGAAGGGTATTCTGTGCAGCAGAATATAACTCCGGAACCCTTTAGTGATGAGGACGTGCGTACATTTATGGCCCAGCGCTGGGGATTTGAAGCCACAGATACGTCTCGGGGAGTAGTGGTGAGCGGGGTCAGGCAAAACGGTCCTGCTTCTTTTTTACGCAAGGGGGACAGAATTACTGCTGTGGGTACCACAGGCATACGTGTACTGAACGATCTGCTGCATTCCTTCAGACGAGACCGTATGTCCGGCCAGGTGCTTTTGCAGATAGTACGGAATGGACGCGGCTATTATGCCCGATTGGTGCCGTGATCAAGGCAAATGAATACAATGTCGCAGTATTGCGACCATATGAGGAAGCGTCTATACTTGGTGTGGATTCTACAAAAAAGTCTCACATGCTGGACCTGGAGGAGAGAGCCATGGCTGTTGTTCATTGTGATGCAGGTCACCTGCCTGCGCCCGAAAAGCTGGAGAATATCCCCTTGCTCATGAGCGCCTACTACACTGAATTTCCCAACCCGGCTGTGGCTGCGCAACGCGTGGCATTTGGCACGTCAGGGCACAGGGGAACGCCATTGTTGTGCAGCTTTAACGAAGAGCATATCTACGCTATCACCCAAGCCGTGTGTGATTACCGCAAGGCAAAAGGCATTGATGGGCCGCTGTTTCTGGGTGGGGACACACATGCCCTTTCCGAAGCGGCTTTTCGCTCGGCACTGGAGGTGCTGGCGGCTAACGATGTGCAGGTGCGTATTGCCGTATACGGCCACACCCGCCATTTCCCATGCCATACTCAAGTGGAATGCCGGGCGTGTCAATGGTCTAGCTGATGGCATAGTAATTACTCCCTCGCACAATCCACCGCGCGATGGCGGATTTAAGTACAATCCCCCACATGGTGGTCCTGCCGACACGGATGTCACAGCAGATATTGAAAAACGCGCCAATTCGTATCTGGAAAATAACAACAATGGCGTGCGCATGACACACTTGCGAGCGGCGCTCAGCTCTTCTCTTGTACAGGAATATGACTTTATCCAGTCGTATGTGGATGACCTGTCCCAGGTGCTGGATATGAAGGCCATTGCCGCTTCCGGCCTTTCCATTGGTGTTGATCCCCTTGGCGGGGCTAGTTTGCAGATGTGGGAGCCCATTGCGGATACTTACGGGATCAAGCTTGATGTGGTGAACAGGGCAGTGGATCCCACCTTCCGTTTTGTTCCCTGTGACAAGGATGGCAAAATTCGGATGGATTGTTCCTCACCTTATGCCATGAGCCGCCTTGTAGACATGCGTGAACGATTTGACCTCAGCTTCGCCTGCGATCCTGATTCTGACCGCCATGGTATTGTGACACGACAGGAGTTAATGAACCCTAACCATTTTCTCAGCGTCGCAGCTTGGTACCTCTTCCGCACACGGCAAAAGTGGCCGGCCCAGCGTGGCATTGGCAAAACGCTTGTCACAAGCGCCATGCTGGACAGAATCAGCCGTGAAGCTGGCCGCCCAGTTATTGAAGTGCCTGTGGGCTTCAAGTGGTTTGTCCCATATCTCCACAGTGGAGAATGCGGCATGGGCTGCGAAGAAAGTGCTGGAGCATCCTTTCTCTGCTTTGACGGTACCCCGTGGAGCACTGACAAGGATGGGCCGCTCATGTGCCTGCTGGCCGCAGAAATGGCCGCCGTGGAACAGGCTTCCCCCAGTGAACTGTATGCCAGATTGGAGCAACGTCTTGGAGCACCGGTCTATCAGCGTCTGGATGCACCAGCAGACGACGCTGTGCGTGCAAAACTCAAGGCACTCACTCCAGAGAGCGTACAACTGAAAAATCTTGGTGGAAAGCCGATAACAGCGATTTTAACCCGTGCTCCAGGAAACGATGCCCCTATTGGTGGCGTAAAAGTTGTCAGTGAGGATGGCTGGTTTGCCGTCCGTCCATCTGGCACGGAGGCCATCTGTAAGGTCTATACGGAGAGCTTTACCGGCGAGGAACATCTTAAAGCTATACAAAAAGACGCCATAGACTTTATGGAGCAACTGTTCAAAAAAGGAGAATAAGGCCAAAACAGGAGAATTTACAATTGTACACTTTTGCGTAGGGCGTTCAATTCAATATCTGTCAGTGGTCGTGCTGCGCCGCAAGGCAGATCCCCCAGATGCAGAACGCCCTGCGCCACACGTCGTAACCGAAGGATGGTCAACCCCAAATCGCGGCACATGCGGCGAATCTGCCGGTTCAGGCCCTGATGCAACACCATGCGCAAGATCGTATCGCCAGAGGGCAGGGCAATGGCAGCTACTTGTACCGGGGCAAGCCTGTCACCTTCAGCAAGACACATTCCATGACGCATGGTATGCAGACTTGACTCATGTACAGAACCACGTACAAGCACCTCATATGTTTTTGGCTGATGGTAGCGCGGATGCATGAGACGCTGTGCCAGTTGTCCGTCATTTGTCAGAAGTAGCAACCCTTCTGAAAAATAATCAAGACGGCCAACAGGATACAGCCGAGTAGTCTTATATTGTTCAGGTAAAACATTAAGAATTGTTGAGCGGCCTTCAGGATCACTGAGGGTACAAACGACATGCACAGGTTTGTGAAACAGCACATAGACAAGGTGCTGCGAAGCATCCAGGGTATGCCCATCGAGGGAAAGCACATCAGCCGACAGGAATACATGTCGTGCAGGGTTTGTCTCCACCTGATTGTTGACACGTACACGACCTGCAAGAATTAGTGCATCGGCCTTACGACGGGAACACAGTCCAGACTGTGCAATGGCTTTATTCAGTCTAAGGCCGGCGTTCGCAACGTTTGCAGAAGCCTTGCGTGTGACATTGCAGCTGGATAGCGCATGCATATGACTGGATGACATGGTTTTCTCCTTACGTACCTATGGTGCTGGAAGAGGGCTGTAGCGTCAAGATCAGATATAGTGCTCAATAAAAGTTTACATAATTATCATTATGGGACATTTATAATCCCACTCTGCGAGAGTGAGCACTTGCCCCCGAGGCGGCTCTGACGTACAACACACAAAAGTCCTAGGGGTTTCCTATCAGTAATGAATGAGGAGATTTCATGGGTTTTGCCAACAGCACATGCAGTTTTTCACGGTTCCGCATCCTTGATCCCGTGCCGGATACGCTTTGGACGCATATTTTGGATAAGCTCAAACAGTACGCCTTTCGCGATATCGACAATATCCCTGAAATGGAAGCCCATGGCTGGGTCAGCTTTGATGATATGCTTGATGTAGAATGGCTCGGGGGACCACCCCAAAAAGGTTCCTATATTGTTTTTTCCTTACGACAGGATTTACGCCGCATTCCTGCAGGAGTGATAAGAAAACATCTGGCACTTGCTATAAAAGAAGAAAAACAGCGCATGAGTGAGCAAGGTAAAAATGTTATTTCCCGGGAGCGCAAAAAGGAACTCAAGGAACAGGTGATCTTGCAACTGCGGTCTCGTTTTTTGCCTGTTCCAGGTGAATTCAATGTTGTATGGGCTACAGACCGCAATGAAGTATGGTTTGCTTCTACTCAAGACAAGATGATCGATCTGTTTATGGAACAGTTTCTCATTACATTTGAACTGCACCTAGAACAGCTTACGCCGTACAATCTTGCAGCCTCGCTGGTGAACGACGAAGATCACGAACGCCTTGACCAGCTCGAGGCCACTCAGTTTACACCTCTTTTCTGATTATTTTTATTCTAAGGTACCTTTTATTATGATTATGCCATACCTCGGCGAATCTACAGATACAGTACTTGGCCAGGAATTTCTGACGTGGCTCTGGTATCAAAGTGATACTGCGCCCGGAGCTTTTAGTGATAAGGATGGTGCACCTTTTTCAGTCTCCATGGAGCAACGCATTGTCGTTGAAGGCGGCGAAGGGGATGCACGAGAAGTTGCCTCGGTTTCCGGCTCGCTCTCTCCACTGCGCGAAGCCCGTTTCGGCCTTGGAACTGGCAAGAAGGTAAGCCGGGCTCTGCTGCATCTTGAAAAAGATGAGCTGACTTTTCAACTTGTTCTCAGAGCTGAAGATTTCTGTCTCAACAGCATGAAGACACCAAAACTCGACAGAATCACCTATGAAGACGATGATCCTGATGCCCTCCTTTTGGAAAAATTCTACCTTATTGAAGTCTGTATATCACTGCTGGACGATTTGTATGCGCGTTTTCTCAAACTGCGTCTCTCCCCTGCCTGGCTGCAGGAAGTGGATGATATGCGTCAGTGGATGACCCGCACGGAGTAAGTTTTTTCAATGCGCAACAGCAGAACTCCACAACTTTTCGGCGTATTGCTGCACATCCTCAAAAAGACACTGTGGCTACTCCTTGTGCTGTTGGGTATTACTGTCATTAGCTTCTGGATCATCCACCTTGCTCCTGGTTCTCCCACAGACATGGAAACCACGCTTAACCCTCTGGCTGGCGCAGCCTCACGCCAGCGCCTGGAGGAACTATACGGGCTTAATAGGCCATTATATGTGCAATATTGGGACTGGCTTGTGCGTCTTGTCCATTTTGACTTTGGCAATTCCATGTCGGTTGATTCACGTCCGGTACTGACAAAAATTCTGGAACGTCTCCCCCTCACGGTGGGAATGAATGTCATTTCCCTAATGCTGACCTTGCTCATTGCCGTGCCTGTGGGCATTATTTCTGCCTGCCGCCGCAATTCCCTGCTCGACAAAACCATAACGGTCCTGGTCTTTCTTGGCTTTGCCATGCCCTCTTTCTGGCTGGCACTGCTACTCATGTTGCTTTTTGGCATCGAATTACAATGGCTGCCCATTTCTGGACTCACATCCATAAACTTTGAACACCTTGACCTGTGGGGAAAAATTTGCGATCTCGTACGCCATCTTGCTCTGCCTATCCTTGTATACACTGTGGGAGGGTTGGCGGGTATGTCGCGATACATGCGGGCCTGTATGCTCGAAACTCTGCGGCAGGATTACATTCTCACTGCCCGTGCCAAGGGGTTGAGCAACAGGGCCGTTATCATGCGTCATGCCTTACGCAATGCCCTGCTGCCGGTTATCACCCTTCTGGGGCTTTCAGTGCCGGGGCTCATCGGCGGCAGTGTCATTATTGAGTCCATCTTCGCCCTTCCCGGTCTTGGACAACTCTTTTACGGGGCAGTCATGGCACGAGATTATACCATGATTATGGGGAATCTCGTTCTTGGTGCTGTCCTGACCCTTATGGGCAATTTGCTCGCTGATGTGTGTTATGGAATTGTCGACCCACGAATCCGCACAGAAAGAGGGGAACGCTGATGCTCCCACTGACTATCAGAAATCTGCTGGGTCGCAACCTTATGCTCATCCTTGGTAGTGGCATTGTACTCGCTATGTCTCTTGCTGCCCTGCTCGCCCCGCTCATTGCACCGTTCCATCCCGATGCCCTGCATTTGGATCACATTCTGGAACCGCCGTCATCCCGTTTCTGGCTGGGCACTGACCGCCTGGGAAGAGATGTGTTTTCACGTCTGCTCTTCGGAGGACGTATCTCACTCTGGGTTGGTTTCGTAGCTGTGGGCATCTCAGTCAGTATTGGTACGACACTGGGGCTTATCAGCGGTTATTTCCGAAGTTGGGTGGATGAATGCATCATGCGCTTTGTAGACATCATGCTCTGTTTCCCATCTTTCTTTCTTATTCTGGCTGTCATTGCCTTTCTGGAACCAAGTTTGGCTAACATCATGATCGTTATCGGGTTAACGTCATGGATGGGAGTCACACGCCTCGTACGGGCAGAAACGCTGAGCCTGCGCGAACGGGATTTCATAGCGGCCGCCAGATTGGCCGGAACGTCATCACACCGCATTCTTGTACGACACATTCTGCCCAATGCACTCGCCCCGGTGCTGATTACGGCCACACTGGGAATTGCAGGCGCCATACTCACCGAGTCCAGTCTGAGCTTTCTTGGCCTTGGTGTGCAACCGCCTACTGCCAGCTGGGGGAATATGCTTATGGATGGCAAAGCCGTTATTTCAACAGCTCCCTGGCTCTCTCTCTATCCAGGACTGGCCATTCTAGTGACAGTACTGGGTTATAATCTTCTAGGGGAAAGTCTGCGAGATTATTTTGACCCGCGCCTGCATACCCGCTAACCTGTTTCCTATGTACACATAAACTTAAAGTAACACATAAAAAATAATATACACCATACTGTTATGCTTGAATATTTGCATATCCGCAATGTAGCCCTCATAGAGGATATGACACTGGAATTTGCACCAGGTATCAATGTGCTCACCGGGGAGACAGGCGCCGGAAAGAGTTTTGTACTCAAAGCTCTCGGCTTCCTGCTGGGTGACAAATTTTCTGCAGATATGGTGCGTGGTGGTGCGGATCGGGCACAGGTTGAAGCATTATTCAGCCTTCCATCGAAAGATTTGATACTACGGCGTGAGCTTGTGGCTGATAGCGGTCGCAGCCGTTTGTATATCAATGACACGCTGCGCTCACAAGAAAGCTTGCGCGATCTGCGTCCCAAACTCATATCGCTTACAAGCCAGCATGCCCAACAGCATCTGCTACAGCCTGCTTTCCAGGCATATTTGCTGGAGCAAGGCATGCAGTGCGATACGCTTATCGCACGCCGCCAAACGCTATTAACTGCATTGCAGGAGAATGCAGGCAGACGAAATGCCCTACTGGAACGACAATCCGGCCTTGTGGAAAAACGTGAACTGCTTGAAATGCAGCAACAGGAAATCGACAAGATTGCCCCGGAAGAGGGGGAAGAGGAACGCCTTGAAGATCTGCGCAATCGCATGCGTTCTGTGGAACATTTGCACAAAAAATATGATCTTACGTTGGCCTTGCTGCACGGTGACGACGCACAGCAGGGACTTATTGAGCAACTAAAGCACCTTGAAAAACTTTTGTATGACATCCAATGTGTCGATGCCCGTATCGATATTGATGTCGAAAGTGTGGCAGATCTGCGGCAGCAGCTGTCAAGCCTTACGGGTATGTTGCGCCGCCCTCCTGCCCTGCCGGATATGGGCGATGTCACTGACATTGACCAGATAGAAGAACGTCTTTTTGCCCTTGCCCATCTCAAGCGAAAACTGCATCGAACCTTGCCAGATATTCTTTCCCTGCGCGCAGAAATCGCTGACAATCTTTCCTTTCTTGATGTCTGTGCTCTTGACCTGGCCCAGCTGGAAAAAGAGGAAAAAGCACTGAAAGAGGAGTTGATAGCCGTCACCTCACACATACTGCCTGCGCGACGTGCAGCCGCCACCGCAACAACTGCCGCTCTTGAAGCTGAATTACGGCAGTTGGGTTTTTCTGCTGCGGTACGTGTTATACCGGAGTTCAGCCCCTACGAAATCTGGCCTGGCGTCACTGATGAACGGGGTCGTATTTTATGGGCACCCAACCCTGGTCAGCCAGCACAACCCCTTGATAAAATAGCATCAGGCGGTGAACTCTCGCGTTTTTTGCTGGCTCTAGCCGGGATTCAGCACGAAGATCAATGCTCCACATTTATTTTTGATGAAGTAGACGCAGGCGTTGGCGGCCTTACATTAAACAGTCTTGCAGAAAAACTATCTGCACTGGCCGCATCACGGCAAATCCTCCTCATTACACACTGGCCGCAACTGGCTGTGCGCGCCGGCAAACACTTTCAGATATCAAAAATTGTGCGAGATAATGCCACCTTTACCCTGTGCACTCCACTTGATACGACAGCTAGACACGCTGAGTTGGTGCGCATGGCTGGCGGAGGATCACAGGGTGAAGCACTGGCCCTGGGGCTGGAAAAAGCCTATTGCCGCTGAAGGATGATATGCTGATTCTTTACCTGTTGGATGTCATATAGAGACATAAGAGCGACGCTATGCGTCAATGCGTTCTGCCCTTGGCTTTGCCGCACGTTCCTTTTTTACAAGAACCAGACCATCGTTCTTTAAGGCAATACGCGCTGCCCCCCCCTTCTTAAGAACGCCGAAAAGCAATTCCTGAGCCAGGCGGTCTTCCAGTTCCGTGCGCAGCAGCCGCTGCAAAGGTCTGGCTCCCATGGCGGGATCAAACCCTTTTCTGGCCAGCCAGTGACGGGCACCGTCAGTAATGCTCAAAGTCACATTGCGCTGTTCAAGCCCGATACATATTTCATGCAGGAACTTATCTACAATACGCAGCATCATGGGTTCTGTCAGGCTGCAAAAGGGCACCAGAGCGTCCAGTCGGTTGCGGAATTCAGGGCTGAAGGTATTTTCCACGGCCTTGAGGCCCTTATGGGCCGCATCCTGCGGTGCCATACTTCCGAACCCCATTGCCGGACGCGACATGTCAAAAGCTCCGGCATTGGATGTCATAATCAGAATGACGTGCGAGAAGTCCGTTTTGCGCCCTGTGTTGTCCGTAAGTGTGGCATAGTCCATTACCTGCAACAGCACGTTAAAAATATCTGGATGCGCTTTTTCTATCTCATCCAGCAGTACTACGGAATAGGGAGCCTTGCGCACAGCCTCAGTCAGCAAACCTCCCTGGTCAAAGCCGACATATCCCGGAGGGGCACCTATCAGGCGTGATACTGCGTGCTTTTCCATGTATTCGCTCATGTCGTAGCGCAAAAATTCCACGTCCATAAGTTTTGCCAGACAGCGGGCCACTTCTGTTTTGCCTACGCCAGTGGGACCATAGAAAAGAAAAGCTCCTGCCGGTCGCTGTTCCTGAGACAGCCCTGCACGGGCCCGGAGTATAGCGCGCACTGTCAACTCAATGGCTTCATCCTGACCGAACACAAGATTCTTAAGATGCTTCTCAAGAGTGGCCAGACGATTTCGTTCTTTACCCGATACCGTACGCACAGGAATACCTGCCATACGGGCTACAATACGTTCAACATCAGCCACACCCACCAGGGGAATGCCATTTCCCTCCCGCTTCGCGGGTGTGTTTGTCACGCCTTTTCCCAGATGAACGGCAGCACCTGTTTCGTCCAGGACATCAATGGCCTTGTCTGGCAACAGTCGATCGCGTACATGGCGTGCCGTTAAATCCACCATTGCTTTGAGGGCCAAAGGGCTGTAGCGCACATGGTGGTAGTCTGCATAGCGAGATTGCAAGCCCTCAAGTATTTCCAGGCATTCTTTTGCAGTCGGCTCTGCAAGGTCAATACGCTGAAAACGGCGTGCCAGCGCACGATCCTTTTCAAAATGATTGCGGTATTCCTCAAAGGTAGTGGAACCTATGCAGCGTATTTCACCATTGGCGAGCACTGGTTTCAACAGGTTGGAGGCATCCATGGAGCCCCCTGAAGTTGAGCCTGCCCCAACAATAGTGTGTATTTCATCAATAAACAAAATGGCATTCGGCTCTTCCTTGAGCTTGTGAACCACAGCCTTGAGGCGCCCTTCAAAATCTCCCCTGTAGCGAGTACCAGCCAGCAAAAGTCCCATATCAAGGGCATAAAGCTTGGTATGGGCAAACATCTCCGGCACGTTGCCTGATGTGATACGTAGCGCCAGGCCCTCGGCAAGCGCCGTCTTGCCCACGCCAGGATCACCCACGAAGAGAGGATTGTTCTTGCGCCGACGGCACAGCACCTCAACGGCACGTTCCAGTTCAGTGGTACGGCCAACCAAGGGATCTATTTTACCCTCGCGGGCGCGTGCCGTCAGATCAACAGCATAGAGTTCCAGGGGATTTCCCTTGCTGTCGCCCTGTCCGCTTTCTTCCTGTGAAGGAGCAACCCCACGTGAACCCCTGCTGTCCTCCATGCCATGCGAAACAAATGTCAGAACATCTAATCGCTCTACACCCTGCTTTCGCAGATAGAAGTGGGCATAGCTCTGTTCTTCATCCATAATGGCAACGAGCAAGTCCCCTAGTTCCACGGAGTCGCGGCCGGCAGAGCGTATTTGAGACACGGCTCGTTCAAGCACGCGCTGCACGCCCTCGGTCTGCATAACTTCAAAAGGTCCATCCTGTACTACAGACTCCATCTCATGACGGAAAAATTCCTCAAGCTGCTCACGCAACACTGGCACACTGGCGCCGCTGCCTTCCAACAAGATGCGACCCCTCATGCTGTTGGTCAATGCGAATAATATGTGCTCCACCGTGAGCAAATCATGCCGTCGACGGTGCGCTTCCATCAACGCGTCCCGAATGATAAGCTGAACGTCTTTACTTAACATGGCAGTATCTCAAAAAACTTTTTCCATGGTGCATTTAAGGGGATAATTTGCCGTATGTGCCAGACTGTGTACACGACGCACCTTGCCTTCTGCCACCTCCTGAGTATACACGCCGCATACTCCAAGACCCTGCCTGTGTACAGTGAGCATAATGGCAGTGGCTTCTTCAGTCGTCTTGTGAAAAACGGTGCGCAGTACAGAAACGACAAAATCCATACTTGTATAGTCATCGTTGTGCAGAAGAACCCGGTAACGCTCCGGCTCTTTGAGTTTTTTTTCAACAACGACGCAACTGTCACCATGAGTTGCATTATTATCAGGGAATGACATGCGTAGTATCTCTCTCAAAAAGGTGCAGACAACTGGCCTGTATATTGAACGCAGTATGCTAATAGGAAAGACCCAGCTTTTCCCGCCATCTCGCCCGTTGTTGCGCGTTAAATACAAAAGAAAATTTCAGTTGTTTATTGTGCTGTTGCAGCCATTGCTGATGTAGTTCGTGATAACTTTTGGTGCTTGTTTCTGCATTGTCAAGAAGAAGTCTTGTTTGCACCGAAACAATATCTGCCTCCGGACCTTCCAGTTCCACAATTTCTCCAAAAGGCAGCACATCAAGTTCAACTTCAACCAGCCCCATGCGCCATGGTTCTCGAATTTTTTCATAACGGGCGATCACGCCATACCCCAGGCCGGCAAGAATAGAACGCATGGCCTGCCCATCGGCTACCTGAGTTTCCCGCTCCTCACGCTTCTTGAAACTTCCCATTTCTGCAACAGGCAGTTTAAGTGTCAGCAAATGTAAAGTTTTGTCTGGCCACTCCTGGCTGCGTAGACGCAGCAGCCGTCCGCTCTCACATAGTGTTCCGCCTGCATCATCATACACCCAGTTGCTTTCGAAGTGTGCACCCAGACAGTGCGCTCCATTATCTATCAGCTTCTGACGAAGGGGTTGCAGAGCTACATGCAGATATTTGCGTTCTATCTCAAGGCCCATGACCACATTCCTCTCCTGGGTTTGCGGGATTATATCATCTTCTGCCATGGACATTGCGATGAAACAAACGACTCTGCAGCTCAGCAATAGTGTGGATACTACCCTCCCCTTCCGCTGGATGTATAATGGGATCAAAACCAAGCCGTTGTGCCTGCTTGAGCCGTAAATCCTGTGCGGCAACAGGGCGCACCTGTCCATTAAGGTCAACTTCCCCCCAAAGTATGCTTCTGGCTGGCAAGGGCAGATCATAATACGATGAAAGCACGGCGGCCACCAGAGCAAGATCCAGCCCAGGCTCAGAGAGTTTCATCCCACCACCCACCTTGGCATAAATATCCACCTGGCCAAAATTGAGCTTGAGACGCTTTTCCAGCACTGCCAGCAGCAAATGCAGCCGACCAGTATCAAAACCCAGCGCGGCACGTCGTGGAATGCTCAGGAATGTGCGCGCAACAAGAGCCTGAACCTCCACAGCCAGTGGCCGCTGACCATCCACTGCCATAACAACGGCAGTACCTGAAAGAGAGGGATCACGCTGCCCCAGAAAAAAAGTTGAGGGGTCGTCCACAACACGAAGGCCAGAGGTTTCCATTCGGAAAACCAGTAATTCCTCATTGGGGCCAAAACGGTTCTTGAATACGCGCAGCAGCCGGAACATCTGGCGGCGATCACCTTCCAGGGAAATGACAGTATCAACCATATGTTCCAGCATGCGTGGTCCGGCCAGCACACCATCCTTGGTCACATGCCCAACAAGCAACAGAGTGCAGGAAGCACTGCGGCACGCTTCAAGAAGCGCTGTAGCAACGGCCCGCACCTGGGTGACATTGCCGGGCAGACCCTCTGCCTCAAGGCTGGTGAATGTCTGCACAGAGTCTACAATCAGGAGAACCGGCATTGCAGAATGTATGGCCTCAAGCACATCTTCAACACGAGAGGTGGAAAGTGCGAGCAGGTTGGCATCTAACATGTCCAGACGCTCTGCCCTTCCCTTTATCTGCGGCAGGGATTCCTCACCGCTGGCATAGAGCACACGCCGGCCAGAAGCGGCCACCATGCCAGCTATCTGCAATAATAATGTTGACTTGCCAATACCCGGTTCACCACCAACCAGAATGGCAGCGCCAGGCACCAGCCCTTTACCCAGTATACGATCCAGAGCCTCAAGACCGCTGCCATACGGAGTGTGCCCGCTATCTTCAACTTCGCATAGGGGCAGGGGAATATCTGATTTTTTCGTTGCAGATTGTAGACCATGGCCCGGTGGATTTTTTACAGATCTCACCGAAGCCGTGAGTGTATTCCATTCATGGCATCCGGGGCACTGCCCGCGCCACTGCATCGTCTGCGCACCACAGGCGGAACATATATACACTTCACGCACTTTCGACATGCCACAGCCTAAGAAAAAACATCACATGACGCAAGCACAAGCAGAAAACAACATGTCGTGCAAGAATGACATGTGCAATGAACAGGAGCACTATTTGCTTCCTTTGGAAACCTGAAGCTTGCGAAATATTGTACTGCGATTAATATGAAACAGTTCTGCTACCCGCTGCACAGAACCGTGCGTTGCAATGGCCCTGAGCAGAAAATCACGCTCAATTTCTGCCATAATGTCCCGCAACGGGCGTCCAGCATTGAGCACATCTTCAGCATACGGTGATACGTCGCGCTGCATGCCTGATATCTGCGCAGGCAGGTCGCGGGGGGAAATGAGGGGGCCGTTGAGTGTGATCACCATGCTATGGACAAGATTCTGCAATTCCCGCACATTGCCTGGCCACGCATAGGAAGACATCATCTCAAGTGTCACATCCATAAAGGCCATGGCCTTATGATACTTGGCGGTGTACAGAGCCAAAAAATGCTCGGCAAGTACACGCACATCTTCTCGGCGTTCACGCAGTGGCGGTATTCGCACTGTAGCCACATTCAGGCGGTAAAAAAGGTCACGACGAAAGGTTCCCGCCTCAACGCTTTCCGCAAGATTGCGGTTTGTGGCAGCAATAATGCGCACATCAACCTTGCGTGGACTGGAAGCGCCCACGCGCATGATCTCGCCGTCCTGGAGCACGCGCAGGAGGCGTGTTTGCATGGCTAGGGGCAGTTCTCCCACTTCGTCCAGAAAAACAGTGCTGCCGTCTGCAATTTCGAAATACCCTGCCTTACCCTTGCTGGAAGCCCCGGTAAACGCCCCCGGCATATACCCGAAGAGCTCAGACTCTGTTAGTGATTCAGAAATGCCTCCACAGTCCACCTTTAGCAAGATTTTGTCCCGTCTGGGAGAGAGTGCATGCGTAAACCGGGCAAACACATCCTTGCCTGCCCCGGTTTCTCCCAGTATGAGCACCGTTGCGTCGGTGTCAGCAAAACGCTGCAAGAGAGAAGTCACTTCCTCCATGGCCTTGCTTGCGTATACCGGTTCACGGGCTTTCTTATCCCCTTGCGCCACATAGGCAAGCTGATCGTGAATTTGGTCAATGAGTCTGCACTGCCCTGAAACCTGATCCTGAAGGCGAGCCAGCAGGGTCACATCTCGGGCAAAGGTCACCACAAGACGCAGCTGACCCGACGAATCAAAAACAGGAAACCCCATGAGTACGAGTTTCTTGCCATTCTTGAGCTGTTGCACTCGCGTTGTTGGCCGACCTGTGCGCACAATTTCCGGATTCAAAATACAATCAAAGGTTCCCTCATGCACGAGGTCACGTACATTCTTTCCCTCAATCTGCTCCTGTGTCAGACCGGTGAGCTGTTCGTACATGCGGTTGACGCGCAGGCTAATGCCGGACGCATCGCTGATGAACACACCCTCCGGCAGTGCGTCAAGAATACTCTCAACATTGCGAGACAGAAGTTCTGAATATCGAGCCATAGATTACGCCTGTTGCTGTTCGCGTCAGTGCGGAATATGTACCCTCTCTCCAAGAATACGCACGGCTGTTTTTTGCAGTGCTGCCATTTTTTTGGGGTTCAACTGAACCTCGCCCATGGGTACAGGACGGTCAAGAAAATGGTATTTCTGTGTTCCAAGCCTGTGATATGGCAGCATCTCGTATTCCACACGTTCATAGGGTTTGATAAAGCTGGTAATAGCGCTGATGGTTTTTGCATTGTCATTGAAACCAGGAATAATGGGAGTCCGCGCCAATATGGGCAGATCGGGAAATTCGTCCACGAGAATGCGAAAATTATCAAGAATACGAGCATTGGGCGCACCAGTTTGCGCAGCATGCACCGCACTATCCATATGCTTGATATCAAACAGGACAAAATTAAGATACGGCGCCGCTGCCCTGATTGTGTCAGCGGGAACCATACCACAGGTCTCAACGGCTGTCTTTACGCGCCTGGTACGCGCTTCACGCAAAAGAGACACGGCGAAATCACTCTGCAGCAATGGCTCTCCGCCAGATATGGTCAAACCACCGCCGGAACGGGCATAAAATGCCATATCCTGTTCAACCACAGAAAGAACATCGTCAACAGTGCGCTCCTTGCCGTAAATAAGTAAAGCCTGTGCCGGACATGCTTCTGCGCAGGATTTGCTGGTGCATGCACTGCAATGCGTGCGGTCAATGGTCGGCAGATCATCGTTGCACAGACTTATGGAGCCAAACGGGCATGCCACAATGCAATGGCCACATTTGGAAATGCCCAGACAGCGCCCCGCATTGTATGCCAACTCCGGCTCTCTGTGTTGTGATTCGGGGTTGCTGCACCAACGGCAGGAGAGCGCACAACCTTTGAGAAAAACGATAGTGCGAATGCCGGGACCATCGTGAACAGAATATTTCTGAACATTAAAAACCATGCCGCGCTTCTGGGTGACGTCCTCACACATAGCAGATCATCCTTACGTAGGCATTGCAGGACAGCCCGTCGTCATCACAACACAAAAAAGTGTCTCATGCACTCGGGCAATTTTTATAAGAGAAATCGCGCGAGGCTGGATAGGAATCCTGTTGTCCATCCGCCCCGCGCGATTCTATAGGTACCAGACTGCTGGTATCACGTTCAGTTACATGACGTCGTGTTCAGTACGCGCGATCAGGTCGTTCTGCAAATCAGGCGACAGATCAACAAAGTAGGCGCTGTACCCGGCAATACGCACAATGAGGTTCCGGTATTTTTGCGGATCCTTTTGCGCAGCCAGAAGGGTATCCTTGTTCAGGACGTTAAACTGCACATGCCACAACTTCAAATCGCAGAAGGTGCGAATGAAAGACACCAGTTTTTCCGTGCCCTGCTCACCTTCTACGCACTTGGGCGTGAACTTGATGTTCAACATACGGGCTGCGCGATCGCGCATGCCCATGTTTTTGGTATTGTAGTTGGAAAGCAGCACCGCAGTCGGGCCGTTGACATCCGCCCCATGCGAAGCTGAAGAACCGTCCGAAAGGGGGAAGCCGTCCGTGCGTCCGTTGGGAGTAGCCGAAACAACCTTGCCAAAGGGCACATGTGATGTGAATGGCACATAGCGCACGTCATTATGGATGCCCAGGTCGCGCATGCTGTATTTTCCGCCATATTCCACAGAAAGCTTATCAATCTCACGACCGATGGCATCTGCATAGGGATCGTTATTCCCATAGCAAGGTGCAGATTTCAAGAGCGCCTTTACGTCGTCATAGCCTTCAAAGTTGGCATCAATCGCTTCAATGAGCTTGTCCATGGTCAGCTTCTTCTCTTCAAAGACAAGCTTCTTCACTGCGCACAGAGAATCCACCACTGTGCCAAGGCCCATATACTCAAAATAGCCGAAATTAATCCCTTCAGGAATCTGCTCCTGGTGCAGGTCTATGCAATGTTTCATGCACAGGTCATGCATGGCAGAGCCCATGGGTTGGGCAAAATGCTGCGCACGCAGTTTATTAATGATGTACTGCTGATGGAAAGCCGTCTTAATAAAGAGCATGTGCTGCGCCTTGTAGGCATTCCAAAACTCTTCCCAAGTCTTGAACTTGCGCGGATCGCCTGTTTCCAGCCCAAGAACCTGATCACCGTATTTTTTCATGCGGCCATTGCGCAACACCATTTCCACTGCCGCAGCAAAGTTAATGTACGCACCACCGGAAGTATAGGTGTCCCGGTTCGGCATACGAGCCTCGGTGCAACCCGAAACAGCGTAATCCAAAGCTTCCTCGAACGTCGCCCCCTTGGAAACGTACAGAGGCACCACTTCTTCGTCATTGATGAGCTTGGGGAATCCGGAACCGTATTTGATGGTTTCAGCCACGTCCCAAAGATAGCGTTCTGGAGCACGGGAATGAATGCGGGCCGCTAGGTCAGGATAGTGCAGCGGGAACTCGCGCTTTGACTTAAGAATGATGTAGGTAAGTTCGTTGCTGGCGTCACGGCCATCAGGGGTTTGACCACCAACAGTTACAGCCTCCCAGTGGGCATAACCTTCGTTAAAGGCCCCGCCAGTGGGGGAAATATACATGTCGATAAATTCGGCCATGCCCACCCACATGCATTCCAGTAATTCCATGGCCTGGGCATCAGTGATCTTACCTGCCTTCTTGTCCGCCTGGTAATAGGGGTAGAAATACTGATCCATGCGGCCATTGGAAATGGTCGTGCCGGTCTTTTGCTCAATACGCGAGAACATCTGGGTAAACCACTGGCTCTGGCAGGCTTCCCAGAAGTCGCGGGCCGGTTCACCGGGCACATGCTCAGCGTTCTCAGCCATGCGCAGCAGTTCAGCCTTGCGCTTGGGATCTTTTTCAACAGCGGCCGCCTTGCGAGCTTCTTCGGCATGGCGCTTAGCCCAGAGTACAATAGCGTCGCAGACAATGATCACTGCTTCGAGGAAGGGGCGTTTCTCGCAGTTATCTTTGCAGCTTAAAGGATCAAGGGCGGCTAATTTTTCTTCAGCCTCTTTTTTGATGCCGTTGAAGCCGCGCTTCAGAATTTTGCCATAATCATGCACCCACTGAATGGAGCTGCGGAACGATGCGGTCTCATTCACGATAAAGCGGGAAATCAGGCCCTGAGGATCATCATATGTCAGTTTGTGCACTTCTGGAGGAAGAGAACGGTTCAGATCCTCGTGGAAGGTCTTGCCCTTCCAGTAGGGAGCGATATCATTGATGACGCGTTTTGCATCTTCAGGAGTGATTGTGGCAGGCGAGGTGGCGCGGGTAGGCAGGTCACGCACCGCGATGTCCAGAAAATCACCGTCCAATTCAGGATACAGGATGCCGTAACGTCCGTCGCAGCCGGCGCGACCCAGCAACAGTTGGTCGTCCTGCACATAGACGGTCATGTTCTTGGCGATGTGCATGAGGGCTTTGGCCCAGCGCAATACCAGCGGTTGCCCCTCGGTCTCCTTCATGGACTCGGTAAAATAGAGTGCGCGTTCTATATCAATACGCGGCTTTTGCCCTTCAAAACGCTCCAGCAATTTAAAAACTCTGGTGTGCGTTTTGCGGAATTTATCTACTTTTCCTTCGATTTTGTCTTGGAGCCGCTGCTCCTGAGGAGAACGGCATTCGCAAGTGACTGTGTTCATCATATACTCCTGAAAGTTAGTGTTGCGCATAAGGGCGAACATCCCCTACACGTTAAGAACATGCCTGATGTGCCTGGATAAGCATAGAACATGCCATATTCTTAACTTACTAAAATAGTTAATCTTTGCAAAAATGCTTGGGTTTGATTGTTCTAGCAAACATACTAATAATACAATTTGATGCATTTCTGCATCAGTCAGGAGTGATTTTTGATAACTCCACCATCTTTTAAGTTGCAAATATGCATCATACTCTTTGCATTATGTATGGAATGGATGCAGATTAGTGCAGATTCCATAGCTATAATTTATTTCACAAGCTAAAGATTTCCCTAATAGGGATGTTTATCATTTGTCGCAAATTTACGACGTAAAAAAATTTCAAAACTCCTTCGCCCAAGGTGGTTTAACAATAATTTATTGAGAATAATGAAGTTATTTGAGCAAATTTTGTTGCTTTGCCTTTTATTTTCTGGCATATATAGTGCATGTACGAAAAATCACATAGTGGGTAGCAAGGGTTTGCCTTGTGATTTTTTGTTCTGCTCTTTAATACCTTTAACCAAACAGGAGTAGAGATGCGTAAACAATTTGGTGTATTTTTCCTTTCCCTGTGCATAGCCATCGGCGGCCTCGCCGGAAGCGCTATGGCAAAAGAAAAGCTCCAGATCCAAACCGCTCTGACCAACTCCTCTATCTACATGAGGACGTTGGAACGCTTTAAGGCCAATGTTGAAAAACTGTCCAAAGGCGAGCTGGAAGTCGAACTTCTAGCTGCCGGCGCCATTGTTAAGCCTTTTGAAATTTATGGTGCCGTAAGCGAAGGTTTGGTCAACGGCGGTATGGCCTGGACCCACTACAACTCCGGTCTGAACCCCGCTGGCACGCTGTTCTCCGCTCCCTGCGGCGGCATCGGCTACGGACTGGATCAAGCTTCTGTCATGGCCTGGATTTTCGAGGGCGACGGTGGCAAACTGCTCAACAGG
>CAJOMG010000013.1 GCA_905235595.1 uncultured Desulfovibrio sp. | reverse complement strand
TCCCGTACTGCAGGGCAAGGTCCAAGTTATCCAAGGTTGGCAGGAGATCTCCCATGACCTTTTCTGCAGCATAGCGCATTTGCTCAGCATGCTCTCGGGCCAAACGCTTTTTGAAATTTTCCATTTCTGCTGCGGCGCGTAGGCGTATTTCGGCTATTTCTGCCTTACAGAGCTCCGCAACATCCACGTTGGGAGTATTCAAAGAGGCTTGTTCCTGTTCAGATAAAGTAGATTCCACTTCAGTAGCCTCTCCTTCCGTGGGCGTGGCTTCTTGCCCAAACAGCATGGCTTCATCTTTCAGGAAAGGATGCTCCTGCTGTCCTAAAGCAGAGTTGGATTGCTGACCGCACATACGGTGTGGTTTATGACGCTGCATGCTTCCTCCTACCCATCATCTGACAACAGGGCGTGGCATAACAACACCCTGCCACCTCAAGAATGACGTACCAATGTTAAGTAAGTATGCCAGCGTTACCTGTCAATAGAACATGAGCGCACATGGGTATAAAATACCATGATGTTGCATTATTCAACGCATTTTAGTGGGGTGTTATCTGGGGTACTGCTACGTTCGCGAAAAGGCACGTAGCAATGCTTCTGATATGCACATCTGCGGTTCTAGCACTTGTCTGATAAATGTTTTGTAGTTTTCCAACGAAAACAGCTTCCTTCCCTGCCGTGCAATGTGTTCGCGCAGAGCCCTCTGCTTCCAGTTGCACAAGGCCAACACAGCATCATCAAACTGTTGCTGACTGAACTGCGCGGGTAGAAGCACTCCAGTATCCGAAGTGACAATTTCTGATACGCCCCCCACGTCAGTGCTGACAATTGGCAGTCCGGCTTGCTGCGCTTCCATCATACTCACTGGCAACCCTTCTGAAGCACTCACACACAGCAAACCGTCGAGACCGCCCACTGTGTCGCCTGAAAAAAAATGACGTGCTTCTTCCACGCTCATACGACCGTGCAATGTACAACGCAAATTGGGAGGAATTCGAGACACGATATTCCTCAACACCTCGAATTGCGGGCCATCTCCCACATGATGCCAATGCACGCGCAACCCTGGCCTGCTGCGCGCGAGGGCAATAAGGGAGCGCCCTAGGAGGGGTAACCGTTTGACGGGCTGGGCGAAACTGCAACTCACTAAATTAAGACCATCACCCTGTGACGCAAGTGCCGTACCTGACGCCTCGGGCACGCCCAAATACTGGCAAGTCAATTTGTCTTCCGGCACACCCTCTTCCCTGAGATAGGCATATCCGCGTTGGGAGCAAGGTGCAAAAACATCGACCATATGGGCTCGACCGTACCTAAAGGGCAAATATCCACCTTTTGACTGAAAAGCATACAAATCTATGCCGTGCAGCCTACTCACAATGCGCATATGGGGAAACTCTTTCCGTAGCATCCAAGCCCCCACGACAACGGGCAGAAACCAGAAAGCATACACGACAAGCGCTTTCCGATGCAATTTCTGTGTCAAAATCAATTTTTTGAGTGCTGCCCGTGCATGCAGGGCCACAGCAGTGGCCTTGCATAGTGCGACAGGGCGAGGCAATATGCCATGCGCAAAGCTGTTAGCCACTTCCGCAGCCATAATAGGAAGGCTTCGCCAGTGCATAAGAAATCGCACCCTCTGCCAATCAGGCACCGTAAGACATGTGTGTAATGCAAAGTCATAATGGGGTAGTGGCTTGGGAGGAAGGCCACGGAGTTTAGGCAGTACCACCAGATTCCACGGCTGCGCCGTCAGATAGGGAAGCTCATCCCCAGAAAAATTATCTTCCTTAACAAAAGGATACCCGTCTGTGATATAGATAAGATTAGCCTGCATACGCTCCCCGTTCATCTATTCGGGAATACACAGCTGCGATAAAAAAAGATGAAAAAGAGAAAAGACCATCAATTCCCTGAACGCTTAAGGGAATTTATACATTTGCATAGACGTATGCTCAGTCAAAATCAATATTGGACCTCGTTATTGTCTGTCACAACGCTTGGTGCTATTATTTGAAATGGTACACAGCATGCGTTAGTTTGCGTTGCAACAATGCATGCCTAACCCCAAGGAGGCCCTATGCCCTATCAAATTTGCACCCGCTGTATCATGGATACTTCCGACCCGGACATCCAGTTTGACCGTGACGGACATTGCAACCACTGCAGCACGGCTCTGCAACGCATGGCGACGGAATATCGGCCCAATGCGGAAGGCCAACGCCACATTGACGCCATGGTCGAACGTATCAGACACGACGGCAAAGACGGTAAATACGACTGCATCCTCGGTCTTTCCGGTGGTGTAGACAGCTCGTATTTGGCTTGGAAATCGCGGGAATGGGGCCTGCGCATTCTGCTTTTTCATGTGGACGGTGGCTGGAACACCAAGGAATCCACACATAACGTCCAAGCTCTGGCCCAAAAACTGGGCTACGATCTGCACATACACACCATTGACTGGGAAGAGATGCGCGATCTTCAGATAGCCTATTTCAAATCCGGACTGGCCAATTTGGACGTGCCTCAGGACCATGCTTTTTTTGCCGTGCTCTTCAAAAAATGCGAGGAATACGGCATTCATCATTGGCTCTCGGGCATGAACCTGGTTTCAGAATGTATTCTCCCCATATCCTGGGAACACCCCGCGCTGGACGGCAAACAGCTTCGTGCAGTGCACAGGCTTTTTGGCCATACTCCCCTCAGGACATTCCCTGTCATTTCGTTTTGGGACTGTGCCAAGTTTTACGGCAATATCCCTTGTTTCAGCTCTATCCATGTACACACGCCCCTGAACAATCTGCCCTACGACGTTTTTGCCGCACGCAAAACCCTAGCTGAAGAAGTGGGCTGGCACAACTATGGCCGCAAACACGAGGAGTCACGCTTCACCAAACTCTTCCAAAGCTACATTCTGCCACACCGCTTCGGCTACGATAAACGCCGTCCCCACTACTCCAGCCTCATTGTCTCCGGCCTGATGACGCGTGATGCTGCCATGGCGGCCATAAGCGAACCGGCCTACTCTTCTCCGGAAGAGCTGGAGGCAGATATCGCCTATATGTGCAAACGCCTCAATCTCTCTCGCGATGCATGGGACGCTCTTATAGCGACGCCCAAGAAATACTGGCAGGATTACCCCAACTGGGGTTTTTATATCAACCTGGCCCGCAAGATAAAACACATGTTTCGCCACTAGAGGAAACAGGCTCACAGGGCACTTTCACCTTCTTGCCTGTACAAGTCCAACGTGCTACTAAAAAATGTTATGGATACGCTGCGTGACTCGATCGAATCGGAGACAGATGGACATGAATTCCTCTGTTATCCTAGGCCAAATTCATCCCCGCCTACCGCAGTGCTTATGATAACAGAAACATTTCCCTGCCCCTGGAATATTGAGGACACACCACATGTTTTCTTTTGATGATCTCAAACAAAAAAAAACCGCCGTGGCCATTGTTGGCCTGGGCTACGTGGGGCTGCCGCTGGCGGTATCACTTTCACGCCATTTCGACGTCATCGGTTTTGACATCAACAAAGCGCGGATAGCCGCATTGATTGCCGGTCACGACGCAACCAATGAAGTGGACGACGAGGCCCTTGCAGCAAGTACAGCTAAACTCACCCACGATCCAGCAGAACTCAGCAGAGCTGGTGTAATTATTGTGGCAGTACCCACACCGGTAGACAGCCACCGACGCCCCGATCTCACTCCCGTCATCGGGGCCAGTCGCACGGTGGGTCGCCATATGTGCCGTGGATGCGTTGTCTGCTATGAATCCACGGTATATCCTGGAGTCACTGAAGATGAATGCATCCCCATTCTTGAGCAGGAATCGCATCTGCGCTTTCCTGAAGACTTTACCATGGGCTATTCACCCGAGCGCATTAACCCCGGGGACAAAGTGCACAGGCTGGAAAGCATACGTAAAATCGTCGCAGGCTCAGACTCTGCAACCGCAGACCTGCTGACGCAAGTCTATGGGGCCGTAGTTGAAGCTGGCATACACAGGGCCTCCAGCATCAAGGTCGCCGAAGCAGCCAAGGTCATTGAAAACACCCAGCGCGACATCAACATCGCCTTGATGAATGAACTCGCCATCATCTTTAACAAACTTGGCATCGACACGCTGGAAGTGCTGGAAGCCGCAGGCAGCAAATGGAATTTCCTCCCCTTCAGACCCGGTCTGGTGGGCGGGCACTGCATCGGCGTGGACCCATACTACCTTACTTATAAAGCCGAGGAAATCGGCTGCCACCCGGAAGTCATCCTTGCTGGCCGTCGCATCAATGACGGCATGGGCAAGTATGTGGCCGAAACATGCGTTAAGCGCCTGATCAATGCCGGCAAGCACGTCAAGGGAGCACGCGTTGGCCTGCTTGGTTTCACGTTCAAAGAGAATGTGCCTGACATCCGTAATACCCGCGTAGTGGATATTATTGCTGAGCTCATGGAATATGGGGTTACTCCCCTGGTGCATGACCCTGAGGCAGATCAGGAAGAGGCCATACGCGAATACGGACAGCAGCTGCTTCCCTTGGACGCACTTAGAAATCTGGACGCGCTTATTCTTGCCGTGGCTCACGAAAAATTCAGACAACTTGATGTTGCTGCTATACGCACCATGTTTGCAAGCCCACGGATCACATTACTGGACATTAAGAGTTTCTGGAACAAGCAGGTGTTCCTTGACGCTGGGTTTGACCTCTGGCGTCTGTAATCACTGCGGACGAGCAGCAACTGTAAAACGAGGTAATTGTGCGCCAGGCGTTTGGGTCTACTGATTACACTGCCATTAATGAAGGCTACTTCACCCATGAAAGTGCCTGCATTGATGCAGATGTCAGTATAGGACACGGCACCAGAATCTGGCATTTTTCGCATGTCATGTCTGATTCAGTTATCGGAACAGGATGCAATATCGGTCAAAATGTGGTCATCGGCCCCCATGTTTCCATAGGAAATGGCTGCAAAATTCAGAACAACGTCAGCATCTACCAAGGGGTCACATTGGAAGACGATGTCTTCTGCGGACCGAGCATGGTGTTTTCCCACGTACAGAATCTCAGGGGGATAAGCTGCAAGACGAATCAGCTTCTCCCCACTTTGATAAGACGAGGGGCAACCCTCGGAGCCAACTGCACCGTAGTCTGTGGGGTGACTGTAGGCCAATACGCCTTTGTAGGAGCAGGGGCGGTAGTCACACAAGACGTACCCGACTACGCCCTTGTTTACGGCAATCCGGCACGAACGCACGGCTGGGTGTGCGCATGCGGCGAAAAGCTGACTGCTCGCCTTATGTGTTCAGCCTGTGGACAACGCTACGCCCTGTACCACGAAAGGCTACAACCGGCCAACCCTGACGGTACTATGCAAGAGGCATTGTTCTGTTAAACAACCATGGTATACTTCACCGCACAAGGTAAGCATCCACCATCTGGCGATTGCATAGCAAAGCATTAAGAAATACACTGTGTTCGCATGTCAACGTATCCTCAAAACATACACTAAATTTGACATCCAGTGGCAAGTGTAACAAATTTATATGCATGCATGTCGCTATCAATCAAACCAGCAGGGCATCTATATGCCCTTCCCATTTTGCTGTACTTCGCTTACCTAAAGAACCGTTGCCACATGGAAGCAGCCTCAAGGATTGGTACTTCATGGAATTCATTGACCTCAAGGCGCAGCAGCAACGTATTAAACAGCGCATCGACGCCCGCATAGCTAACGTATTGACCCACGGCCAGTATATTATGGGGCCGGAAGTATCAGAGTTGGAGCACGCTCTCGCCAAGTTTACAGGAGCCAGGCATTGTATCACTTGTGCTTCAGGCACCACGGCCCTAGAACTTGTTCTTTCAGCCTGGGGTATTGGCACAGGAGATGCGGTCTTCACGACACCTCTCTCTTTCATTGCCACGGCCGAGGCTATCGCCAAAACCGGGGCCACACCCATCTTCGTGGATATTGACCCAAACTCTTACAACATTGATCCTGCCAGCCTTAATGCTGCTGTCATGGCAGTTTCATGCCGGAATCCTTCACGGCATCCTCTGCCGCGCATAGCCTTGCACAAACAGCTAACACCTCGCGCAGTAGTGTTGGTGGACTTGTTCGGCAATCCTGTGGACTATGATCCCATACTTGAGGTGGCTCATGCATACAATCTTCTAACTCTGGAAGACGGTGCGCAAAGTTTTGGAAGTATGTACAAGGGGCGTCACTGTTGCAATTGTGGCTGCGATGCAGCAACCACGAGTTTTTTTCCTGCCAAACCCCTTGGTTGCTATGGAGATGGTGGAGCGGTTTTCTGCAACGACAGAGAACTGGCAAACATTGTTGATTCCCTGCGCTATCACGGTCGCATTAACGCCCAGAATAAAAATGATAATATTCGTCTGGGATACAACGGCAGGATCGATACCTTGCAGGCGGCCATCTTGCTGGCAAAGCTGGAAATCTTTCCAGAAGAGATTATGTTGCGTGCCAAAGCAGGGCAACGATACACGGAATTGCTCTTACCATACAGGAACTCCCCCGGTATTGTTACACCAACCGTAACAGCAGAGGGAGACAGTATCTGGGCTCAGTATACTATCAAACTGCCGCAAGGTGTTGATCGTTCTGCACTCATGAAAAAACTGCGTGAACAGGGTATTCCCACGGCCATCAACTACCCCAAAGGAATGCACACTCAGGGCTGTCTGCGATATCTGGGGTACACCCCACATGATTTTCCGCATGTGCAAGAAGTATGTTCCCGTGTCCTCTCTCTGCCCATGCATCCCTATCTAACGGAAGACGACCAAAAAACTATTGTGGATGTGCTCATACAGAGTATAGAATGGAGAGAATACACATGATCCACGTTGCCCTGTTAGGCTGTGGCCGTATTTCCAAACGACATAGTGAACTCCTAGGCGACGGTCACATCAATAATGCCTGCCTTACTTGCGTTTGCGATATCAAGCGTGAACGTGCTAAAGCATGTGGGGAACGCTGGCATGTTCCGTGGTTCACCGATATGAACACCATGATGCGTGACATGGAAGAACGCATTGACCTTGTAAGTGTGCTTACAGAAAGCGGCAATCACGCTAGGCATGTCATTGAAGTAGCACAACACAAAAAACATGTACTTGTAGAAAAACCCATGGCGCTGACATTGGATGATGCTGACGCCATGATCCATGCTTGTGATAAATCCGGGGTAAAGCTTTTTGTCGTAAAACAAAACAGATTTAATGTGCCAGTACAAAAACTGCGCCAGGCGCTGGAAACTGGACGATTCGGTAAAATTGTCTTGGGGACTGTGCGTGTCCGATGGTGTCGTAAACAAAACTACTATGACCAGGATCCCTGGCGTGGAACATGGGCACTAGATGGCGGGGTTCTAACCAACCAGGCCAGTCACCATGTAGATCTTCTGGAATGGATGCTTGGCGATGTTGAAAGTGTCTTTGCAAAAAGTCGTACAGCCCTGGCCGATATTGAAACGGAAGACACTGCCGTTGTTGTACTCAAATTTCGCAGCGGTGCACTAGGCATCATTGAGGCTACAACTGCTACCCGGCCTAAGGATCTTGAGGGTTCCATTTCCATCCTTGGAGAAAAAGGCAGTGTTGTCATTGGAGGTTTTGCCGTTAACAAGATGGAAACGTGGCAGTTTGACCCAGAACTCCCCGGTGACAGCGAAGTCATGGAAAAATTTTCTGTTAACCCTCCAGATGTATATGGATTCGGGCACAAAGCCTACTATGAACATGTCGTTGCATGTCTGGAACAGGGGAGTCACCAGCTCGTTGACGGTTTAGAAGGACGCAAGAGTCTAGAGCTTATCATTGCCATTTACGAATCGATTGAAACAGGTAAAGAAGTTTTCTTGCGTTTTCAGCCACAACTGTGCCGTCTGGGTCATAAAAGATAACATGGACTATTCCGTTCATGAAAGCTCCTATGTGGACTCTGGGGCCCAAATTGGAAACGGCACGGCGATCGGGCGTTTCTGCCACATTATGGGAACTGCGATAATCGGAAGAGATTGCCAGCTCGGACAAAATGTATATGTGGATGCATATGTATCCATTGGCAATAACTGCAACCTACAAAACAATGTCAGCGTATATCGGCATGTTACGCTGGAGTCTCAAGTATTTTGCGGGTCAAGTGTTGTCTTTACCAACGTGTGGAATCCTCGTGCGCAGATCAAAAAAATGGATCATGCCCGACCAACGCTGATAAAGGAGGGAGCAAGGCTTGGAGCGAACTGTACCATAGTGTGCGGAAATTCTGTTGGCCGCTATGCCTTTGTGGGCGCTGGCGCCGTAGTAACGCATAACGTGCCTGATCACGCAATTGTGTACGGCAATCCTGCCATATTCTCTGGATGGGTTTGTGTTTGCGGCCATAAGATAGACGATTCTCTCATCTGTCCAGAATGTTCGCGTAGGTATGAGCACCAAGAACAAGGTTTAGTACTCATTAACGCCACTTGACCTTCTCCCGGCACAACATTTTTGCCATACTTGAACATTCAGAGAACATTCGATGCAAACTGTAACTTTCATCACCGGGCACTACTATCCATCCAAACGACGCGCAGGTTTTCATCATCTGGCTGATGCGACCTCTAGCTTGGGGTACAGGGTCAACTTTGTCACAGTCGGTTTGAGCTTACTTTCCTATCTGCGTCGTGATTACCGGACACGCATTCCTGGTATAAGCCGAGTTTTCAACAGGATTATCCGACAACGTGATAATTTTTATTCCTACGTCTACTTTACACTCTGGCATCCAATGACGTTGTTGTTCCCCTGGCTTAACAGATTGAGTATGCACTGGATGGACACATACGGACAGGGAAATCTAAAAGACTTGCTTTCCATCATCAAAGAAACCGATATCTTCATTTTTGAAAACGGACCGGGGTTATTTCTTTTTGACAGAATCAAACGAGAAAACCCTCAGGCCCATATGATATACAGAGTCTCCGACGATCTTCGCTTTCTGGGTTCTACACACCCGCGTCTTCTGGAAGTCGAGCAACGTATCGCCCCTCAGTTCGACCGCATCAGTGTGCCCAGCTATACCATGCTGCACAAGTTTCCGGGAATTCCCATGCAACTGGATCGTCATGGCCTCAATGTGCGGGATTTTGATGCATGCACACGCTCTCCTTATAACGAGGGGACATCCAATGCCATCTTCGTTGGTACAGGGCGTATGGATTACGCGTTTTTACGTGATGCAGCATGGGGCAATACCAATTGTAATATCACAGTAATTGGACCTTTCAAGGATACCCTGCACCAGGCAAATGTGTTCTTTTTGGGTGAAATGCCCTTTGCCGAGACAATACCGTACATTAAATATGCGAATGTTGGACTTCTCAACCGAACCTACCACAAGGGCTATGCCACCACCATGACGGATTCTCTTAAAATTATCCAATACCGTTATTGTGGACTCCCTATAGTTTCTCCAGATTATATAGATCTACGCAGGGACGGAGTTTTTTATTATAAGGCTGGCGACCCTCTTTCCTGTGGCAATGCCCTGCGTAGCGCCTTGCAGAATGGCCGCAACCCCGAATACGCACAAGAAGTGCATACTTGGCAGGATGTTGTGCAAAATATCCTTGCTCCATTGCAATCCGATGTATGAATACACTTTTTTCCCAAGAATTACGAAAAAGTCTTCTTGCCAAATATGAAAAACTGCCTCATGCGTGGAAGAAGGCATTTCTGGCTGCGCTTGCTGTCAACATTTTTGTTTTTTTCTTTGATTTAGCCCAATTTCCACTCGGCGACCACGACGTGGGCTATCAAGATGGCGTTCCCCTTCTCAGTGGTGGACGTTCCGGACGATGGTTTGCGCCCATCCTGTATTTGTTAAGCGGTAATGTCCAGATTCCTGTGTACACACAGATACTGGCCTTTATGGGGCAGATAGCGGCGGGCATGGCCGCAGTGCTGCTGTGGTTTCCAACTGCCGGAGCATGGTTGCTTTTTGTGGGTGGGGTGTTTGTTTCGTGCATGCCAGCAGTGACGGAATTTTACTACTATCATTGGCAGGCCCCGACGTTTTCTTGTGCACAGCTCTTCATGATTCTTGCCCTGCACGTCAGCCTGCGCAGTAACCTTCACAATGTGCTCAAATATGGTATAGCCATTGGACTCTGTACATCGGCAATGGCAACTTATCAGTCCTCTATCATGACGTGGACCGTCTGTTTCTGGGGATACGCACTCACACAATGCCAAAATTGGGATGGCACTGGGGCTGCTCTACGAGTGTGTTGCAGGGAAGTGTTGCCGGCACTGGCCAGTTTTTTGCTTGCAGGGGGTCTCTATTACATCAGCCTGCAGCTGTATCCCATGGTCGGCCTTTCGCTTGAATTATATCAGTTCCAAACAACATCGCTCTGCAAGCTTCCAGAAAGGTTTCTAGAACTGGCAAAAATGGCCTGGCTGCACCTCTTGGTGCCGCAAGGCTTTATGTCACTATGGCTTAAGCTGCTTTTGCTGGCATGTATGGCTTGCGGTGCCATATGTATGCTGTGCCAAGCTCTGCACAATGAACGAAAATGGCTGCGGGTATGCCTGATTGGTTCAGGTATACTGCTGTTCCCGCTGGTTGCCAAATCTCAATTTCTTTTAAGCGCCAGCACAGAATGGTATCGCTATGCATTTCTCGCACTGGGGCTCAGCTATACATATCTCTTTTTTGTCCTGATTTTGCTTGCCTCCCACGTTATTCTTGTACGCAACGTGGGTTTTGTTCTCCTTCTTTTCCTGTTTCCATGTATGGCAATTAATTGCCTTGATCAACAAGTACGGCACGTTCGTCAGGTCAATCACGACATGGCCATACTCAATCGCGTAATTGGACGCATTGAAGTTCATCCGAACTACCAGCCAGATAAAAGATATAACCTTGTCCAATTGGGAAGCATTACCCCATACCTGAAGGACGCTCCCAGTATGGGTGTTGACAATCCACTGACAAAACAGACAGTCTCCCAGACGTGGAATCCGGGCTTTGAATTGTGGTTATTGTCTAAATACTTACTTCTTGGAGACAGAATCAATGAGGAAGTGAGCACCCGACCTGAATTGATGGCCAAAGCGCTTGAATATGTCCATGGCAAAGCCCCCTTTCCCGCAAAAGATAGCATTGGGATTATTGGAGACACCATCATTCTCTATTTTGATAGAGCAGCTGTCCCGCAGGCATATTTGCGGCTTCATGAGCTAGGAGCGCATCCTTAAAAAAAGGAAAAGGAAGTATTATGAGGGTATATTCTTCGTCTCCGCCTTGCCCTGGCTCACCGCCCTTCCCCCAGCTTAGCCTGTAGGGTCTTGCGGTTGATGCCCAACCTACGCGCAGCTTCGCTCTTGTTACCGCCGACTTGGGCCAGTGTGTCCTGTACGGCCATTCGCTCTATCTCATCCAGTGTCATGTTGGCAAAATCAGGACGCCCCCCCTGTTCCTTCCCTTGGGTTGTGATGGTGGGGGGTAGCTCACGTTCACTGATATAGTCGCCGACCAACAGCACTACCGCACGCTCCACAGCGTTTTCCAGCTCCCGCACGTTGCCAGGCCAGTCGTGCTTTAGCAAACGATCCATGGCCGCTGGTGTAAAGCCCTTGACCGTCTTATTATTGCGCGCTGCGAACTGCCGCATAAAATGCATGGCCAGAAGGGGGATATCTTCCCGACGCTCACGCAATGACGGCAACTGTAGTGACACCACATTGAGACGATAATAAAGATCCTGGCGAAAACGCCCCTGCGCCACTTCTTCCGCCAAATTTCTGTTGGTGGCGGCCAGGATGCGTACATCCACCGTAAACGTACGGTCACTCCCTACTGGCTGAACCTCACGCTCCTGCAGCACACGCAGCAGCTTCACCTGCATGGCCGGGGCTATTTCGCCGATCTCGTCCAGAAAGATGGTACCCTTGTTGGCCGCCAGAAAACGCCCTTCCCGTTTTTTTTCCGCACCGGTGAAGGCTCCTTTCTCATGACCAAAGAGTTCACTTTCAAGCAGGGTTTCCGCAAGAGCAGCACAGTTCACGGCTACATAAGGACCTTTCCGACGATTACTGCCTTCGTGGATGCTGCGGGCAATAACCTCCTTGCCCGTGCCGGATTCTCCGGAAATGAGCACCGTGGCCTCCGACGGGGCTATGGTGGCGACCATATCCAATAACTGCCGCATTGCCAGGCTCTGCCCTATGACATTGCCGGCCTTAGCGCCGTCTGCTAGTTCGCGACGCAAGGCGTGTACTTCGCGTCGCAGACCCGCATGATCTAACGCCCGCTCCAGGGTCAGCCTGAGGGCGTCAAAAGCGAGAGGCTTGGTCAGATAGTCATAAGCGCCGGCCTTAAGTGCCTCAACCGCACTGGCTACATCTGAAAAAGCGGTCATAAGCAGGATGGGAATGGCCGGATTGTATGCCTTGATGGCACGCATGGCCTCTATTCCGTTCATGCCGCGCATACGCAGATCCATCAGAATAAGATCATAAGGACGCTCGTGGCACAGGGCTGCTGCTGCTTCGCCTCCTTCAGCCAGGCTGACGGCATATCCCCATTCCTCCAGTAGATCGCGCAACATTTCGCGGTGGTTATGGTCGTCGTCCACAACCAGCAGATGTATGGGCGTGCTTGCACTCATGAAACCTCCACCATATGTAAGCGTACGGATACTCTGCAATGAAAACAGGCTTTACCCTCAGTCCTTCTTTGACACCGGACCCTGCACAGGCAAGGTGAGAGTGAACACCGCACCACCTGACGGAGCATTATCCGCTCGCACGCTGCCGCCATGTCCCTCAGCAATGCGGTGAACAATGGCCAGCCCCAAGCCCATACCCGAAGGCTTGGTTGTAAAATAGGGTGTGAATATGGCGGCCCGTGCCTCCGGCGCAATGCCCGGCCCGTTATCGCTGACCTCAAGACTGAACATCCCCTCTGCGGCAAGACGCACACACACACGCAACGTTCCCCCCTGTCCCATGGCCTGTACGGCATTGAGCACAAGATTGAGTAGCGCCTGCGTCAGACGTTCACCATTGACGCATACCTGTGGAAAGTTTTCAGGCACGTCACATAGTACTATAATATTTTTGGCCTGCACATCTGCTTCAGCAAGGCGTAAGGCCCTGTCAATAATTTCACCCACACAGGCAGGGGCAGTTGTAAAATCGTCGGGTTTGGCAAAATCCAACAGAGAGGAAACCACGCGATCAAGCCTGTCCACCTCATCGATCATGCGCTTGGCGGCTATCTCTTCGCGACCACCGGCGGGTACGCGCTGTGCAATATACAGAGCCACCCCCTTGATGGTACTCAGGGGATTGCGAATCTCGTGTGCCACACCCGCTGCCAAATGCCCCAGAGCAGCCAGTCGCTCATTGCGTGCCACTTCAGCCCTGAGACGCGTAACCTCCGTACGCAGCATACGCCGCCAGCGGCGGTAGTGCTGCACCCAGGAAAGAGAGACAACACCTGCCAACGCCAGCACGGCAGCCAGTGCCGCCCAAAGCAAATTGTTGCGCACATCCCGCTTGAGAGCATCCTGATAAGGATGGGCATCAAAGGCTACCAGAGCCACACCCACGACGGGCCGAGTAGCACCGGTCGGCGCAACGCCACCGACACTGCCAGGCATACCTGACATTCCGGGTTGTGCCATTTCCATACCATGCATGCCCATGCCGTGCCGGCCATAGGGACGCCTCAAAGGCGCAAACGTACGATACACTTCAAACACCGTAGTGCCATCTACATGTCTGCGCATGCGCCATGAAGGTTTATCCGTCACCTGGCTGAACAGGGGCAGGTCAAGATCCTCCCCTGTCATCAGCGGCAACATAGCACTTTCCTCTCTGTCATCTCTGGCCGTACCGCTCAGGGCAAGCACACGCCCTTCCGTATCGGCCACAGCCATATATACGATACCCGGCTGACGGGCCGTCTCTGTCAGCAGGGGGCCCAGCCCCAAAACAAGACCGGCATGACGCATGCCAGTTCGAGTTCCGGCCTCCAGCGCCCATATAAGAGCCTCAGCCCTGTCAGTGAGGTTTCGCACCATGAAGGCTCGTTCCCGCTCGTTGCTACGCTCTGACAAGCCCATCATAGCCACCAGCAGAATACAAGCCACACCTGCCAGCATCCAGGGCGAAAAACCCGACCGTGACAAGCGGAAGACAGAAAGGGGAGAGATGTGCATAACGCTTCTCCTTCCCATTCCTATGGAACTTTTTGGATCAAGGTGCAAGTTCTTTACGACAATCAAATGCAAACCAGCCGCAGGCCCTGTTCCCGCGGCTGGTTTGCATGCACATCTGCCCCCTCTGTGAGGGAGGAAACTGCCTGCAACTACACAGTGTTATAGTCCCCCCGATTAAACTTGAACTTCTCCGTAGTGGTCATTACATCTAATTCGTTAATCAGGGCGTCGAGACCGGCATTCTGGCCACGCACGCCAGCCGCACCTGCCTTGAGCCCGGCCACCTGTCCGTCTATGCCCTGCAGCAAGGCATAGGCTTCACGCAATGAACCATCCTGGCCAGAGGCATTGAGGACATGCACATACGAATCCCACATATCTAGTGTCCCAGACGCCATGGTAAAGGCATTCTGAATAACATCTTCAACGGGATTAACGTTCTCTGTCTGCGAGGCCAGCAGCATCTGACTTATCATGGACGCCTGTGCCGCAGAACCAGTCTGCCCTGCAGCTGCCGCAGAAGAAGCCGCAGCCGGGCCGTCGGCAATGCCCATCTGCATGCCCAACATGGCGTCAAAGGTGCCCTCTTGCCGGGTTTGCTGGCTCTTGATGCCCATGGCCTGATTTTGTTGCCGGTACAGAGCCTCTAGTTGTTCATTATTGATCTTCATATTGCCTCCAGGGTTATACCTGCGCTACACCCTGCAAGAATGCTGCCAAAAGTCTAGATTTTACAATGCACTAATTTTATTTACAATTTTTCTGTTATCAAGGAAAAATTTTCCTCATCCGTAGATTACAAAGTATAAGAAGGTCAAAGGGACTTGTCTAACCACTCAAAAATTTTTACCATTATTAAGGAACAAAGGCAAAGGGGGGTGCCAAGTAGTATTAGCACCATATTTCCTCATCTTTCAACCATTCCGCGCGCGTGTGGAATAGGAGTCTGCAATGAAATCCATCAAGAAGATTCTCTGCGCCGTAGACCTTTCCGATCACAGCAAGGAGGTCGCCGAGTACGCAGTGCTACTTGCCAAGAACCTTGGCGCGAGCGTGATCGTGGTCTACACTGCCCCCTCGCTCAGCCAGTATGTTGGCTTCCATGTACCGCCCAACACCATTGAAAACTTCGTGGGCGAAATCGTGACTGGTGCGGAAAAATCCATGGAATCCTTTGTGACGGAGCATTTTTCAGGTGTGGAAGCCAAGGGGCAGGTGCTCATTGGCTACGCTGCTGAAGAGATTCTCAACCGCGCCAACGAAGAAAAAGCCGATCTCATCGTCATGGGCACCCACGGGCGCAAGGGGATTGACCGCATTCTCTTCGGCTCTGTAGCAGAAAAGGTCGTGAAGAACGCCACCATGCCCGTACTGACCATACGCCCCACCGAACCATTCAAAGAAGTTTAATTATGCGTAAGACGTCATGCAACCCGTCCATCAGCGGGTTGCATGACGTATGTACCGACAATTGCCATGGAGAAGCCATGCCAAAACTGACCGTACGCCGGGAAATTCAAAATCTTGCGGCCTATGTTCCAGGCCTTTCCATTGCCGAGATACAGCAAAAATACCACTTGTCACAGGTCATCAAGATGGCCAGTAATGAAAATCCTCTCGGCACATCTCCCTTGGTTCAGGAAGCTATTGCACGCCATGCAGCAGAGGCATTCCGCTACCCGCAGGGTGGCAATCCCCGCCTCACCAGTGCCTTGGCTGTCCGGCATGGAGTAGATGCACGCCGTATAGTTGTAGGCAACGGTTCGGACGAAATAATCGACCTGTGCATCCGTGTGCTGGCCGAGCCTGGACAGCATAATATGGTCTGCTTTGAGCCCTGCTTCAGCATCTACCCCATACAGGCGCATATCTGTGGGGTAGAGATACGTCGTCAACCACTGCGAGATGATTTTTCCTTCGACTTTGTACAGCTACTCACCCATGTGGATAATAATACCCGTCTTGTCTTTGTGACTATGCCTGACAATCCTTCAGGTTATTGCCCTCCTCTTGTGGAGATAGAAAGCCTAGCCCGTACTCTAGCCATGCAATTCCCTCACTGTCTGCTGGTAGTGGATGAGGCATACATGGACTTTTCCACCAATGAGGCTGCCACTTCTCTACTTGCCTCGGGTCACATGCCGGATAATGTGGCCGTTACGCGCACCTTTTCCAAAAGCTTTGGCCTTGCTGGGCTGCGTCTGGGCTATGCCGTACTGCCTGGCGAACTGGCAGAATATCTTTGGCGGGCACGTCTCCCCTTCTCTGTTAACATTCTAGCGGAAGAGGCAGCCCTTGCCGCCTTCAACGACACAGCCTTTTACGAAGCCACACTCTCCGCTGTGGCTGTTGGCCGTAAAAAGTTGCAGGATGGGCTCACGAATCTGGGATGTACGGTCTGGCCCAGTGCAGCGAATTTTCTCATGTTCCGCCTACCCGAAGGTGGCCCCGCGGCGCACGTTTGCTTTGAGTATCTTCTAACGCACGGCATTATTATCCGTCCTCTCAAGAGTTACGGCTTGCCACAGCATCTGCGTGTGAGCGTAGGCACCATGCAGGAAAACCAGGCATTTCTTGATGCGCTGGCCCAATGTCTGGCAGAACAAAGCGTCCATGGAGAAGACGTATGAGCTCATACCTGCCCATTGTTACCCTGGATGGACCTGCCGGCGTAGGTAAAACCACATTGGCCAGACGTGTGGCCCAAAGCCTGGGTATCTCCTATCTGGATACGGGAGCCATGTTCCGCTGTCTGGCCCTCAAGCTAGGACCAGGCGCAGAATACCTGCCTGAGGCAGAACTCAAAGAACGCTGTAGCCAATGGACCTTCAACCTTGCCGGACAGGGGGCTCATACCGCACTTCTTTGTAACAACGTACCCGTACGCGGGGAAGTGCGTACTGAAGAAGTAGGCATGCTTGCCGCACGCATTGCCACTGTACCCGTTGTACGCGACATCCTTTGTGCCATACAACGTGAGCTAGGAACACGCTCCCCCCTGGTAGCCGAAGGACGTGACATGGGCACAGTAGTCTTTCCCATGGCACACTACAAATTTTTTCTAGATGCCGCACCTGAGGTGCGTGCCCTACGCCGTCTTCATGATCTGGAAAATCAGGGGCAAAATGCAGACCTCACCACCCTGACCGAACAGATACGTAAACGCGACGCCCTAGACCGCAACCGAGCCATTGCACCTCTTCGCCCTGCCCCCGACGCTCTGGTGGTGGACACAGGGTCTCTTGATATTGAGGGGGTGCTGGGAGTCATCCTGCACCACATTCAGGTGCATGGTGGCATAGTGTAACAATTACCTTCCAAGGTTATGCGCTATAAGGGGCACTGGAAATCATAGCTGGGCCAACTGCGCAGCTCTGCATGACGGAAGCAGCGTGTGATATGGTCATTGACCATTCCCGTGGCCTGCATGTGTGCATACACCACAGTGCTTCCCATAAAACGGAAACCAAGACGTTTCATCTCCTTGGCAATGGTATCGGAAAGCTGGCTGGTGGCGGGCACCTCGTCCATGGTCCGCCAGGCGTTTTGTATACTCCACCCGTCGGTGAAAGCCCAGAACCAGTTGCAGAAGCTGCCATATTTTGCCGAAATTTCCAGAAATACCCGGGCATTGTTGATGGCGCTCACGATCTTGGCCCGGTTACGTATAATGCCCGCATCCGTCATAAGCCGTGCCACATCGTCCTCGGTGAAGGTGGCAACCCTATGCGGGTCAAAGTCGGCAAAGCAACGGCGGTAGCCCTCCCGCCGATCCAATATAGTGCGCCAGGCAAGGCCCGCCTGAGCCGCTTCCAGCACGAGGAACTCAAACTGCCCCCTGTCGTCATGACAAGGCACACCCCACTCCGTGTCGTGATAGCGCAGCATATTTTCAGCGGAATGTTTGTACCAGAGGCAACGCTGCTGTTCTTTAATTTTTTCAGGGGGTTGTACCGAGCTTTGCAATTCCATTTTTTCTCCTCAGTATATACATTGCCTGCCGCTTCATTGCCTGTTATTTTTGTCACCTATCATACTCCAAGATGGAGGGGAACCCTGCTGCCACGCAGGAATAACTCCAACCACAAAGGAACAGAAATGAAAAAACATATTGGCATTATTGGATACGGCAATCTTGGCCGCGGTGTAGCCCTGGCTCTCCAGAGTTCTCCTGACATGACCCTGACCGCCGTCTTCACCCGACGCGACCCTTCTTCAATAGCTGTACCGGGGGATGCCATCTCATGCTCTCTGGACGATATCACCAACTGGCAAGATAAAATCGATGTCATGATTCTCTGTGGCGGCAGCGCCACAGACCTGCCCACGCAAACCCCCGCTTACTCTGCGCAGTTTAACATTGTAGACAGCTTTGACACCCATGCCAATATTCCGAATCACTTTGCCAAGGTGGATGCGGCTGCAAAGGCAGGAGGTCATCTGGCCCTCATCTCCTGCGGATGGGACCCCGGCATGTTCTCCCTTAACCGGCTTTATGCCAATGCCATTCTTCCCCAAGGTTCGGACTACACCTTCTGGGGGCGAGGAGTAAGCCAGGGTCATTCTGACGCTATTCGCCGTATTCCAGGAGTACGCAACGCAAAACAGTACACCGTGCCAGTGGAAGAGGCTCTTGCAGCCGTGCGCGCCGGTACACACCCCAGGCTCACGACTCGTCAGAAACATACTAGGGAATGCTTTGTTGTGCTGGAAGATGGGGCCAACGCACAAGCTGTGGCTCAGGCCATTAAAACCATGCCCAACTATTTCGCCGATTACGACACTACGGTACACTTCGTCAGTGAGGAGGAACTGCGCAAAAACCACAGCGGCATGGCCCACGGTGGCATGGTATTCCGCTCTGGCACAACCGGGCAGCAGCGGGAGCATACCCACGTTATTGAATACCGCCTCACTCTGGATTCCAACCCGGAATTCACAGGTAGCGTGCTCACTGCCTGCGCACGTGCCGTCTATCGTCTTGCAGAAGAAGGAGCCACAGGCTGCCGCACTCTTTTTGACGTGCCTCCAGCCTACCTGAGCCATATGTCAGACGCAGAACTCCGGCAGACATTTCTCTAGGTTTGAGTATGCCCTTGTGTAAGCTCATTGGGCAAATATTATGATATGCAAGGAGCGCCCGCCCTGACATGGTCAAAAGCGAGCGCTCCTACTGCCTGAGTATTCCTATCTGAGCATAACTAAAGATTTTTAATCACATCCCGAGCAAATGACTCCACCGCAGCTGGATCACTGGAGGCATCTCCTTCCATTTTGAGTCCCTCAGCAATAAGGGTAGCTCCCAATTCCTTAGCACGTGATTCTATGGCATCCACCGCACCACAAAAATGCGGATAAGCCTGGTCACCAGAAGCAAATGCGGCAACTTTTTTACCTGCAAGACCTATGTTATCAAATGCCTCGAACAATGGTAAAAAATCATCCTGCATTTCCAACTCCTCCTCACCCCACGCAGAGCATCCAAAGAGCACTGCGTCATAGCCCTCAGACAGGCTTTCCGGCTCCACGTCTGCAGCATTTTTCACCGCAGCCACATGCCCTGCAGCGACAATCAATTCACCGACCTTTTCTGCAATACTTTCAGTATTACCGGTGCTGGATCCGTAAACAATAAGGATCTTACTCATATTTAGCCTCCTGATTACAGCAAGCAGATTTGATCAATGATGGTGATGCCCGCAGGTGCAATGTGCGCAGTTCCCCTTGCAGACATATTTTTTTTCATGCCGTAGTATTGCATCTTCCTTCTTGACTATGAGCACCTTGTTGCCATTGATGGCAAGATCAAAGCCAAGATTTCCTTTAAAATATACTCGCTCAGGCCCTACGCCCTGTAAACGCAATGAAGATTTGAAGGATGTAACCGCCGAAGGCTGCGAATGAGCTACCCTGCGTACATCTATAAAGATGCGTTTGCAATGCTCCTGATTACCCCGCAACACTTCCATGAGAGTATCAGCCTGAATCTGTTCAAACTGACCATCAAGGACAATATGCAAATTATCATGACTGAAATAGTGTGATAGTCCATGTGATGCATGTGTGCCGTGTTCCATGACGAACCTCCATGTACTCCGACTGTAAGTTCACGCGCCGGGCTGGCAGCAGATTAGCGAACTTGCGCTTTGAAAAGACATTCACGCAAGGAAGACACGCCGCATGCATGCACAAGCTGCAAGGGTATATTCTTGGATCGTGCCACTAGAACAGCCTTCCTTTTGGCTTCATGCGAGACTTTATTGGTAAACACAATGAGTGTATCAGGATTGCCGATTTTCTGTGTAAAATTGCGTTCATTTCTTTTGATGAAACGCAATGAAAAACCAGCATCAGCCGCAACGGTCATATATTCCTTTTCCAACCTGTCCATTCCGCCAATAAGGGTTACACACATGGTATATCTCCAGTAAATTTCGTTAATGTGACTTATAAATATTGAAATCCATTTTCAATGTCAATAATTTTTTTCGTAGCTCTTAACGCAAAAACCGTCGGCTTGTGACTACTACCGACGGTTCTGCAAGCAGAGCTCGTAACACAGTTACTCGCGGATATCCCTGGTTTCTAGATGTCGCACAAAATCCACATAGACAGCCTGCAACCCATCTTCTAAATCAATACGTGGATGCCACCCCAATGCAAACAACTTGCTCGAATCCATAAGCTTGCGGGGAGTTCCATCGGGATACTGCGGATCCGTGCAAATTTCCCCTGTAAAACCAACTATACGTGCAATACGCCTAGCTACATCAAGAATTGAACATTCCTTGCCGCATCCCACATTGACATGTTCATAGGCTGAATAGTTTTCCAATAAAAAAACACAGGCTTCAGCCATATCATCCACATGCATAAATTCTCGCATTGCTGTGCCAGAGCCCCAAATTGTTACTCTCTGGGCATGCTGCATTTTTGCCTCATGGAATTTGCGTAGTAAAGCAGGGATAACATGACTGTTCGCTGGATCGTAGTTATCACCGGGGCCATAAAGATTCGTCGGCATGACACTTATGGCATCAAAACCATACTGTTTTCTGTATGCCTGGCACATCCGTATACCAGCAATCTTGGCAAGTGCGTAAGGTTCGTTCGTAGATTCCAGTGGCCCGGTGAGTAAATATTCCTCTTTGATTGGTTGCGGGCAATGTTTTGGATAAATACAGGAGGAACCTAAAAAAAGAAATTTTTTTACATGGCAACGGTGTGCACAATCAATGACATTATTTTGGATTTGCAAATTTTCGTAAATAAATTCTGCAGGATATGTCAAATTAGCGTGAATTCCTCCAACTTTGGCAGCAGCAAGAATAACCACATCTGGCTGTTGACGATTGAAAAAATCACGCACTGCCCCTTGATCACACAGATCAAGTGCAGCATGACTTCGAGTGAGTAGGTTACAGTACCCTGCACGTCGTAAAGCACGGCAAAGGGCACTGCCCACAAGACCGTTATGGCCTGCAACATATATATGATCGCCTTTGTGCAGCATCTTATTCACCGCCATGACTGAATGTTCTAAACCCTGCCACTTTGCACACGGCATCACGCATACTCAATGCAAGATCTTCTCTCGTCATTTCAGCCACCATATCTTCAAAGGAAATGGCAGGGTTCCAGTGGAGTTTTTTTCTTGCTTTCGTGGCATCGCCCAGCAGGGTCTCCACTTCGGCAGGTCGAAAATATCGCGGGTCTACCCGCACAATGACATCCCCCGGTTTCACATGACAGTCAAGGCCCATACAATTACCGGCGATTCTGCGCAACTGCTCTGGATCCACTTCTGCGACACTACCGATTTCCTCGCTACCGTTACCCTGCCAATAAAGCGTTACCCCCAGCTCCTTCGCAGCTGTATTGACAAAATCACGTACAGAAAACTGCCGCCCTGTAGCGATAACAAAATCCTCTGCACGTTCTTGCTGCAGCATAAGCCACTGCATCTGCACATAATCACGGGCATGCCCCCAGTCCCGTTTGGCATTCAAATTACCTAGCCACAGACAATCCTGTAAACCAAGAACAATCCGCGATAGCGCACGAGTTATTTTACGGGTCACAAATGTCTCGCCCCTCGCAGGCGACTCATGATTAAACAAGATGCCATTGCATGCGTACATTCCGTACGCTTCACGGTAATTGACAGTAATCCAGTACGCATACAGCTTGGCACAGGCGTACGGAGAACGCGGATAAAAAGGAGTTTTTTCCGCTTGGGGTGTTTCTTGAACCTTTCCGAAGAGTTCTGAAGTGGATGCTTGGTAAAAACGCGTCCGGGCGGCCTGCCCTGTGATACGAATGGCTTCCAACAGTCGCAGTGTGCCCAAGGCATTCACATCGGCAGTATATTCCGGTGACTCAAACGATACCTGCACATGACTCTGTGCAGCAAGATTATACACTTCTTCAGGCTGTACTTCCTGTATGATGCGTACAAGGCTGCTTGAATCGCTCAAGTCTCCATAGTGCAAAACAAAATGTACATCAGCAGCATGGGGGTCCTGATAGAGATGATCAATTCGATCTGTATTGAACAGTGAAGTACGCCGTTTAATACCGTGTACTTCATATCCTTTGGAAAGCAAGAACTCTGCAAGGTAAGCGCCGTCCTGACCAGTGACTCCGGTGATAAGGGCTCTTTTCATTTCTCTTCCTTTATTCCTGCTAAAAAATTTGATAAGAATATTTTATGTAACTCTCAACTCTTAGCCAAGGGAGATGACGTACCTCCATCTATCCAACACAACACGTATTGTAACACATTACTGGAGTGCTTCATAATATGATTGAACAATCCCTGTTCCGTGCATCCTGCATACATCGTCTTGATCCTCGGCTGCGCATTAGTTGTGCGATGTGTCTTGCCATATTTCTCTCATTGTTACGCAGCCCCGCAGGTTGTCTCGCTGGATTGTTCATAGGGGGAGTGTTTCTTGTTCTATCACGTCCTCAGTGGCGTCCCATACGACGTCGTTTAGTGACAATCAACATTTTTGTTCTTTTTCTCTGGTGTATCACCCCATTGACAACACCTGGCACTGCGTTGATACAATATGGGGCAATCAACGTCAGCCTTGAAGGTATGCAGCTAGCTCTGTTAGTAACCCTTAAAGCCAATGCTATAGCTTGCATTTTTCTAACTCTTATTTGTACCATGAGTATAACAGAGGCAGGGCATGCATTGAAATGTCTGCGGTGCCCGAGCAAACTCATCTTTCTTTTTCTGTTCACTGCACGTTACCTACATGTTATTGCAAAAGAATGGGGCGTCCTTTTTACATCTGCAAAATTGCGTGGCTTTATTCCTCGTACGAATATTCACACCTATCGAACCATCGCATCTCTAATGGGACTTTTGCTTGTACGCAGCTACATGCGTGCGCAACGTGTACATGATGCTATGCTGCTTCGCGGTTTTACAGGTCATTTTCGTACCATAACAACATTTCAAACACATCTTATTGATTTATACTTTTTATTAGCAGTAGTATTCTGTGTAATGGCTGTATTTTTTGCAGAATATTATGGAGATACATATGTCTGAAAATACAGATACCATGAAAGATACCGCCATCATCAGTCTGAAAAATCTTTCTTTCAGCTACACAGCAGATGTTAAGAATTCGCATCCTGTGCTACATGATATCACATTTTCTCTAAAACCGGGGCAGCGCATTGGCTTATATGGCCCTAACGGCAGTGGCAAGACCACTCTTTTCCGTTGTATTACTGGCTTATTACATCCACAGCATGGACATATATTATTCCATGGCATTCCCCTAGAAAGTGAAAAAGATTTTCATATGCTACGCTGTCGTGTCGGTTTTGTGCTGCAGCATGCGGACGATCAGCTCTTCTTCCCCAACGTGCTGGAAGACGTGGCTTTTGGGCCGCTAAATCTTGGCATGTCTGAAGATGCTGCAAAGCAACGGGCACTAGAGACCCTGAAAGATCTTGGCCTCACCGGTTTTGAAGACAGGCTTACACATCGTTTATCCGGTGGGGAAAAAAAACTTGTTTCACTGGCAACCGTTCTCGCAATGCAACCCGAAGCTTTGTTATTGGACGAACCAACCAATGATCTGGACGCTACGGCACGTCAACGCATTATTGAAATTTTAGATAACCTGCATACCGCACGTATTACCGTTTCTCATGACTGGGATTTTCTCACTCAAGTATCCGATGACTTTACCACTATTGACCACGGCCGCCTACATCCCTTCGCTCCCTCACTCACACATGCACATCTGCATGCGCATCCCCTGGGCAATATCCCTCATGAACATCAATGAAGGGCACTGCCCGCCTGCAGTGCATCCCTTGATAAAATCCACAAAATAGACAATGCTAGGCAATACTCATGTGTAAGAGGCAACGTACAGGCGCACGAAGCTGCAACTCTCCCCCTCAAGGAGCATACCATGTCAAAGGATCTGCGGATTGGCTGGATCGGCACGGGTGTCATGGGTTTTTCCATGGCCAACCATCTTTTGGACGCCGGATATAAACTTACTGTCTATACCCGTACGAAAGCAAAAGCTGAACAGCTTCTGACTAAGGGCGCACATTGGGCCGACTCTCCCTGCGCAGTAGCGCAAGTGTCAGATGCGGTCTTTTCCATTGTTGGCTATCCCGCAGATGTTGAAGAAGTTATGATCGGTGATAAAGGGGCATTGCGTGGTCTTGGCAAGGGGGGAATACTCTGTGACATGAGCACCTCAAGCCCGGCACTTGCAGAACGCATTTTTGATGAAGCCCGCAAACAGGGTTGTGAGGCACTTGATGCTCCTGTAACAGGCGGTGATGTTGGAGCACGTGAAGCGAAACTCTCCATCTTCGTAGGAGGGAATACTGCTGCTTTTGAGCGCCTGTTGCCCTGTTTTCAAAAAATGGGCACAAAAATACTGCACTGCGGCGGTGCCGGTTTTGGCCAAAAGGCCAAACTCGCCAATCAGGTTGCCATAGCCGGTGTCATGTTCAGCACCTGTGAATCACTTCTCTTTGCACAGGAAGCCGGACTGGATGTAACCCAATGGATGGAGCTGGTTGTGGCAGGGGCTGCAGGCAGTACAGCCATGAACACTCTTGGCCGGCGAATCCTTAAAAATGACTTTGCACCCGGCTTTTTCATTGACCACTTCATCAAGGATCTGGGGCTGTGCCTGGAAGAGTGCCGCCGTATGGGGTTGATATTGCCGGGTATCACGCTTGCAGACGAACTCTACCGATCTATACAAGCCAAGGGCTTAGGCAAGCAAGGTACCCAGACACTTATCGCCAGCCTGGCCGAGCTCTCGGCCAAACATTGGCGTGGCGGCCAATAGACAACCACAACTATCAGGAGCTGCAGCATGTGGCCGAATACAGTCCTTGACGGGCCTCTCAAAGACCCGGCCCTGGAGGTTTATGTCCCTTTTCTGCAACGCCGCTACCGTGCCTTTACTGCTGAAATGGAACGGATTGTGAGCATGTTTGGCTCTCTGCGTGCTTACGCAAATCTGCATACCTTCCTCGGGCTGCATTATATCAATGAACGCAACGGTTTTTTTTGGCGCTGGCGCGAATATATGCCACATGCAGAAACACTGTGGCTAACCACCGACAAGCTGAATTTCCAACGGCATGCAAAATTTCGCTTTGTACGAAAAGCCAACGGTATATTTGAATTAGAAATTCCAGGAGATGCACTGGAACATGGCACGTACGTTGAGTTCAGGATGACGCCACAAAAAGAGAACGTGTCAGATCGGGTCCCAAGAGCAGAACGTCGCGTCCCTATCTTTTCCCAATGGGTCCTGCAAGATGTAAATGTGCCCGAGCAATGGTGCGCACGCATCTGGAAGCCTGACACCCCCTATCACTTCCGCCATCCTCGGCCCAAACCGTCCGCTTTCCCTCGCATTTATGAAGCACATGTCGGCATGGCCCAGCCAGCAGAGGAACATCACGGCAAGAGTGTAGGAAGCTACGCACAGTTTATGTGCCATGTACTGCCGCGTATCAAGGCGGATGGCTATACTGCCGTACAGCTCATGGGCATTCTTGAGCACCCGCTGTACCGCTCATTTGGCTACCAGGTCAGTGGATACTTTGCCCCATCCTCGCGCTATGGAACACCGGACGAATTCAAAGCGCTGATTGATGCAGCCCATGGTCTCGGATTAGTGATAATTCTGGATATACCCCACGGACACGCTGCTGCAAATACGGAACAGGGCCCGGCACGCTATGACGGCAGCAACTACTTCTTTATGCCGGAACTTAATCAGTGGGGTACGCCATCCTTTGATTTTCGCCAGGACATGACACGTCGGTTTCTCCTCTCCAACTGCCGCTACTGGCTTGAAGAATATCACATAGACGGTTTCCGTTTTGATGCAGTGGGCAATATGCTCTACCTGGACCACGGACTGAATGATGATTTTTCACATGTAGGACGCTGTTTTTATGGTAAAGACAATCAGCCACGGTCTAACGTGGCAGGAGAACTCTATCTGAATCTTGCTAACGCCCTCATTCATGAGATTTATCCCAATGCCATAACCATCGCTGAAGAATTTTCAGGTATGCCCGGTCTTACATGTCCTCCGGAGACCGGCGGCCTGGGATTTGACTTTCGCTTCGCCATGGGCATTCCTGACTATTGGGCAAAATGTATAGCTGCCCCCAAAGACATGGGCAGCCTGTGGTATGAGATGACCAACCACAGGCCCTATGATCGTACCATCAGCTATGTGGAGTGCCACGATCAGAGTATTAACGGTGAAGATTCCATGATCTGGCGCCTGCTGCATGACGATATGTACCAATATATGGCTGTGGGTACTGACACATGGAATGTTTCACGCGGTCTGGCGTTCTATCGACTGATGCGTCTGCTTACATTGACCACGGCAGATGCCGGCTACCTTAACTTCATGGGCTGCGAATTTGGCCACCCTGAGTGGTTAGATGCAGAGGAACACGCCCACCGCCAATGGCGGCTCGCAGATGATACGCAGCTCAAATATGCCGCACTTGCGCAATGGGACAAAGCACAACTCCTGGGGCTCGTACAGCGCTTTCTGGCAGATTTTCAGCAGCACCCACTCTTTCGCTTTATTCATGAAGACAAAAGGCTGCTGGCTTTTGAACGGGGGCGGCTGTTGGTTGTCGTCAACATGCATGAGACTCAGGCTCAAAACGATCTGATTTTCGCCGTCACTCCTGGGAAGTATGTTGAGATACTCTCTTCCGACGAAACGGCCTTCGCCGGGCATGGCAATTTACATGTAACACACCCGCCACAGGAACATTTTACCTCCCCCCTGCCATATCGCAACGAAGGGGACATACAATTGTACCTACCCCCCATGGTGGCACTGGTTCTCTACAGAGCAGAGTAACAACGCTGCTCCCCAAAAATAAGGAGCTGTATCGGCAAGCATCATCGTTCAAAATAGGTATATCCCCGCAAGCCGTCTTCAAAAGCCTGCATGATGGCAAAACGTTCGCTGGGCGAAATACGGCCCTGACGAACCGCCTGTTCTGCTGTGCTGCGTAAGTCCTCTAGGATACGTCTTGGATCGTATTCCACATAGCTCAGGATATCAGCAACGGAATCTCCACGTATTTCGCGTACATACTCGTATGTTCCGTCTTCCGAAACGCGGATGGAGACCACGTTTGTATCACCCATAAGGTTGTGCATATCGCCCAATGTTTCCTGATAGGCACCTACGAGAAAAACACCCAAGTAGTATTCTTCCCCTTCACGCAAAGGATGTAATTCCAACGTAGACTTCATGCCTTGAGGATCAATAAAATGATCAATGCGTCCATCGGAATCGCATGTTATGTCAGAAATGATGGCCTGCCGTGAAGGGAATTCCCAAAGCCGATGCACGGGCATGATGGGGAAAAGCTGGTCTATGGCCCAAGAATCCGGCAATGACTGGAACACACTGAAATTGCCATAATAAATGTCGGCCAGACTGATATCAATATCCTCAAGATCACGAGGGACTGTCTTAAGACGTGTCTTTTCCTGGGCTATACGCATGATAATGGCCCAAAAAAAACGTTCAGCTTGCGTGCGCTGCCGCAATGTCACCCTGCCAGTAGAAAAAAGCTGGCGCATTTCATCTCGATAATATACCGCATCGTTATAGCATTCCTGCAAATTACGCAGACTGATATTTGTCAAAGTGTCACGCAGGTTCAACACTGGCTCAGGCGTATCCTCAGGCAAATTGTCAGGCAACTGCACCTCTTCAACCATACTAACGTCAAGCACATTGAAAAGCAGCACAGAATAATAAGCAACTGTTGCGCGACCGGACTCCGTAATAATATGGGGATGTGGCACCTGCTCTTCATCAAGGATACTCATGATGGCTTCCACCACATCCATACAGTATTCGTCCAGTGTATAGTTACGAGAAGAGATATAATTTGTGTGCGATCCGTCATAATCCACAGCTAGGCCGCCACCCAGATCAAGATAGCCCATGGGAGCGCCCTCCTGTACAAGACCGACATAGAGCCGTGCCCCCTCCATAACGCCAGTGCGAATGTCTCGTATATTGGAGACTTGTGACCCCAGGTGGTAGTGCAGCAGCCGAAAGCAGTCCAGCATTTCATGGGCCTTAAGCGTATCCAGTACATCGACTATCTGCGCAGGAGAGAGCCCGAAAGTGGAACGCTCTCCCCCTGAGTCAGTCCAATGCCCGCTTGCCTTCACCGACAATTTAGCGCGAACGCCAATATTTGGACGCACTCCTAAGGCTTTGCTTCGCTCCAGCAATACATCCAGCTCGCTGGGCATCTCCAGCACAAAAAAAATATTGAATCCCAGACGCAGGGCCTGCAAACCCAGATCCAAAAATTCGCCGTCTTTGTAGCCATTGCAGATGATGCAGGCTTCACGGTCTTGCATGAGAGACACTGCGGCAATGAGCTCTGCTTTGGAACCGACCTCAAGTCCATGATGGTAGGTGGGTCCAAAGCGGGCAATCATTTCTATTACCTGCTGTTGCTGATTAACTTTGACGGGAAAAACACCACGATATGAACCGCTATAATTAAGGGATGCAATAGCTCTGCTGAACGATTCATGAATGTTGGAAATACGCGAATCCAAAATATTTTCTACACGCAACAATACTGGCATATCATAGCCACGCTCCCGCAAACCAGCAATGACCTCGGGAATGGATACCTGCGGCCCGCTAGGGCCATTGGGGCAGATTACCACCTCACCCTTTTCTGACACGCCAAAATAGCCAGCCCCCCAGTTGCGGATACCATAGAGTTCAATAGAATCTTCAACCCGCCACTGCTGTAATGCGCGGTTTTTTGTCAAATCGTGCTCCTTTCACTCCATCTGCTCGTCTTGTAAACGCATCATACTGCCATCATGGTAAAATTACGCTGCGCTATAGCTCAAAGTCAATGAAGAATATTAATGGCATGTAATTTGCATAAATTCAACAAAATCTGTCAAATTTATCCAGATCGCTGTGTTCTGGTAGATAGGAGTAGCACTATGGAACTGGAATTTCGATCTCGCAATAACGATATGGGACATATTTTCCCCACATTTCAAGAGCGTGTAAACACTATGCTCCCCGCCAACAGCACAGATTACCCTTCTCTGCCTGAAAGGACGCAGTCTGCCACGCTTCTCGCCAGTTCGGCTGCTCCTGTCATAGCAAACACATCACCCGGAAGCCCGCACATGCTTAACTCTGAAGAAATGCAGCTGGCACTGGCCCAAGTGGAACAGGAAGCAGAAGCCCACAATCAGGAACTCATCCGTGCGCATTCGGGCCTTACAGAGCAACGTGTCGCCCGTCTGCTTGGTTTACTGAAGTAAGCCCGTGCTTTCCATTCATTGAATGATATTGACTTGATCTTACGCTTTTCGTACATTGCGTACCATTGTCTGTAGAGGTATGCAGTCGCACGTTGTATCATCTATTGTTATGGATCACGGGCGAACTGAAGATCAAATAAGGATAGTGCATTGAGTAACCAAAGGTAAGCCTTTCGTCATGAACTGGGACTGGGATAAACTGCAGGAAAAACGGCAAAAACAGACTAAAAACTCGCCAGCGCCTCTACCTGACGCCAATGAGGACAGGAGAGATACTGAGCCCAGGCGGGCACGACGTTCACCTTTCGATGGCGGGCGCGGCGGTGGGGGTGATAACGGCGGAAACCCATTTGACAGATTATCGCGCATACGCTTCCCCGGCGGCAAGGCGCTCGGGCTGGTTGCCGGCGCGGGGCTGCTGTTGTGGCTGCTCTCTGGAATCTATATTGTTAATCCAGATGAACAAGGGGTAGTGCTCCGCTTTGGAGAATACAATCGTACTGAAGGCCCCGGGCCACATTATGCCTGGCCTATCCCCATAGAATCCGTATACAAGCCTCAAGTAACACAAGTACTTCGCAGCGAAGTGGGATTTCGTTCTGTTGGCCAAAGTGCAACATTTCAACAGGGGCAGGTACGCACTATCCCTGAAGAGGCCTCCATGCTGACCGGCGATGAAAATATCGTCAATGTGCAATTCAGCGTTCAGTATAAGATCAGCGACGCGGTTGCCTACCTGTTCAATGTTAGCGCACCGACTGCCCTGGTGCGCAACGCTGCTGAAGCCGCCATGCGGGAAGTTATTGGCAACAGTCAGATTGATTCCGCCATCACTGATGGCAAATTAAAAATCCAGAGCGAAGCAACGCAGTTACTTCAGGCTGTGCTCAACAGATACGGCGCTGGCATACAAGTACTTGCCGTTCAGTTGCAGGATGTGCATCCACCACATGAAGTGATTGACGCTTTTAAGGATGTAGCCAGCGCACGGGAAGACAAAAGCCGTATCATCAATGAGGCAGAGGCGTACCGTAACGAACTTTTACCAAGGGCACGCGGTCAAGCTGCGGCAATGCGCAACGAAGCTGAAGCATACAGTACCACGCGGGTACGCAATGCCGAAGGTGAAGCTGCCCGTTTTGACGCCTTACGCGTGGAATATGAAAAAGCTCCTAAAGTTACGGAACAGCGACTCTATTATGAAGCCATTGAGGACATTCTTTCCCGATCTGCAGAAAAAGTTCTCATGGACAATCCCACAGCAGGGCGTGCCCTCCCCTATCTCAACCTGCCGAGCTTGAGTGTGCCGGTTTCACCCAAGCAGCTGGAGAAAAAATAATGTCCAGGAATCCACTCATGCTGGCAGTTGTGGCTCTATTGCTCATTGTTGGTGCCAGCCAAAGTTTCTTTACTGTACATCAGACACAGAAGGCACTGGTACTGCAACTGGGAGACCCTCTCTCGGAGATATATGGCCCTGGGCTTCATCTCAAAGTGCCCTTTATTCAAAATGTTGTCTATTTCGATGCACGAGTGCTGGATTATGAAGCACGCTCTCGTGAAGCCTTTACGGTAGATAAAAAGGCCATTGTTCTCGACAACTATGCCCGCTGGAAAATTATTGATCCGCTGCAATTCTACCGCACCATGCGCACGATACCAGGTGCTCAGGCGAGACTGGACGATGTGGTCTATTCACAACTTCGTGCATTAGTAGGCGCATATACACTGACCCAGGTTGTTTCATCTCACCGTGCAACCATTATGAAGGAAGTAACAGACAAGGTGTCTGCGCTCATGCACAACTACGGGGTTGAAGTTCTGGATGTCCGCATCAAGCGCACAGATTTGCCTCCCGAAAACCAAAGGGCAATTTTTGACCGCATGCGGGCTGAACGTGAACGGCAGGCCAAACAATACCGTTCTGAAGGTGATGAAGAATCTACACGTATCCGGTCGGATGCTGATCGGCAAAAGGCTGTTATCCTGGCAGAAGCTGCACGGGCAGCCCAGATAGAACGTGGCCAGGGAGATGCCTCGGCTGCAGGCATTTATGCCCAGGCATATAATAAGTCTCCACAATTCTACACGTACCAACGGTATCTTGAAGCCATGCGGAAATCGTTAAAGGAAAACAGCAAAATGGTTCTCACCAACGAAACCCCGCTTCTCAACCTGCAACGCTGATGCGCTGTATGACTATGCCCCTTTGTTTTCTATACACTGCACGACTGTCGGCTAGGGTACCACTACTGTTGATAAGGCTGTAGCCGCATGAGACCGTCTTTTTGGGCCGCTTTTTGTCAAAAAACCGCTGTGTGCTCTCTATTATGCCTGACTCTGTGTCTGTCATTACCGGCATGTAGTGGCGCACAGGCGCCCAATCCATCTCTGCCCCGTCAGGAGGCGGCTGCTCCGCACGCGCAGGTGGTCATAGCACCTGTATGGCTACCATTGCGAGAACGCCTCGCTACAGATGGCATTTCAGGCCCTGCTGTGGATGCTCTGCTGGCAACCCTGCCTCAGAACCCAACACAATCACCCATGGGAAGAAAGATACGCGAACTCTATCAACGCAAATTTTTTCCAAAACCTTCTGTCAAAAAACGCAGCTTGTATTACAAAGGGGTTGTAACTCAAGCAAATGCTGCAATATGCAGGCGTTTTGTGGCCGATAACCGCACAGCCTTTACGCTGGCGGAAAAGCACTATGGTGTGCCCGCATCCATAGCGGTAGCGCTGTTATTTGTGGAAACGCGCCTCGGCACAGTACTGGGTGATGTGCCCGAAAATGCCTTCTACACTTTGGCCAGCATGTCCGTCAGTCGCCGCACAGAGGATATCGCCGACTGGCTGCCACGTATGCCAGGTCATGAAAAGCATGCCAACTGGTTTGCCGAAACCATGTCAAAACGTGCAGACTGGGCATACAAGGAAACACGGGCACTGGTGGAGCACATGCTTCGCGACAATGTTCCCCCGGAACATTTGCCAGGTTCTATCTACGGTGCAGTGGGACTATGTCAATTCATGCCTTCAAATATTACCGTCTATGGTGCTGATGGCAATGATGACAATCGTGTGGATCTCTTCGAAATCCCCGACGCAGTAGCCAGCCTCTCCAACTATCTTGCCCGTCATGGCTGGCGGCCCGGCCTGTCGCGTGAACGGCAGCACAAAATACTTATGACATACAACCATGCGACGGTTTATGCCAATACCATCCTGGCCCTAGCCGATGTTGTGGAACACAAGCCCGTGCCATCAGACGCGGCAACTGTGACCCATCGCCGCAACAGACCGGCCAGATCTGCTACGAAAGTTCCAAGGAAAAAGTCCTCGCAACGCTAATATGCTCATCCTCAAAGAAAATCTGCACAGTTGGATGTGACCGGATGCCCGGTGTGCACGCACTTTCGGACTTTTTATTGAACAATGCCCAGGTATCCTGCACATTAGTCGCCTGTATAATCAACTGGTTACTGAAGATCTTGAGATGCACTTTCTGGAATTGCCTAAATGGTAACGGTTACGGCGCAAGACAACAGAATATACAGCTATAGATAAATGGCTGGCATACTTCTCCCGCTCCACCACGCCGGAGCAAATGGAGGAGCTCGCCATGAGTGAAGTTTTAATCCAGGACGCACTGCAGGCCGAGCAGCGCTTCATGTAAGACCTACCCCTGTCACTGCCTATGATCAGGCTGAAAAAGCACGACTGGTAGCTGCCGTTTTTTCAAGTCAGTTTTGCCTTTCTTCAGGACAGGCCGCTGCCCGCAAAGAACATGGGGGGATTTGCCCAAATCAGTCAAAAAAGCTGTGCAGGGCCTGCATGTCGCTTGTCATGCCCAATGCCAGCATGAGCCGCAGGCGCGCTTTGGGGCCGCTGGTATCTCCGGCAAAGATGATGCCGTTCTCGTGGAAGATTTTCCCCCCGCCCTCATACCCATAGGCATAGTATGGGCGGCCGGCGCCGCAGCGCGTAGTGAGCACCACAGGTATGCCCAAGCGCACTGCCCGAAGCATTGCCTGCTGCACCAGCGGGGGAACATTGCCCCTGCCAAAGCCTTCCACCACAAATCCGGCAGCCCGGCGTTCGATCAGCATGTCCAGCACGCTGGCGTCGCAGCCTGCGCACATTTTGAGCAGGTACACCTCGCCGCCCAGCGCGGGTGGGCAAAAATGCCTGCGTACTGCAGGGCGTCTGGCAATAATAACGCGATCGGCGTCCACATAGCCCAACGGCCCCCACCAGGGCGAGGCAAAGGCTGCGGGGTTGGCCGCATGGGTCTTGGTCACTTCGGCGGCAGCGTGGATCTGTTCGTTGAGAACCACAACGACGCCAAGCCCACGGGCCGCATCATCCAGAGCCGTTCTGACGGCGCAGGCGATATTGGCAGGGCCGTCAGCGCTGGTGTCTGAGGCTGCACGCATCGCGGCCGTGAACACCACGGGTTTCTCATCGCAGAGCACCGTGTCGAGCAGGTAGGCGCTCTCCTCTATGGTGTCCGTGCCGTGCGTGATGACAACGCCCTGCACGTCGCCTTCCTTTTGCGCACGGGCCACCTGACACGCCAGCTCCAGCATGCGCTGTGGCGTCATCTGGCAGCTTGGGATATTTGAAAATTCACGCACTTCCACGTTGCACAGGTCTTTCAGCCCGGGCACGGCCTCCAGCAGGTCAGCGCCAGACACGGCGGGCACCACGCCGCAGCCCGCAGGGTCGGGTTTCATGGCAATGGTGCCGCCTGTGGTGAAAACAACAACTTTTTGCATACGCTCACTCCGCACAGGCCTTGATCTACCTGAAGACCGTCAGCAGGCCGGGGAAAACGATAAACAGGACAAGCATGACAAAATACGCCAGCAGATAGGGAATCGTGGCGCTCACGACACGCTCGAACTTTTCCCCGGCAATATTGGAGGCGATGAAGAGGTTCAACCCCACAGGCGGGGTGAATTGCCCAACAGCCAGGGCGATGATGGTGAACACGCCAAAGAAGATAGGGTCAATCTTCAAGGCCTGCACCACGCCCATCATTGAGGGCACAAAGAGTACCAGAGCCGCCACATTGTCGAGGAAGGTGCCCAAAAGAAGCAGCATGCCCAGCACCATGAACATGACGAGTATCTTGCTGTCGGTGACCGTTATGATGAACTGCGCAAGATGCTGCGGCAACTGTTCTGCCGTGATGATAAAGCCGAAAAGGTTGGCCGTGCCCATGAGAAACATGATCAGAGCCGCGCTCTCGACGACGGTTTGTTCAATACCCATCAAGGAGCTTGTGTTCCCTTTGTAAAATTCCATATCAAACGTCGAGGAACCAGTATTTTTAGACCATGTTCTTCCACCATGCTGTAAAGCGCATATCCTCATCAAGAAATACGGATTGCCCAATTATCGGTGTCAACAGTTTCCACTGATATCTTGTGGCGGCTTTAGCTATGCGGATGAACGGCTCATCCCAGGGATGCCGCGATATACAGAATCTGCCCACATGCGTCGGCATAAGGGCACCGGCTCCAACATCTGCCGCAGCCTTGGCCGCTTCCTCGGGATTCATATGCACATAGGGCCAACGATCATTATACTGCCCCATATCAAGCAATGCCAGATCCATAGGCCCATACTCATTGCCTATCCTGACAAAATGTGCGCCATACCCGCCGTCGCCGCTGAAATACACTCTACGCTGCTCTGTCTGTATGACAAAGCCATTCCAGAGCGTGTGATCACGCGTAAACAGCCTGCCTGAAAAATGCCTGGACTCGGTCACAATGACCTGAATAGCCTCAAAGATAAGCCTGTCTCCCCAGTCCCCCTCATAAATCTTCTCCTTGGCAAATCCAAATCGCTTCAGATGGGAACCCACGCCAAGGCCGCAGACAACAGCCTTTATGCGTGGTTCAAGCGCGACCAGCGTCGGATAATCCAGATGATCCCAGTGGTCATGTGATAGCAGCAGGAGATCAATATCCGGCATGTCCGAAGGACTATAACTATCCGTGCCGGCAAATGATCTGACAACAAAAGGTACAGGCGCTGCATACGAACTCAGCACAGGATCAAGCAGTATCCTCTTGCCCGCAAGCTGCAGATAGAATGAAGAATGCCCGAACCAGACAACACAGTCCCGAGTCCTATCAATATTCAGCAAAGAAATCTTCATGGTTGGCAAAGGTACTTCGGGACGCAGGCGCGGCTGATCATTAAAAAAGAAATCCATCCAGCCCCTGACAATACTTTGCTTGCCAACCATCAACGGGGTGACCTGGGTATTGTAAAACACGCCATCCACACAATGTACGGACTGCGATATCCGTGCGAGATCCTCTCCTTCAGGCAGATTCCCGAACCTGGCACTGTGACAGAATCCATATCCACCTGCTCCCAGCCCACCGCCAAACAGTGCCCCGATTACCATGCGTCGCGTCCACTTGTTTTGCATAATGCAATCCTACTCCGCCCAGACAGTCAGAGCCTTGTACAATTCAGGACAGGAGTGACCTTATATGCGCTAGTTAACGTATACACATAGCCTCCACATGCCCTGCGGTGACAAGCCTGATCAAGTTATGATTCCCCTGCCGCTCGCACGACGGTTCCTGCTGTTCAGCTCATCCAGCATCCTGCACCAAGTGAGATCCTAGCTCACACTGGCAGTTGTGCCGCCCATGCACAGACCGGCGCGGATAAATTCCGGTTCATCCCCATCTTGTGTACTTGGGGGGATGACAAAAAAGTGGACATGGGTTCTAATTGAGGAAATCGTTTAACTCTCGATAAGGCGGAATCACCATGTCCACAAGTTTCATTTACCATGCGTTGGGGTTGTCTGGCTATGAGTATGTTAAACCAAAAATTTCATGCTGGTTGTACTATTTTCCATGTGCATCCCAAATGGCGCATTGTTCGATGTCCTGTATGCAAATCGAGGAAGGTTATTCGTAAAGGGTGTTATAAGAAGATTACACACCGTACCGATCGGCCAGAAGCCAATATGGCTGGAGGTGAAGATTCCAAGGATATTCTACTCGAAATGTGATTGTGTGAGATAAATCAATACTGTGATCGCACAACCGCGCAAAAGCATCCTTTGTCCTCTGGCAGGCTCGAAGGCACAAACAACAAGATAAAAGTACTCAAGCGGATGGCATATGGCTACAGAGACCTTGAATTTTTCAAGCTCAGAATATTGGCCATTCATGAGGCAAAGTACGCTTTTACTGAATGAACCAGAAAAATTAGAGCTTCTTGGAATTTCCAAGAAGCCCTAAGTCCCTTATATGGTACCCGGAGCGGGAGTTGAACCCGCACACTCAATGAGCCAGGGATTTTAAGTCCCTTGTGTCTACCAATTCCACCATCCGGGCACGTTGTCCACTCCCAAAAGACACTCAAACCTACTCTTCGTCAGACGAGCTCACCGTATCCTTTGGGCTTACGTGATGCACCTTGAGCGTTTCAGACGGTGTTTCAGGCAAGGGACGTTCCTCTTCTACCCACGCTCCAGGTCTCAGCCAAAAAACATGCAATGAGCTGAAATCCTTATGCAGACACAACAACCGTCCATTCACGCCATCCGGTAGCATTGCGGCAATTTCCATAGCGATCTTTCGGTATACGTACAGCCTGTGCTCCTCAAAGACACATTCAAGCATAAGTGCATCGCCCAAGGGCGTAAAGTCAAGATGTTCCGCACCGCCCCGCTGCAACAGAGGTTCTATTTCATCAATTAATAACTCTTCCGCCGCCAGCAATGCCTCGTACGTCAGGCTGTCGTCATAGGTGAAATGCCCAAAAAGCTCGCTGTGATTTTTGTCCATACATGACTATATTCCAATGAATGTCCGGAGGCAAGAGCGTGAATACGCAAGCAATGTGCCATGGCTTTCCACTGAGCCCTGCTTTTGTCAAACACGGCGACGCCAATGAAGTGGCAGTATTGTATTTTCATGCAGGAATGGTATGTATATACTGCAAGTGATAAAGAGCACACAATGCTAACACGTGACAACGGAGGGAGACAGTGGACAACAAAACCGACAGTCTCATTTTCAAATTTGCCGTGATTTTCCTCCTCTTCGTCATTGTGACACTGACGTTGAGCGGCGTAAATGCCTACTTCAACCAGCGGGCCATCTACAAGACACAGTGCGAGGAACATCTTGTGCATATTGCCCAACACATGGAACACCTGCTCAAGACTGAAGGCAAAGTCTTTGATGACGCAATGCACTACTTTGTCCAGCACAAGGACGACATTCTTGTACCCATCGACTACGATGGCAACTGGCAACCCTTCTGGCATGACTTCATAACTGGCTTTCGAACGAAATATCCCGGCAAGACACTCGGCATCGATATGAACTTTACAGATATGGATGCAGATCTCCAGAGAACCTGTGCCATTTATATGCACAGAAAATGGCTGGCCATTTTCGAGGAAGCAACCAAGGATTTCCATATAAAGTACATCTACTATCTCATGCCCTCTGAAAAACCTCTATACATGTTCTGGGTTATTGACTGTGTCCGTGAAGAAAAAGTCGTCAACGGCAAAAAATACATTGACCTCTGCACGGAAGTCCTTGAACCGTTGGAAAGGCATCAAAAGATGTGGCAGGCTTGGACCACAGGCGCTCCTGCCCTCGGCTATGACACTTTTGACAATGAATATGGCAAGACCTATGCCTACTACACGGCCGTGCACCTTGGCGGGAAAAAGACCGGCGTAATCGGCACAGAAATTAACATTGCCGATGTGGATACCGCAATTCTCAAAAATACGCTTATTCAGATGGCCGGCCTGGGCAGCATTCTAGTCCTTTGCGTCGCCGGACTGTTAATCTTGATCTACAAGAAATACATTCTAAAACTGATACGGCTGCAAAACAGCGTCATGCAGTACACACAGGAAAAAGATCCCGCCGTTGTGACTTCCATTGAAAACAATGCGGAAGGCAAAGACGAAATATCTTCCCTGTCCATACAAACGGCCGCCATGATCCTTGAACTTGAAAACTACATGAGAAATCTCAAGGATACCACACTGGCCCTCGACAAGGAGAAGGAGCGCGCTGAGGCTATGAATAAGCTTGCCAATGAGGACGCACTCACAGGCATCCGCAATAAAACTGCGTACGATAAGGAAACCAAACGTCTTACTTGGGCCATTGAAGACAAAAGCGCACAGTTTGGCATTGCTGTCATCGACCTGAACTTTCTCAAGCGCATCAACGATACCTATGGTCATGAGCAGGGCAATATTTCCATCAAAAAACTGTGTCACATCGTCTGTACGGTGTTCAAGCATTCACCTGTTTTCCGTATCGGTGGCGATGAATTTGCCGTTATTCTTGAAAACACCGACTATGCCAACGCCCAAGACCTGGAAAACCAGTTCCACGCCATTCTTGACTCACTGGCCCAGGATACAACGCTAGAACAGTGGGAACGGGTTTCTGCAGCTATTGGCATGGCTTTTTTTGATCCCATTAAGGATGACAGCGTGGATAACGTCTTTAAAAGGGCAGACAAGGCCATGTATGCCCACAAAAAGGCCATGAAAGCCGTTCGGGAACAATAATTGCCTGCATTCAGGATAGCAATGTGGTGACAGTGGAGGCAGCATGCGCACATTGGATACATGGATACTGTCTTTTTGTCGGCTGGGAGTGGCAGGGCTTGCGCCCAAAGCACCGGGCACTTGGGGTACGGCCATGGCCTGTCTGCTGGCCCCCTATGTGTTTCTGCCTCTTACACAGGGTCTTCGCTGTCTGTTGCTGATCGCTCTCTTTGTTCTTGGTGGGATCGCTGCTACCCGCGCCGAACATTTGCTCGCACGTAAGGACCCTGGAGAGATTGTCATTGACGAACTGGTAGGCGTCTGGCTGGTGCTGCTGCCCTTCACCGAACCAGGATTTGGACTTGTTCTGGCCGCTTTTGTATTCTTTCGGCTGTTCGATATATGGAAACCATGGCCAGTACATGCGGCAGAAAACTGGCTGCCCGATGGTTTTGGCGTGATGATCGACGATGTCGTGGCCGGGGTATGGGCCCTTATCTGCGTGGCCCTGCTACACTGGGGAGGACTTTGCTAACAGGCCACAAGATCTGTACCTATGATCTTAGGAACACCCACAGCACGCGCATGCTTTGAAAGTATGCCCTACTTCATACGATAGGTAATGCGCCCGCGTGTAAGGTCATAGGGTGAGAGTTCCACCTTGACGCGATCACCAGGCAGAATGCGAATATAAAACTTGCGCATCTTACCGGAAATATGGGCCAACACTTCGTGCCCGTTTTCCAGCTCTACTCGGAACATGGCATTGGGCAGGGCTTCCTGCACCACGCCGTCAACTTCAATAGATCCTTCCTTTGCCATGCGCACTCCCTCTCTACAAAAACTAAACGGCGTTCACCATCACAAAAAAGCGCCTTTCTGTCAATATTGCCACTGTACCAAACAATGCAGTGCGCATGGCGCATCCATCATTTTTTACCACGATGGCGCGTCCTTGATATAGAGGACCTCTCTTGCCCGCTATAGCTGATATCAGGCGCTCGCCGGAACAGCAACCACAAACCGACAAGTAGCAGCGGCAAGCATAAGAGCTGTCCCATGGTCAACCAGCCAAAGGCCAGGTAACCCAGCTGAGCGTCAGGCACTCGCACAAATTCCACGGCAAAGCGAAATACGGCGTAGCCCACGGCAAACAGGCCTGAAACGGCCCCCTGCTTACGCTTTCTGGCTGAAAAAGCCCAAAGCAGAATAAAAAGGACAATACCTTCCAGCAATGCCTCATAGAGTTGCGAAGGGTGTCGCGGCAAAGGGCCAGCGCCGGGAAAAATCATGGCCCAGGGCACGTCACTGACCTTACCCCATAGCTCGCCGTTAATGAAATTGCCCAGCCGGCCAAAAAACAATCCTTGAGGGATGAGTGGCGCAATAAAGTCCGAGACATCCAGAAAGGATCTGTCCCGTGTCTTTGCAAAATACCAAAAGGCAACCAGCACGCCGAGCAACCCGCCGTGAAAGGACATACCCCCATTCCAGATGCGCACTACCTCCATGGGGTCTGACAAGTAGACAGGCAGATCGTAAAAGAGCACATAGCCGAGCCTGCCACCGAGGATAATGCCAATCATAACACAGGTCAGCAGATCATCCACATCTGGTGCTGTCCAGCCGGAACCTGGGCGGGCAGCACGCCAGCGGCCAAGCACCCAGCCAAGGGCAAAGCCCGCCAGATACATAAGGCCATACCAGCGCAACTGCACCGTACCGATGGAAAGAGCAACTGGGTCAATGTAGGGCAAATTCATCATCACATTCCGTCATAAATAGTTCTCTACCGCACTTATTCCCTGTATTGGTCTACATGCTCAACGTAAACCAGCCAGCCGTTGCGGCCAGGATACCCGTTCCACTTGTCGCGGACGTTGCCAAAGAGAATCCCTGCCGCTGTCAGAAAAACGCAATCGCTCACGCAATAAACACGGCACCGGTTCACCCCCAACACCAGGTGCAGAGTCAAGTATGATTTCGGCCATATATTTGAAAGGGATGTCTGCATGGGGTCGTATATCTATGAGCTTGCGAACCCATGCAAGGCCACTGCCAAACCGCAAATCATACACCTGCACATAGCCTGGCACATCGGTGGGACCTGATCTTGAAGGCAGCCCGGTTGCAACATCTGCCGGCCATAATGACGGTGGTAGGGGAGCCACAACTGGCAGTTGCATAAACTGCAAAAAGGTATCTGCTGCTACAGACTGCACAGACAGCGCCCGCCCCATAGACGATGGCAGGGCCGTATGTATTTCTGCAGGACCACGGGCCTTTCCCCATACATTCAGGCTCAACGCGCATACCTGCATGCCATGTGCTCCGTGCTCCTCGTAGAGCACTCTCCAGAACAAAGGAGCAAAAGCATCCGGCAGTACCACAAGGTGTGCGGGTTCCTGCCCATTCGCTGCAAGCACTGACTGCATGCGGATAGTATGCAGGGCATTCATGCCCATATTAAACCCTGGGTAGAAAAATAGCCATGCCAGGGTCAACAGCAAGCAGCCACGACGCGCACGCCAACGCCACAGCGCCCACAGCAGGGGCAAGGTGAGACACATATCAATGATATATACGGCATTGAGTCGCACCCGCAGATGCGAGAATGGCAAAAAAATCATAGTGCCATATGTGGTAATGCAGTCCAGCCATAGATGCAGCAGCAGCATGCCAGACATACACAGCCAGACCTTGCCAAAGCTCCAGTGCGCTGGTGTTGTCGTCCGCCAGAGCGGTCGTGCCACCAAGGTAAGGGCCAGACTGAACAAAGGCAAAAAAGCCAAGGAATGGGTAATACCTCTGTGCAGCAAGAGGAATTCCAGAGGTCCTTGACCCAAAAGCACATCTACATCAGGCGCAGCGGCAGCCAAAGCAGCCAGCGGCACCGCAAGACGACTTGCCGGACGGGCCGGCAAGGCCAGCATGGCCACTGCGCCTGAGGCAGCATGGGTCAACGGATCCATCTCTCACTGCCTGAAAGGGCTGCGCTCTTTGGGTATGGCACGGTATTGCGGATCTTCAGGGCTCACCGAGGTCTGCCCGTCATTTCTCAGCAGATGCATGCGCTGCCATTGCTGCACATTGGCCATGACATCTGGCCTGTTCTGCCAATAGAGCATACGCTGGGTATTGCTTGCCCCAAAGACAGGATAGCGTAGTTGATCTTCCACGCTGACTCCTTGCGGTTGCGCCGTATCCGCAGAAGTTCCCTCGCCGATGTCCTTTGGCCCACAGCCGCCGACGCCGCCAAGTAGCAGCAGCAACAGTGGAATACGCATGAAGATAGTATCCATTGCATAAGTATAGCTGCCTCAGTGCAAGCCTGCAAGGGGCAACAGAAAACGCATTAATCAGCACCTTGCCTTACTCCGCCATGCAGCATATTATTATATTTTTACAGTAAGCATTCCGATTTCGCCGGCCGTACTCGTAACACCGGCAAAGGAGTATCCATGCGCCCTGCTCATTCAGGCATTACCCCCGAAGGCTGGCCCTGCATTGGGCTCATGGCTTTTGCCTCACTCATATTTGCCATTCTTGCATGGTGGCTGCCCGCTCTTGTCTTTCTTGTACTATGCTGGTTTTCTCTCCATTTTTTCCGCGATCCTGAACGCGTGACCCCTCAGGCACCGGGGCTTGCTGTCAGCCCTGCCGACGGCAAAGTTGTACGCATAGAGGAACGACCAGACCCCTTTACAGAGAATCCATGTCTGTGCATAAGCATTTTCATGAACGTGTTCAGCGTGCATGTAAACAGGTCACCCGTGGCCTGCACGGTAGAGAGCATACGCTATTTCCCCGGAAAATTTTTCAATGCTGCCTTAGACAAGGCCTCTGAGGATAACGAACGTTGCGCCTATCATCTGCGTGATCACGAAAATAACTACTGGACCATGGTACAGATTGCCGGACTGGTAGCTCGCCGCATTGTCTGCCGAACCGAAGAAGGTGACACTCTTTCGCGCGGTCAACGCTTTGGCATGATACGCTTTGGTTCACGTGTTGACCTTTACCTGCCGCGAGGCTATGCTGCCGCAGCGCGTATTGGGCAACAAGTTTTTGCCGGCCAAAGTATTGTGGCGAGAAAGGGGTAAAGCGGAGATACGTGCATGACAAAACTGCCAACAGAACGCACAGTCCAGGCACTGATGGTGGAGTATGAGTTCAGAGCCCAAAAACCCACATAAAGGGGTATATCTCCTGCCAAACATGATCACAACGTTGAGCATGTTTCTTGGTTTTATTTCCATGGTATGGGCAACACAGGGACGTTTTGAACCTGCCTGTTTCGCCATTCTGCTCTCTGCTGTCATGGATGGATTGGACGGCAAAGTAGCCCGTCTCACACACACCTCCAGCGAATTTGGTGTACAGTACGACTCCCTTTCAGACCTTGTGGCCTTTGGTATTGCCCCTGCTATGCTGCTATGGCAATGGCAGCTTTCGACTCTGGGGCGTGTAGGGGTGGCTGCCGCTTTTATCTACACGGCCTGTGGAGCATTACGCCTGGCTCGTTTCAATGTGAGCACTGCAGCCGTGGGCAAGCGATTTTTTATCGGTCTGCCTATTCCCGCAGCCGGATGTACTGTGGTAACCCTTGTTTTCTTTGCCTCTCTACTCCCCAGCGCTACCAATGTAGTGTTGCCCTATGCTGCGCTTTTAATTACTGTGGGTGTGGGAGTTCTCATGGTCAGTCGGGTACGTTATTTTTCTTTTAAGGAATATGATTTTTTACGGGCCCACCCCATCCGTACCATGCTAACCTTTCTACTGGTGCTGGGTACGGTTATTTCCGAACCGCGCTTCATGGGTTTTGTGCTCTGTCTTGTCTACATTGCTGGCGGACTCGTGTACTCGTTTATCATCCTTCCCCGTCGCAACCGTCAGCTTTTACGCGCTCTGTCCCCTCAGAGTGAATAACACCGCGAATATGTCATCTTCCTTTGCGCAAAGGCGCTCCATAAAAACTGATTTTACTGCTGCCGGCATGCAAGGATAGAGCAGGCCCGTATGAAACCTGGAGGAGAAGCCCATGAACAATCACGTCTATTTTTTTGATACCACCCTACGTGATGGCGAACAGTCGCCTGGCTGCACCATGAATTTGCAAGAAAAGCTCCGTATTGCCCACCAGCTGGAGATGCTGGGTGTGGACATTATGGAAGCAGGCTTTCCTGCCTCCAGCCCGGGAGATTTTGAAGCTGTTCGCCGTATTGCCGACCAAGCGGGTGATATTCAGGTGGCGGGACTGGCACGCTGTGTGGCCAGTGATATCGACAAATGCTGGGAAGCCATAAAGAATGCAAAGAATCCCCGTATCCATGTATTTGTGTCAACCTCTCCCTTGCACATGCAGCACAAACTTCGCAAAAAACCGGAAGACGTCCTCGCCATGGCTGTAGAGGGTGTGAGGCGCAGTGCAGGCTATACCTCCAATGTGGAATTTTCGTGTGAAGACTTTTCTCGTTCAGAGGGAGATTTTGTCTGCCAGGTGCTGGAAGCTGTAATCAAGGCCGGCGCAACTACCATCAATCTGCCGGATACCGTAGGGTATGCCGAGCCTGAAGAATTTGCTTCCAAATTGGATTACGTGATCAAAAACACCCCTAACAGTGATAAAGCCATCTTCAGCGTTCATTGCCACGACGATCTCGGGCTGGCAGTAGCCAACACGCTGGCTGCCTTCCAGGTGGGAGTGCGACAGGCTGAAGTAACACTGTGTGGCATTGGCGAACGTGCCGGCAATGCCTCTCTGGAAGAAGTGGTCATGAATTTGCGTGTACGTCACGATTTTTTCCACCTCACGCATAATATCGTTACCGAACAACTCTATCCCTCATGCCGCCTGCTCTCCATGACCATTGGCCAACCCATCGCCAACAACAAATCCATTGTTGGTGCCAATGCCTTTGCCCACGAATCCGGCATTCACCAGGATGGCATGATCAAGAATCGCGAAACCTATGAAATCATGACACCACAATCAGTGGGTCGTACGTTAAGCAATCTTGTCATAGGCAAGCATTCCGGCCGCAACGCTGTGCGTAGCAAATTTGAAAGCCTGGGTTACAAGCTGGATGACGAGCAGCTCAATCTTGTGTTCGAGGCGGTGAAACACCTTGCAGACCGCAAGAAAACCTTGCACGATGACGATCTCATGGCATTAGTGCAGGAAGAGGTATACCGCATGCCAGACCGTTTCCGCCTACGCCATGTGAGCGTTCAAAGCACAGATGCTGGCGGTGTGCCGCCCACAGCAGCCGTGCTCATGGATGTGGACGGTATTGAATGCAGCGGCGCAGGTTTCGGCGCTGGCCCTATAGACGCGCTTTTCAATGTCATAAGTGATCTAGTAGGACGTGAACCGGAGCTGGAGCAGTATGCCATCAACGCCATAACCGGAGGTACTGACGCACTAGGTGAAGTAACTGTACGATTGCGCGAAAAAGACATCACTGCCGTGGGGCGCGGTACACACCCCGATATTTTCGTGGCTAGTGCCCGTGCGTATGTTAATGCGCTGAACCACCTGAGCAAAAAGGAACAAGAAGGCCCGCGCCTGCACTGCCAGCACGACTAGTGCAGAGCAAAAGGAGAGATATATGCCGCAAACGCTTGCGCAAAAACTTTTACAGTCTCATACCGACGACACCGTGGAACGGGATGGTCAGATCGTCCAGTGTCGTGTGGACATGGTACTCGCCAATGACATTACAGGACCGCTTGCCATCAAGTCTTTTAAAGGCATGGGCGCTGAAAAGGTTTTTGACAGAGACAAGATTGCTCTTGTCATGGACCACTTTACCCCACAGAAGGATATTGATTCCGCCAACCAGGTCATGATCAGCCGTCGTTTTGCTCAAGAACAGCACATAACGCACTACTATGAAGGCGGCAACTGTGGTGTGGAGCATACGCTTCTACCCGAACAAGGCCTGGTGGGACCTGGTGACGTAGTGATTGGTGCTGACAGTCATACCTGCACCTACGGTGGCATAGGAGCCTTTGCTACAGGCATGGGTTCCACGGATATTGCTGCTGCCATGGCACTGGGAGAAACCTGGTTTAAAGTACCATCCACCATACGCGTGAATATCATAGGAGAGATGCCGCAATGGCTGCGTGCCAAGGATCTTATGCTCATGCTCATTGGCACCATCGGTGTGGATGGGGCACTGTACAAGGCCCTGGAATTCGGCGGTTCTGTAGTGGATAAACTGCCCGTCGAAGGTCGTCTGTGCATGGCCAATATGGCCATTGAGGCAGGGGCTAAAGTGGGATTGTTTGCTGTAGACGACCTGACACGGGCCTATTGCACAGAGCATCAGTGCACAAAAGCCATACCTGATCTGGCTGCCGATTCCGGCGCTTACTACGAACGCGTTGTAGAGCTGGATATCACGGGCAAAGAACCAGTCGTAGCCTGTCCGCACCTGCCCTCCAACGTAAAGCCCGTCAGTTCGCTGGGCAATCTGTCCGTACAACAGGTGATTATTGGTTCCTGTACCAATGGACGTATCAGCGACATGCGAGACGCCGCCATCGTGTTGCGCGGCCGCAAGGTAGCTGCAGGGGTGCGCTGTATTATCCTGCCTTCCACGCCCACGGTATGGCGTCAGGCCATGAAAGAAGGCCTGTTGGAAATCTTTATGGATGCGGGCTGCATTGTGGGGCCCTGCACATGTGGACCGTGCCTGGGTGGACACATGGGCATACTGGGTGACGGCGAACGCGCTGTAACCACTACCAACCGCAATTTCAAAGGCCGTATGGGTAGCCTCAATTCAGAAGTGTACCTTGCAAGCCCCATCGTTGCTGCCGCCACCGCCGTGGCGGGGATTATTGCTGGCCCTGACCAGTTGTAGGGAGAGACGCATGAACTACAAGGGAAAAGCCCACAAGGTGGGCGAACATATTGATACCGACGCCATCATACCGGCGCGTTTTCTTGTGACCAGCGATCCTGTCAAACTGGGTGCCAACTGTATGGCTGGTCTTGAACCGGACTGGGTGAAACGCGTACATCCAGGTGATATTATGGTGGCCGGTCGCAACTTTGGCTGTGGTTCCTCACGCGAACACGCTCCCATCGCCATTTTGGGTGCTGGCATGCCGGTTGTCATCGGGCACAGTTTTGCACGTATCTTCTACCGCAACGCATTTAATATGGGGCTACTGCTCATGGAGGTGGGCGACCATGTAGACAGCATCAACGATGGCGATGAGCTGACTATTGACGCTACTACAGGTAATATCCGTGATCTGACCAACGGAACTACCATCACTTGCCCTCCCCTGCCCAACTCCATGGCGGCCATTCTCGCCAAGGGTGGACTTGTGGGCTATGTAAAAGAGCGCCTGGCACATCGCTAATACCTGGTAACAAGGAAAACTGCCATGAAAAAAAACATCTGTCTCTTGCCGGGTGACGGTATCGGCCCGGAAATTATTGTACAGGGTATCAACGTACTCAAGGCTGTAGGGAAAAAGTTCGGTCATGAATTCCTCTTTTCCGAAGCCTTGCTGGGAGGAGCGGCCATAGATGCCACAGGCGAACCGCTTCCTGCGGAAACCGTACGTATGTGCCGTGAGGCAGATGCAGTCTTTCTGGCCGCTGTAGGTGGCCCCAAGTGGGACAATCTTGCTCCAGAGAAACGACCTGAACGCGGTATACTGGGCATACGCAAGGAACTGAAGCTCTTTGCCAACCTCCGCCCTGCCCTGCTGCTGCCGGAACTGGCTGGAGCATGCCTGCTACGATCCGATATTGCCGCCAGAGGGCTTGACCTCATAGTGGTACGAGAGCTCACAGGCGATGTGTATTTTGGTGTGCCCCGTGGTCAAGAAGTACGCGAAGGTCAGCGTGTTGGCTTCAATACTATGTTGTACAGTGAAGAAGAAGTTCAGCGTATTGCAATAGTAGCTTTTGAAACTGCGCGCAAACGACGCAACAAGGTCTGCTCTGTGGAAAAGAGCAATGTACTGGAGACCTCACGTCTGTGGAAAGAAGTAGTGCTGGAAACCCACAAACAGTACAGCGATGTGACATTGACCCATATGTATATAGATAACGCGGCCATGCAGCTGGTTCGCGATCCTTCCCAATTTGACGTTATTCTTACTGGCAATATCTTCGGCGACATTCTCTCTGACGAGGCCTCGGTAATCACCGGTTCGTTGGGCATGCTCCCTTCAGCCTCGCTAGGGGCCTCAGGCCCTGGCCTATTCGAGCCGATCCACGGCTCTGCCCCCGATATTGCCGGACAGGACAAAGCCAACCCCCTGGCAACCATCCTTTCGGCAGCCATGCTTCTGCGCTTAGGTTTCAACATGGATACGGAAGCTAACGCCGTAGAAAAGGCCGTACGTACGGCACTTGCCGATGGCTTCCGTACCGGAGATATCATGGAAAACGGCAAAACCCTTGTAGGTTGCCAGGAAATGGGCGAAAAAGTGCTGGAACGACTGTAGACCTCACCCTACTTGCAGGTACTTTTTCAAGAGGTTTCTTTTTTCCACTTGCTGAAACACAAAAAAGGCACGCCAGTTTTAAACACCGGAGTGCCTTCTTTGTTGCTATCTACTAAATCTAACGCGGGCTTACTGCTCCTGCCCCAGAACAACTTCGGCCTCAGGGTGTGCTTGGCGCAACGCCTCGTGCATGGCAGCGGCATCGGAAAAAGCACGGAAAGGACCTATGCGTTCATCGCCCATGGCAGCCTTGTAGCGCACATAAAAAGCTTCATCTGCCTTAAGCGGCGTACCATTCTCGTCACTGACGACTTCAAGGGCTACTGTACCAATGCCACGGTCGTCAATATCTATCTGCTGAGCCGCTGCGTAGGAGAGATCAATAATTCGACCATGTATGTAAGGGCCACGGTCAGTCACACATACCATAACACTTTTGCCATTCTCCTGCGCTGTCACGCGTACCACAGTACCCATGGGCAAGGTTCGATGGGCAGCGGTAAAGGTATACATATCATAATCTACACCGCTGGCAGTAGCCCCGCCGTGGGCGTCCAGGCCATACCAGGACGCCTTGCCGGTCATGAGTTCACTCTCCTTGGCACGTTGCAGCCACAGTTCACGGTTGTCTACAAGCTGGCTTTCAGCATTGCGTTGATTTCGAACTGCCTGCTTTGTACTGTGGGTACCATCTTTGCGATGTTTGCGTGAATGAGCAGAAATCTTTTTTTTTCGCGGTGTATCACGCGGGGAGATACGCATACTACTTTTGACAGAATGCCGTTTTTCAACAGAAATTTTCGGAGAGGCAGAAGAACGTTTGGAAGATGCCGCATTGCCGAGAACAGGTGAGACAACAAGCATGCAGAATGCTGCAGCCGCAAGCAAAAAAGGCCAGCGTATATCCTTCATGATGCTTCCTTGGTTGCTGTTCGAGGCTGGCCGACAAAAAAAGCCGGACGAGTCGCGCCCGCGACCCTGACCCCAGGAGCCCTACGCTGATGATGGCAGACGCGCCTTGCGTTGGCCACACATCGACTCCCCAGAGGAATGCCTTTTCGTATTTAAAAAAATATACCCCAAGGCATTTTTTTATGTCAACAAAAGAAAATCTGTCATTTCGCCAAGTTAAAAAATATAATATCTAAAAATTATCTAGAAACTGGAAAAACATCCCCTATCCTGTTCTGTCAGCTTCATCAACCTGAACCATATTTTCCAGTGTTTCAAAAGGGACATCCGGCTGTACCGGCTTGGAAAGATGTGCGTTTAACCCAGCCTGAAGGTTTTTTTGAACTGAGATGCTCCCCCCAATATGGGACATGTAAATCCCACAAAAGCTAAGCCCCGCAAGGCTTTTTAGGTCTTACGGGGCTTTCTGAAATTCTTTTCTGGTGCGAGGGCGGGACTCTAAAATTGACTATACCTATTTAGGATATTTTATAATGTATAAATCACCTTTTTTGAGTTGCCCCCATAGTTGCCCCCATTTTTTCATGCTGCCCACTGTGCAAGGGTAACGCAAGTTCCATATTTTGCCATCACTAGAAAAAAGCTGCCGAACACGGTCTATAGCGCATCCCCGTAGCTATCTTTTGCCGCCCTTACAACCCTGTACGTAAGCATGCAAAATTGCCCCCCTGAAGACGACGCAAAACATCAAAACAAGGTTTCAGGGCAAAGAGTTTACTATTCTGCGGCAAGGATATGAGATAAATTGTATTCTGTTCGTATAAAATTTGATAATCCGTCATCAAAACAGGTTTACTGAGCCCTGCGCACCGACCTTGTTTCCATGCTGCTTACTTCTTTTCTATACCCATTACATTTTGTGGTAATAAATCTTACCGTTGCGGGTTGCCCATTACCTGCTGGTCGGATTTCAGCAGCCATCTTGTGTTTATAGCTCCGGTCAAGTGTAATGCCATTAGGACAAAGGATAAACAATTCAGGCAGAGGTGTATGACCTGATACCACAAAAAAATGGTTCCTCGACGTTTAACGTGGAATTCTACACCTAGAATAGAATCTCCTTGATGGGTGCCGCTATCAGATAAATCATGGTTATGAGGGTCCTCGTATTGACTATACCCACGAGCACGTTCTCTGGCAGCCTGGTACAAGCTGTAAGATGGACCGGCCTATCCAGACCACATCCCCAAGGGGAAGAGCAATTCTTGGGACGGTTACGTCGTTACTGGGTGAAAATAACGCCTGCACTATGCTGTCAAGCTCCAGACTTATTGCACATTGCGCAACGCCTCAATTGCTGCGACAGAAAGGCCAGTTGCCTCTGAAATCTGGGCAATAGGCAGCCCAAGATGAAGAAGATTCTGGGCTATTTCTCGACGTTCATC
>CAJOMG010000012.1 GCA_905235595.1 uncultured Desulfovibrio sp. | reverse complement strand
GGCCAAGGGCCTTGCTCAAGGCCGTGCCGAGGGCTGGAAGGATGGTCGTGCCGAAGGATGGAAGGATGGCATGGCCAATGTCGCCCGGAATCTTCTCCACCTTGGGCTGCCCATTGCCCAGATTGCCGCGGCGACGGGCCTTTCTCCCGCAGAAATTGAGGCATTGCGCCAGGTGCAGTAGCTCGGTAACCGTCCCAAGAACAGCATCTCCCCGTATGGGGTGTGTTCTGATACAAGAGGGTAGGCCAGTGAGTATACCGGCCTGCCCGTTTTGTCTACGGAGGAAAAGGATGGCTACTGCTTTCAGGGCATGAGGGCCGCAAGCTCCGCCTCTGTTTTTGCAGTAGGGATTTTTGTAAGGACGTTTCAGAGATAGTCTTGTGACTCAAGGCCATTGGCTTTGGTCGATTCGATCAGACTGTAGAAGAGAGCGCTGGCAGCTGCCCCTCTGGGTGAGCCGGAGAAAAGCCAGTTCTTTCTGCCCACGACGAAAGGCCTGATGACATTTTCAGCAACATTGTTGTCCGGTGTCAGGTAAGGACACTTGAGATAGTTGAGTACATACGGCCATTGGTGCAAGCCATAGGCAAGAGCCCTTTCCATGCTGGAAGGCGGCATGTCCATGGAGCAGATTGTCAAGTTCACGGAACTCTCCGTCGCAGATATTCAGGCTTTGCACAAGGTACAGTAGGCACATCACACTATGACCAGATAAGCTGTGCCGTGCGTAAAAAACGGACAATCTGTTTTGCCTTTGTGAACTTTTTGGACAGTGACATGGTCAGCACTGGGTTGTCTGAGGCCGGCAGGTGTATGAAAGTTTAAGTATTTCAGCATAGTATGATATTGTCGCAGCTTTGGCACATCCGTTGCTCTATAGGGGGAGCAACTGCGGCGGATGTACCGCCCGGAATTTTTACAACATTATCATACTGAGGATACACACAATGAAAACATCTGCTTTTGCTTCCCTGGCCCTTGTTGCCTTGTTGGCCCTTCCAGGTTTTGCAGCCGCGCAACCTGGGTACGGATACGGATGCGACGGCCCCATGGGCATGACAGATGAACAAGTGGCCAATGTGCGCCAGCTGCACCGCACGTATTGGGAAAAAACACAACCGCTCGTGCAGGAACGCTTTGCCAAGCTGGCCGAGCTGGATCATCTGTACGCTGCCGGAGCCAAGGACGATGACGCCAAGGTGCAGGCTGCATTAAAGGATTTGCGCAATATTGACGGCAAGCTCTATGCCGCTGAAGCGGATATGCTTCGGCAGATGGGCGAAAAGGGTGTGCCCTACAGGGGACGTCACGGCATGCGCGGCGGCTGGGGTGGCTGCTCAAGTGAAGGATATGGCCGCGGTGGTTATGGTCCCTGCTCTGGTCAAGGTCGTGGTGGCTATGGGTATGGTCGCGGCAGGGGTGGGGGGTGGCTGTGGCGGCTGCATGTAATTTCAGCATACATTCTCCTGAACACAAAACAGCCGCAGGTTCTAACCTGCGGCTGTTTTGCGTTCCTTTCTGGTGGCAGAGTGACATGCCTCTGCAAACGGTGAGAAAAGCTTATTTCTTGTCGTCGGCAGTCTTGGCGTCTTCCCCTGTCTTTGCATTCGTGGCAGCGTCGCCCTTGTCTTCCTTGGCTGGCTGGGGCGTGACGGTATCGGCCTTTGCGCTTGCTTCAGGCGTCAGGGACTTGAATTCCACCTTCTGCTTGTTTACGGCAGCCAACACATCGTTGGTCACGTCAATCTTGCTGTCAAAGGCAACTGCTGCTTCGGTGCCGAGAATGACAGCATAGCCTTTTTCTGCACGGTAGGCGTTCAAAACGCGCTGGATTGTGTCGTACAGCACATTGACCACATTTTGCTGCTCTGCCTGCATACGTTGCTGTGAAGACATGTAGACAGCCTGCATTTCTTTTTGAGCAGCTTCATCCTTGGGATTGGCCTCCAGTTTTTTCTGGATGTCATTGAGTTTATTTTGCATGTCGCTCTGCATGCTTTCCAGAAATTTTACCCCTTCCTTGCCGGGGTCGCTGTCACGCATGATGCGTGCGAGGTCTACTACGGCAAATTTCGGTTGCGCTGTGGTCTCAGCCTGCTGACAGGCAAACAACAAACAACCCAACAAGATTGTGGGCAGAAAAAGAAAACGGATACGCATGATGGTATGTGCTCCTCTATACCTATGACAGGTGTTTTTAACAGATGTGCCTTACGCACACAGGAACACCCTGGCGCATTCCGGGACGGGACGGCAGGGTGCATATTGACCTTGCAGAAGGGTGTACGTTGTTTTTTGGAAGGCCACAAGCCTTTTTCGTGTTGCCCGGTTCTGAATCCATAATAATCGGACACCACGTACAGTGACAGCGCGCCATTGTGGCAGAGCCTGTTTAGAGCATGGCGGCGTACTGCGCCTTCATCTGCTTCACACGGGCCACATAGGCGCGGGTTTCCCGTGTGGGCAGGCGAGAGATGAGGTCATCGTACAGCTCATCGGCAGTCATGGTGTTAATGTGTGCAACGGCTTGTTCGTTGGTGGTGCCGTAAAAGCGCAGCAGACGGTTAGGGCCCATATTGTACGCAGCCACAGCGCAGTATTCGCGTGCCTGCGTGTCGTGCACGCCGCCAAAATAGCGCGTGAGCAGAATGTGCAGATAGGCTGTGCCATAGCGTATATTCACTTCCGGCTCGCTCAGTTCCGCAAAGCCAACGCTCCCGGAATGTCCGTAGAGAAAACGGTGAATTTCACCGCTGGCAGTGCCAGGGAGTATCTGCATAAGGCCCATGGCAGATCTGTTGCTGACCAGTGTGGTTGAGAAATTGCTCTCACTATGGATAATGGCGTAGACCAGCGCTGTGTTCAGATTGTAGCGGTTGGAGCACTGTTCCACCAGCTGGCGATAATGATCGGCATTGCCGGGCCGGGCCCGTTCAGCCGTCAGGAGCTCCAGCGTCCGGCGCGTGACCTTGCGCTTCAAGGCGGCAAGGGCCTGACGCGGGGAACCCGGAGCATAGGGCAGGAGGGAGCCTTCCCCGTTGTCCCAGCGCAGCGGGCGACCAGAGGCATCAAAGACGTCACCGTATTGCAGCGGTTGATTGCCCAGCAGCGTGGGAGCAGATGCGTCATCCACAGCCAGCAGAGGGAAAGCTTCCCCTTGCATGTTGCCATGCAAGGAGGTTTCATGCTCGCCGGTGATAAGGCGTACGCCCGCTGGTTCAAAGGTGATAATGCGGGTCGGGTCTGTGCCGGATGCCTCGGGTGTAGCCGGGGTCTCATCGCCTTCCGAGGCCTGTGCGCTATAGAACACCTGCGTCGGGCCAACGGATGCGGTTGTGACAATGCGGCTCCTTACAGCCCATTGATGTACCCCGTCTCCATGGGGCACAATGCTTTCGGGAATGTCTTCCGGTCGGAGACTGACAACAACGTTACTGGCCTGACGGCGCAGTTCCGGCCCCGTGCTCTGTGGCACGAAACCGGTCAGTAAGCCCATCGTCGAGGTTGCGGTGGCAAGCCCGCACAAAAGCAGCAATGCAGTGCGACGCTTCATGATATTACTCCAAGAAATACTCTTGCCGAGCCATTTTGGCAATATTGCAGATGTCCATAATGGGGACATGCCGCAGAAATGCTTGTGCCATATCACAGGCATCTGGTCATTTTCTAGCAATCTTTGCAAAAACTCTGCCATTGTTTTGTCTGGGGAAAGAGGAGTCAGTGAAATACGCACTCTCCGTTGACCTGCTCCAGGAAGGCGTCTATATTCATTCTTCTGTGATGCCATGCAGGGCATGGTATGCCGTCATTTTTTTGAACGTGGTACAACACCCGATTCTGGAGTATACCTTGTATCAGCCAACCCGGCATGCAGCTTCGTATATTCGCGAAGAGATAGCGCGTTTACGCTGTTCGGCTCGCAGGTGGCAGTATACCCACTGTGGCCCCCATGCTTGAAAAAGGGCTGCGCCGGCAGCCCGTCATGCGTGCCATCCTCGACGGGCATACCCGCTATGTGGTGTCCAAAAACTTGCAGGCCCTGAACAAGGGCGGAGAATCCTTGCCTTGCGCCTGACGCGGAGTATCAAATCGCTTAAGAAATCTGCCGAGCGTCCTAGGCTTATGCACTATGCCATGGGGCAGGATGTGCTACACCTGGAAGATGCCGGCCATGAGGAATAGCGTGGCTGTAGATTCTGCCTTGCCCCAATGCCCGGCCAATCCAGATGTTTTGCCCATTGGCCCAGATATGCCGTGGCTGGCCCCACTAGCCGGTTACAGTGACCTGCCTTTCCGTCTGCTCTGCAGGGAATATGGCGCAGCCGTTTGTGAAACAGAAATGGTCAGCGCCAAGGGGCTTGTCTATGCCAGCCCTGGCACGGGCGATCTGCTGCGCACTTTGCCGGAAGACCAGCCGCTCGTTGTTCAGCTTTTCGGGGCAGAACCTGTGTTTTTGGCCAGAGCTGTGGAACTCTTGCGCCAGGCGGGCTATGGCTGGTTTGATCTGAATGTGGGCTGTTCTGTACGCAAGGTGCTGCGGCAGGGGGCCGGCGCGGCCATGCTGAGCGACGTGGACAATCTGCTGGAAGCCGCCCGGGCCATGCTGCACTGTGCCGGGCCGGGGCGCGTGGGGTTTAAGCTGCGCCTGGGGCTGGATGATGCTCATCCGGTGCTGCCCGATCTGGCCCTACGCCTGGAAGATGTTGGCGCAGGCTGGCTGACCCTGCACCCGCGCACTGCAATGGATGGCTTTGGCGGCAGGGCGCAGTGGGATGCCTTGGCCCGTCTGGCACCGCGCCTTTCCCTGCCTCTGCTGGCCAGTGGCGATCTGTTCACCGCGCAGAATGGCGTGCAATGCCTGCGTGAAACGGGTGTTACAGGCGTCATGTATGCACGCGGTGCCATGCATAATCCGGCCATTTTTAGGGAACATGCGGTCTTGCTGGCGGGCAGGGGCCTGCCTGAAAGAGACGTGAGCCACATCAAGGCAATGATACAGCGCCATGTGGCGCTGGCTCGCGCTCATTGTTCCGGTGCTGCGGCCTTGTGGAAAATGCGCTCTGTGGTTCCCCGGTATGTGCGGGGTCTGCCGGGTGCGCGGGCCTTGCGTCAGGAGCTCTGCCGTTGTACGAATTGGCAGAAACTGGCAGAATTGCTCGATACATGGTTATAGTACAGATGCACTTTAACACGGGGAATATGCATGGACGTGTACCGTGCGAAGACGGCTGGGTTTTGTATGGGGGTCAGCTTGGCGCTGCAAAAGCTGGATGCGGCCCTGGAAGATGCCAGGGGGGCTGCGGCGCGCATCTGCACGCTGGGTCCCATCATCCACAATCCTCAGGTGTTGCATGACTATGCTGAGCGGGGGGTTGTCTGTGCACAGTCTCCGGCAGAGCTGCAGGCAGGGGATGTAGTGGTCATTCGCGCGCACGGCATTGCCCGTCATGTGGAAGAACAGGTAGGTCGGTGCGGTGTGCGCATTGTGGATGCCACCTGTCCCAAGGTCAAAAAGGCCCAGCTTTCCATTGCCCGTGCCACGGGACATGGGGAGACACTCTTGCTCTTTGGTGAAGCAGAGCATCCTGAAGTGCGGGGGCTGATCTCCTATGCTGGGGGAGCATCGCATGTTTTTGCCAGCCAGAAAGAACTCGCAGCCCTGTGTCTTTCCCCTGAGGGCTTCTATGTGCTGGCTTCGCAGACCACGCAGGATAAGCAGGTTTTCAAGGAGATTGAGGCCGGGCTTGAGCGCAGCCACAACCATCTGCGTGTACTCTCCACCATCTGCGATGCCACCCGCGAACGGCAGGAGGAGGCGCACAGCATTGCCTCCCATGTGGATGTCATGGTAGTCATAGGTGGCAGGCAAAGCGGCAATACCCGCAGACTTGCGGATGTTGTTGCCTCGAGTGGCATTGAGACCTGGCATGTGGAGCGCGTGGAAGAGCTCGATGCCAAAAAATTTTCACAAAAAAAGCGCGTGGGGCTAACGGCTGGCGCATCTACGCCGAAAAGTCTCATTGACGCAGCGCATGCATGGCTGCAGTCACTTTGATGTTGTTTATCTGATGTGGATATTTCGGAGGCGGTATGGCTCAGACCAATATTTTGTTGGAAGCCGGCACCAACGAGCTTGAAATTGTTGAGTTTTTTCTCGACGAGCTTGTGCAGGAAGGTGATGTCACCCAGGTTACGGCAGAGGGTCAGCCTGAGCCAGGCAAGCTCTATCGCGGCTACTATGGCGTCAATGTGGCTAAGGTGTTGGAAATCATCCGTATGCCCAACGTGACAGAACTGCCGGAAGTGCAGCACCCTAGCGTGCTCGGCGCTTTCAATCTGCGCACGCGTATCATTCCTCTTGTCGATCTGGCCCTCTGGCTCGGCAAAGAGCATCCGGCACAGGCAGATCAGCCAAAGACCATTGTCACGGAATTCAACAATGTGACAACGGCCTTCATGGTTTCGGGCGTGAACCGCATCCACCGCATCAGCTGGGAACAGGTGGAGCCGCCGAACAAATATGTTTCACAGATTTCCAATAATACCGTTATCGGCGTTATACAGTTGGAAAATCGTATTGTCTTTTTGTTGGATCTGGAAAAGGTTGTCGCCAACCTCAATCCCAAACTGGGTCTGCGGCTCGACGATCTCGGCGAAAACTGGACCAATACCGGTTATCACGCCCTGATTGCCGACGATTCAGCCCTTATCCGGGAAATGCTGCGCGATCTTATGGAAAAGGCCGGTTTTGTGGTAGAAGTCGTCACCAATGGCCGTGATGCTTGGGAACGGCTCATGAATTTCAAGAAAAGCTCTGAGGAGACGGGACGCCCTATAACCGACTATATCCATGTGGTAGTTTCAGATATTGAGATGCCCATTATGGATGGCCTCAACCTGACCTCACGCATCAAGGATGACACCGTGCTCAAACGCTTGCCCGTGCTGCTCTTTTCTTCACTTATCACAGACAAGCTGCGCTATCGCGGTGAGAGCGTGGGGGCGGATGACCAGATTTCCAAACCGGAAGTAACGCAGCTTGCGCAGCGCGCTGTTGCCCTGATCAAGGCAAGGGAAGAAGAGGCAAATACTGCGGGCTGAGCCAGACAGGGAGATGCCGCATAGCTAGCTGTACGACCGCACTGCACCGTTCCCAGATGCAGTGCGGTTTTTACAGAAAAAAAAACAACGAAAGAGCCACCGCCCTGTTTATGGGCCGGTGGCTCCTGATTACAGCTTCTTCGGCCGTGCTATTATTTGGCCAGCACTTCCACGGTTGCCAGAGCTATTTGCAGCTCCTCGTTGGTGGGAATGATCAGCACGGGCACCTTGCTGTCCGGTGTGGAGATGGTGCGGGCACCGGGCTTGCGGGTGTTGTTCTCCTGGGGATCGAGCTTGATGCCAAGGTTTTCCAAGCCCTCGCACACACGAGAGCGCACGAGATTGTCGTTTTCACCGATACCGGCAGTGAAGACCATGGCATCCACCTTGCCATCCAGCAGGAAGAAGTAGGCTCCCAGAGTCTTCTTGATGCTGCGCACCAGCATGGCGCAGGCCAGTTTGGCGCGTTCATTGCCCTTTTCTTCCTCGGCATGCACATCGCGCATGTCGGTATAGCCGCACAGGCCCAGCAGTCCCGATTTTTTGTTCATCAGGGTATCGGCCTCGGTCGGGTTCAAACCCTTCTTCTCCATCACAAAGGGTACGATGGCCGGGTCAATGCTGCCACAGCGCGTACCCATGATCAGACCCTCCAGCGGGGTAAGGCCCATGCTGGTATCAAAGCACTTGCCATTTTTTACGCAACTCATGGATGAGCCATTGCCCAAGTGCATGGTGATGGAGCGTAGATCCTTGAGGGGCTTGCCAAGGTACTCAGCCGTCTTGTGGGCGATATACTTGTGTGAGGTGCCGTGGAAGCCATAGCGGCGGATATGCAGCTCTTCGTAGTATTCATAGGGCAGGCCGTACATGAACGCTTCTTTGGGCATGCCCATGCCGAATTCTGTATCGAAAACAGCCACGTTAGGTACGCCGGGGAAGAGCTTTTCCGCCACATTGATGCCCATGAGGTTGGCAGGGTTATGCAGGGGGCCCAGCACGGCGCATTCGTCGATGATGTTCTTCACCCGCTCGTCAACCAGCACCGGATCAGTCACGGATTCACCGCCATGCAGCACACGGTGGCCGATGGCGTAGATTTCGCTCTTGTCCTTGATGACGCCTTTATCCTTATCAGTAAGCAGACTGATGACCAGTTCCATGGCCTGCACATGCGTGGGAAATGCGGCTTCGCGGACGATTTTTTCTTCTTTGTCCGTGTCAGGGGCGATTTTATGGGTCAAACATCCCGTGCCACCCTGGCCGATGCGCTCGGCAAGGCCGGAGCAGAGCACTTTGTGCCCATCCATTTCCAGCAGTTGGTATTTGCAGGAAGAAGATCCAGCATTGATAACCAGTATTTTCATTAAGCGTTCCTTTTGCGTTCTTGCAAGCTGTTTGCTGATGCCGTGCGGGAACAACCGCACGGCATGCATTCCTTACTGAGCCGCCTTTTCGGCAGCAGCCTGAACCGCCGTGATGGCGACGGTGTTTACGATATCGGGTACGGTGCAGCCGCGTGACAGGTCGTTGACGGGCTTGTTCAGACCCTGGAGTACAGGCCCGATGGCCACGGCGCCGGCGGCGCGCTGTACTGCCTTATATGTATTGTTGCCGGTGTTGAGATCGGGGAAGATGAATACGGTTGCCTTGCCGGCGACCTTGCTGCCGGGCAGCTTGGTCTGGGCCACGGTGGGGTCAATGGCGGCGTCGTACTGCAGGGGGCCTTCCAGGGCCAGTTCGGGCGCCATTTCCTTGGCTATCTTGGTGGCTTCTTTGACCACATCCACATCCTCGCCCTTGCCGGATGAGCCTGTAGAGTAGGAAAGCATGGCCACACGGGGTTCAATGCCGAAGACTTCGGCCGTACGCGCCGAGGCCACGGCAATTTCCGCCAGCTGCTGGGCCGTGGGGTTGGGGTTCACCGCGCAGTCGCCAAAGGCCAGCACACGGTCCTTGAGGCACATGAGGAATACAGACGAAACCACGGAGAAGCCCGGTTTGGTCTTGATGAACTCAAAGGCAGGACGAATGGTGTGGGCCGTGGTATTGATCGCGCCAGAAACCATGCCATCGGCATCGTCTTTCTTGACCATCATGGTGGCGTAGTAGGTGGCATCGCTCATGACGTCGCGGGCCTGCTCGATGGTAACGCCCTTCTTTTTGCGGTATTCGGCGTAGGCGGCGGCATATTCCTCGAACTTGTCGCTCTTTACGGGGTCGATGACTGTGGCTGCTGCGATGTTCAGCCCCAGAGTGTTGGCCTTGGAGTTGATTTCGTCCACATTGCCAAGAAGGATGATGTCCACCACTTCACGGCGTAGCAGGATGTCCGCTGCACGTAGAATGCGCTCTTCTGTGCCTTCGGCCAGCACAATGCGCATCTTGTTGCTCTTGGCCCGTTCAATGAGCTCAAATTCGAACATCATGGGCGTAATGCGGCTGCTCATCTTGCTGTCGATGCGGTTGGTGATCTCTTTGCCGTTGACGTATTTTTCAAAAAGCCCAAGAGCGCTGTTGATTTTGGCGGAGTTGCCGGGTTCAATGGGCGCAGCCATGGCCTGCAGCGCCATGAGTGCCTTGTAAGTGTGGTGTTTGGTCAACAAAATCGGCAGCGGAGAGCCCGTCCAGCCTTCAATGAATTTGCATACCTGTTCCGAGGGGCGCAGCCCGCCGGTCAGCAGTACGCCGGCGATGTCCGGCATGGAGGAGGACAGGCGGGAGCCGATGGCAGTAAGCAAAATATCGGCCCTGTCGCCAGGGGTGATCAACAGCTGGTCTTTGGCGATGTAGTCGAGAACATTGTCCACGTGCATGGCGGCGATGAGGTAATCGCCCACCAGCGCGTCCAGGCGGTTCTCACCAAAGAGCACTTCGGCGTCCAGGCCCTTTTTCACATCGGTCATAGTGGGCTGGCCAATGGTTGGCTCGTTGGGAATGGTGTAGATGAGCGGGGCATGCTCACCCGAGCCAAACTGTTTACGCAGGTCATCCAGTTCTGTCTGGGTGAGGTCCGCACGGTTGAGAATGGTGGCGATCACATCCAGACCATACGGTTTGAGGCTGTTCATGGTGCTGTGCAGCAGCTCACGCAGATCCTCAGCGTTGGAATTGTAACCGCTGGTGACCAGAATAACCGGGCAGCCCAGGTTTGCGGCGATCTCGGCATTGAGTTCAAACTCAAAAACCGAATCCTGCCCCATAAAGTCCGTGCCCATGCACAGGACAAAATCAAAATTTTCGAGCAGCTTTTTATATTTCTGGATGATGTGCTCAATGAGTACGTTGCGCGCACCCTGGTTGATCATCTGACGGGCTTCGTGTTGTGTATAGGCGAAGGTGTCCGCGTAGTCCATGTCAAGCTTGAAGTGCTCAAGCATGAGGTTGATGCCGGGGTCGCGGTCATCCCAGACGGGTTCATTGATGATTGGGCGGAAAAAGGCCACCTTGCTCGTGCGGCGGCTGAGCAGTTGCATGGTGCCCAGCGCGATGGCGCTTTTGCCCGTCATGGGGCCTGATGCGGTGATATAGAGGCCGTGGTGCATACTATCTCCCCTGCTTATGCGGTAGCTTTGCTAAACTTGAAATGGGCGCGGAGATGCCGCGCCCGGACTGTCAACGTTTGGGAAACATGTCACGGCCTGTGGAAAAGCCGTGCAAGCACGTTCATAACGATCCCGCGCCCGCCATGCCCCGTATGGGGGCACGGCAGACGTTGAGTCGGTAGTTTAGTTATTCTTTTACTGCTGCGGCATCGGGATAGGGCAGATCAGCCAGCTGCTTGAGCGCGGCATAGCGTTCTGCGTACGAGGCAGCCAGCTCTTCCCGCAGGCGCTTGGAGAGTTCGGGATCCTTCTTGGCCAGCGAGGCGTAGCGGGTTTCACCCGAGAGGAACTCGTGGATGTCACCAGCAGGTGCCTTGCTGTCCAGCTGGAAGGGATTCTTCTTTTCCTTGGCCAGTTCGGGATTGAAGCGGTACAGGGGCCAGTAGCCACACTGCACGGCCAGTTTGGCTTCCTCCATGCTCTTGCCCATGCCCTTGCGCAGGCCCTGGTTGATGCACGGCGCGTAGGCCATGATCAGCGATGGCCCCTTGTAGGCTTCCGCTTCACGGAATGCCTTGAGCACCTGCTGCTTATCCGCACCCATGGCAATGGAGGCCACATACACATAGCCGTAGGTCATGGCCATACGGCCCAGATCCTTTTTGCCGGTACGCTTGCCGGCTGCCGCAAACTGCGCAACGGCACCCAGCGGGGTGGCTTTGGAGGATTGGCCGCCGGTATTGGAGTACACTTCGGTATCAAGCAGTAGCACGTTCACGTCGTCGCCGCTGGCGAGCACATGATCCAGACCGCCGTAGCCGATGTCGTAGCCCCAGCCGTCGCCGCCGAAGATCCAGACGCTCTTCTTGGTGAACAGATCGTCCATATCCCACAGTTCCTGGGCCAGCGGGCTGTCATAGCCTTCCAGGTTGGCGAGAACCTGCTCGCCGAACTTGCGGGAGCCCTCGGCGTCGTTCATATTGTCCAGCCAGCCTTGCAGGGCTTCCTTGAGGGGGGCGGGAGCCTTCTGGTCGGCCAGAGCCTCGCGCACCTTCAGTTCCAGGCCTTCGCGGCGCTGCTTATAGGCCAGGCCTAGGCCGCAGCCGTACTCGGCGGCATCTTCAAACAGGGAGTTGCCCCAGGCCGGACCGTGTCCGTCCTTGTTGGTGCAGTAAGGCGTTGTGGGTGAGGAGGCACCCCAGATGGAGGAGCAGCCCGTGGCGTTGGCAATGATCATGCGTTCGCCAAAGAGCTGGGTAAGCACCTTGACATAGGGGGTTTCACCGCAACCCGCGCATGCGCCGGAGAATTCGTGCAGGGGCTGCTGCAGCTGTGAGCCCTTGACAGTGTCGCGGGCCAGCAGGTTGTCCTTGATTTCCACATTGGCTTCGGCAAAGGCCAAGTTGGCCTTTTGGTCGTCCATCTGAGTTTCCAGAGGCTTCATGACGAGAGCCTTGACCTTGGCCGGGCAGACTTCTGCGCAGGAACCGCAGCCCAGGCAGTCTTCAGGATACACCTGGATGCGGAATTTCATGCCCTTGAGCTCCTTGCCCATGGCGTCCTTGGTCACAAAGCTGGCCGGTGCACCTTCCAGTTCTTCGGGGTTGGCAACCACAGGACGGATGGCAGCGTGGGGGCAGACAAACGAGCACTGGCAGCATTGGATGCAGTTTTCCATCTGCCATTCGGGAATGTTGATGGCTACGCCGCGCTTCTCGCAGGCGGCCGTGCCGAGGGGCATGAAGCCGGCCGGATCCATAGCGGAAACGGGCAGCTTGTCGCCACGCTGGGCTAGGATGGGCCGTACCACGCTGGCAATGTATTCGTCGTCGCCGCAGTGGCAGACAACCGCGCCTTCGGTGGCATCCGCCCAGGAGGCGGGGTATTTCACTTCCTCGAGTGCGTCAGAGCCCTTGTCCACGGCGGCAATGTTCATGTTGACGACCTTGTCACCCTTGGCGCCATAGGTCTTCTTGATGGATTCCTTGAGGAGGGTCACGGCCTTGTCAAAGTCAAGCACGTTGGCGAGTTTGAAGAAGGCGGTCTGCATGATCATGTTGATGCGGCCGCCGAGGCCCACTTCCTGCGCCACCTTTACGGCGTCGATATTGTAGAACTTCAGCTTCTTGCGGGCGATGGTGCGTTTCATTTCGGCGGGCAGGTGCTTTTCCATGTCCGCCAGGCTCCAGCCGGAGTTGAGCACGAAGGTGCCGCCGTTTTTGATGCCTTCCAGCACGTCGTACATGGTCACATACGCGGCCTTGTGGCAGGCAATGTAGTCGGCCTGGGTGATGAGGTAGGAAGAGGTGATGGGCTGCTTGCCGAAACGCAGGTGCGATACGGTGAAGCCGCCGGATTTCTTGGAGTCATAGGCAAAGTAGGCCTGGGCGTACATGTCGGTGTTGTCACCGATGATCTTGACGGCCTGCTTGTTGGCCCCCACGGTGCCGTCCGCGCCGAGGCCGAAGAACTTGCACTGCACGGTGCCGGCGGGCACGGTGTCGATTTCCTCCTCCACATCCAGGGAGAGGTTGGTCACGTCGTCGTTGATGCCCACGGTGAAGTGGTTCTTGGGCTGCATGGCCTGCATGTTGTCATACACGGCCTTGGCCATGCCGGGCGTGAAGTCCTTGGAGCCCAGGCCGTAGCGGCCGGCCACCAGACTGGGGGCGATGCCCTTTTCTGAGAATGCGGTGCACACGTCCTGGTACAGGGGTTCGCCCTGGGCGCCACATTCCTTTGTGCGGTCCAGAACGGTGATGCAGGAGGCGGTGGCGGGCACGGCCTCAAGCAGGTGTGCGGCCGAGAAAGGACGGTACAGGTGTACCTTCACCAGGCCCACATGCTGGCCCTGACCGTTGAGGTATTTGACCGTCTCTTCAATGACTTCACAGGACGATCCCATGGAAATGATCACGCGGTCGGCCTCGGGGTCACCCACATAGTCAAAGAGGCGGTGTTTGCGGCCGGTGATGGAGGCCACTTTCTTCATGTTTTCCAGTACGATGCCGGGCACGGCGTCGTAGTAGGCGTTGGAAGCCTCTCGCGCCTGGAAGTAGATGTCGGGGTTCTGGGCTGTGCCGCGGATGTGCGGATGCTCGGGATTCATGCAGGAAGCGCGAAATTCTGCCACCTTGTCCCAGTTGACCAGTTTGCGGATGTCTTCGTAGTCGATGACCTCGATTTTCTGCACTTCATGTGAGGTGCGGAAACCGTCGAAGAAGTGGCAGAAGGGCAGGCTGGCATCAATGGCCGAAAGGTGCGCCACCAGGGCCAGATCCATACATTCCTGCACGGATGAGGACGCGAGGAAACAGAAACCCGTCTGGCGGGCAGCCATGACATCCTGATGGTCGCCGAAAATGGAGAGGGCATGGGAAGCCAGAGCACGGGCAGAAACATGGAACACGCCGGGCAGGAGTTCGCCTGCAATTTTGTACATGTTGGGGATCATCAGCAGGAGACCCTGCGACGCTGTGTAGGTGGACGTAAGCGAACCGCCGGAGAGCATGCCATGCACAGCGCCGGCAGCACCGGCCTCGGACTGCATTTCACGCACGGTCACTTTCTGACCGAACAGGTTTTTAGCGCCTTTGGCCGCCATTTCGTCCATCACCTCGCCCATGACAGACGAGGGTGTGATGGGATAGATGGCCGCCGTTTCCGACAGCGCATAGGCAATGTACGCAGTGGCGTTGTTGCCGTCCATGGTTTTCATATGAGCCATATGGTCCCTCCTCGGCGTCCGCAGGACGCGCAATGTTTTGTCGAAACCGAAAAAAGGCTGCCGTTGGTAGCATCCGGCCCGTACAGGGCGAGAACAACGGCGCAGCGGAACAGGCATGTTCCGCATCATTCAAAGGGTAAACAGTATTTGAGAAAGTTTACACAAAGTAGCTTGAGCCGTCCATCAAAAAGGGAGATGTTTTTTCAACCTGATCTGAAATACGTTCGTGATTGCTTGTATGGCATGTCAGGGGTGTCCGTAGCATAAAACTGTTTGAATGAACAGTCTAAAAATGGCGCGGGAGAATTTTTTCACTAATTAGGGAAAAGCCGACCCCCGCAGTAGGGGGCCGGCCCAAAAAGCACATGCGTTTTACAGGGTAAGCCCCATTTTATTGACGGCCTGCATGCCGCCCATGGCGTTGACCACATCTGTCACGCCGTTGCGAGCCAGAATGAGTAGGCCGTCGTAGGCGCGCAGGCCCGTATTGCAGATCATAGCCACCGGGCGGTCCTTGGGCACTTCCTGCACGCGGGCGGCAATCTCTTCCAGCGGAATGGCATGCCAGTCGGGGAGTTTTTTCTGTATGGCCTTGCCGGCGGCCGCCGGGCGGGCATCAATAAAAAATACATGGTTGTCGCTGCGGTTTTTCCACAGCTCCATGAAGGCATCAGCAGTAACCGGGGAAAATCGGCCGCAGAGCACGTTGTCTGCCACGTTGCCCACTACGTTGACCACATCCATGGCTGCGGCAAAGGGCGGGGCATAGGCGACTTCAAGATTGGAAATGTCTTCCACCGTGGGCCTGCCGTATTGCAGGGCGGCAGCCACGGCATCCACGCGGGCCTTGAGGGCGGCGCCGTCAACGCAGGCCCCCTGCATGCCCAATACGCGACGGGTGGATTTTTCCACCACCAGTTCCAGGCTCATCATGGATTTTTCGGGGTAGAAGTGGGCGCGGTCCAGCTGCTCCACACTTACGCCGATGGCATCGAAACCCTCCTTGCGGGCGCGCTCCACGGTAAAGCCCACGCCGCAGAAGGAAAGCTCGAAGAGCTTGACGGCCCATGTGCCTACATAACCGGGAAAGCGTGCGTCCCCCCCGGCCAGGTTGGTGCCGATAACGCGCCCCTGGCGGTTGGCCATGCTGCCAAGGGGCAGGTAGCCGGGCTTGCCGGTAATGATATTCTTGATGGAACAGCAGTCCCCTCCTGCGTAGATATCGGGATCGGTGGTGCGCATGTGTGCGTCCACCACCACGGCGCCAAAGGGGGTCACCTCCAGCCCCGCGTCCCTGGCCAGCTGCCCGTTGGGAATGAAACCCGCAGCAAAGATGACGAGCTGGGCCGGCAGTTCGCGTTTGTCGGTCACCACCCTGGCAACGGCACCGTTCGTTCCCTCCAGGCGCAGCACCTTTTCGGAAGGGTAGACATCCACCTTGTGGCTGGTGAAGTCGTGGGCCGCCATCTGGCCGAAGGAATGGGAGAGCGCGCCGGGCAGGATCTGATCCATCATTTCCACCACGCTGACCTTGACGCCCCACATGTCGGCCAGGGCCACGGCTGCCTCCAGCCCAATGAAGCCGCCACCCACTATGACGGCTTCGGAAATTTTGCCGCCCTCGCAGGCCGTGCGGATGGCTTGTGCTGCCTCCAGGCGGGTGAGGGAAAGCACATTGGCCAGGTTGCCGCCCTCCACCCTGGGCATGCGCGGGGTCGCGCCCGTGGCCAGCACCAGCTTATCGTAGGGCAGTTTTTCCTCCTTGCCGTTCACTACATCCTTCACCAGCAGGGTTTTTGCCTGGCGGTCAATGGCCAGGGCACGCGTTTGCGTACGCACGGTGATGCCCTTCATGGTATCGAAGAATGCCGCGTCACGCACGGTGTGGTAGGGGGTGGAGCGCAGGTCGTCCAGATTCTGTGTTTCGCCGGACACAAAATAGGGGATGCCGCAGCCCCCATAGGAAATATAGACGTTTTCATCCACCAAGGTAATGTTGGCATCGGGCATGAGGCGTTTGCAGCGGCAGGCGGCCTTGGGGCCCAGGGCCACACCGCCTACCACCAGAATGTTCTCGGGCATGTGTTCACTCCTTAATATGTCATGCCGGCAGCCTTTCCGCTGGAACACTGCGGGTGCCGGCAATGGGATAGTTGATATTCCTGCGCATCATTGTTCAAGAAAGGCGAGAATGCAAGGGGGAGAAAAATTTTTTCGGCAAGTCGCAAAAATTTTCAGAACTGGGCTAAAGCTTATACAGATCCGGCCGATACAACGGATGGAATCTTCGGGCGGCGGCGTGTCCGCATGGTGTACGGCTGTGCTGCCCATGCCATCAGTGTTAACCAGGGAGGGTTTTCTAATGGCAACCACATCTACCTCAGGACTTACCGAAAATACTGATTTCGCCGCCGAACTGCTGCTCAACAAGATCATGAACGGGCAGTACCGCACTACCAATGGCAATACCATCACCATGGGCGGGCGCATCAACGCCGCCCATCTGGATGTGGCTTCGCGCGCCAATAATGCCGCGGCGGGCAACGTGGCTAAGGGTGTGACCATTGTGGACGGCACACAGGACGCCCTCACCGAGGTGCTGGCTCTGGCCAAGAATGCCTATGAGGCCGCGACGACCACCAAGGATTCTGTGGCGTTGGCTGCTCTTGGCACAGAATTTTCGAGTCAACTGAGCTCACTGATTTCTACAACGCTGGATGGCGTGGCAGTCCTCGGCACAACAACGGGCATAGACTTGGGAGCCGGTTCCGGAACGCTTTCTGCTGGTGTCGATCTAACTGCCGACGCTGGCTATCAGGCGCTTTCTTCGGCGATTGGTTCCATGGCAGCAGGAAACACGTCGGCAGCATACTCGACTATGGAGAAAGCCATCAACGGTATCCTCGGTCTGATTTCCGTGGCTGGCGCCCAGGCCAACCTGCTGAATAACCGCTACGACATGCTCAACGACCTGGCCTCCAGCTACCATACGGCCTCGGACCATCAGGTGGTGACCCAGGGTGGTAACGCGACATCATTGCTCAACGCGCTCCTGTAGAAAGGGTGGACTATACAGAGATACATAAGGGGGACGCGGTAACGCATCCCCCTTTGATTTTCAGCGGGTGCAGTATGTTTCAAGCCTGCTGTATACGCTTGTTGTAGAGTGTAAAAAACGCTTCTTCCAGATGCCGTGTAAAACCGGGTACATCCAGCAGGGGTGAGGCGCGCATTCTGCCGCGCAGGGTACAGTGCAGCAGGGTGAGCAGGGGCAGATTGCCGGCCAGACCAACGGCGATGTTCACATAGTGCTCCACATTGCGGGCCGACAGCTCCTCAAGGCCCAGCTGGCCCAGTATGGCATGCCCCTGTCGGCTGACCACGCTCTCTCCGGCCAGCGTCACCACGGGCACGCCCATCCACAGGGCGTTGCAGGTGGTCATGCCCCCGGTGAAGGGGAAGCAGTCCAGCATGATGTCCATGTCATTGAACTGCGCCAGCATGGTACGGAGAGGGCTCCAGCCGCGGAATTCCAGCCTTGCGGGGTCAATGCTCCTGGCTTTGAAGGAGCGCCTGATGCGCTCCTGAAGGGCCGTGTCGTGAAAGGTTTTCCATTTGAAGAGCAGGCGGGAGTGCGGAACGCTCGCGAGCACACGCGCCCAGACATCCAGCACAGGGCCTGTGAGTTTGGTGGTGTTGTTGAAGCTGCCAAAGGTCACATAGCCTCGTTCCATACACGGAGGCTTGGGCCGCACGGGCGGATCTTCGGCAATGGGTTGGTAGCAGAAGCGCGTCACGGGCAGGCGTACGATGGGTTCCGTAAAATATTGTTCTGTGTCCTCCGGGGCGTGCCAATGATCCAGCAGCACGGCATCCATGCAGGGCAGGCCCGAGGTGGCCCAGTAGCCCAGCCATGTTACCAGCACTGGGGCAGGCTCTCGGGCAAAAACGGCCAGGCGCGTGCCTCTGGTCAGGCCGGAGAGATCCACCAGCACATCAATGCCGTCTTCGCGGATCAGGGCATCCAGCTGTGCATCGCCGAGGCTGGCCACATGCCGCACGGTGGTGCCCTGGCCGATCATCTGGGCAATGAGGTTGCTGCTGTCCCCGCAATTATAAGCAAAGACCCGCACGCGTCTGGGGTCGTGGGCGGGCAGTACACCGCGCACAAAAAAACCTACGGGATGGATGTCAAAATCTGCAGACACATAGCCCACACGCAGGGGACGGCCGTGCAGCGGCAGGGCAGGGGGGCGCTGACAGCTCCCCGCAGGGGGCATGACGCCCTTGGCCCAGAGCCTCGCCCAGGCTTTCTGGCGACGCAGATGCTGCTCGGGGTCATAGCTCATGTGGAATATGTGGTAGAGCATGACTGCGGGGTCATTGGGAAAGATGCGCAGCAGCTCGCGGCAGATATGGCGGGCCACAGCATGGTTGGCGGCTTCGCCGGCGATGGCGCCCAGCAGGTACAGGGCGAGTTTTTTTGTGACAAGAGAGGGGGCATCCCTGCGTTCGGCAAGTTTTATGGCCTCTGTACAGCAACGTTCAGCATCGGTAAGGTAGCCCCAGTCGTGGAGTGCCTCGGCCAGCAGAAGCATGGCCTTGGCCTGACGGGAAAGGGTAGCCCGCCCTTCCAGAACAAGGGCACGCTGGCGAGCCGTGGCAAAATCATGCCCTTTGGCGATTCTGATGGCTTCTTTCAGGCTGTTTTCATAGAAGGAGAGGGGGCAGGCCCGTCTGTCCCGCAGGAATCTGCCATTGCGGGGTATGCGGCAGTAGCGTGGCGTAAGCCGTTTCCCGGCAGGGAATTGCCGACGGTGCGACAGATGCTGTGTTTCATGGAGGGCAGGTTTTGCCCTGGCCCGTACTCGTTGCACTGCTTCTGAACTCCTGATTGCCCGGTCTGCGCGAGAAAGGCAACATGTTGTGTAACCGCAGGTGTTTCTCGCTGCAGCCCGTAGTATAGTGTAGCGCTTCGTTCAGCACTTCTCAAGGTGGTGTCATGCCTTCGTGCGTTGACGAATTGCCCGGGCGGCACTATATCAGTTGCATAGGGGGAGGAGTGTATGGAAAAGCTGCTTGTTCGCCTGGCGCGGCAACTGGATGCTATTGATGAGGCCTCGCTGATGTCGTTGTGGAGCAAGTACGCGACGACGGTCAGCCGTTTTGAACCCACCAAGGCATGGGAAGAGGCGGCCCTTGTATTTTCCATGCTTCAGGCCAAGCGCTGGAAGAATCAGCTTTTTAACTATCACTGGGCGCGCCAGTCCCGGCCGCCAGAGGAACATGGCGACCTGCTTCCGGATCTGCCGGCTTTTCATCTGGAACAAGCTGAAGAGACGCCTCCTGCCACACGCTGCCGTGTTTTGGAGTTTACGCCTTCTGCAACCAATAATGATGATACGCCCCCTTCTGACACATCTGCACCATAACCCAGGGTATACGCGCCTGCCGGTTTGACTTGCATCCGTATCCAGAATACATGTACATAACACTGTGCATTGAAACTGGTTTTTCCCACCCGCACAGGGCGGGTTTTTTATGGCCCTGACTGGCCGTTCCCCTGGAGGACGGGCGGGGCATACCTTGCCGCAGGGCGGCATTGCAGGCAGGTAAGACCATGGCGAATACGGTTATCATTGGCGCTCAGTGGGGCGACGAAGGCAAGGGAAAGATTGTAGACATGTTGAGCGCCCGCAGCCGGGCCATTGTCCGCTTTCAGGGCGGCAACAACGCGGGGCATACCATCAAGGTGCAGGGGCAGGAGACCATCCTTCATCTCATTCCTTCCGGCATCCTGCATGAGGGCACCATCTGCCTTGTGGGTAACGGCGTTGTGCTAGACCCGGAAGTATTTCTCCTGGAAGTGGATCAGCTTGCGCAACGGGGTATTGATGTTTCCCCGGCACGCCTTGGCATCAGTAAGAAGGCCCATCTTATCCTGCCCTACCACAAAAGCCTGGACAAAGCCCGTGAAGCCAAGCGGGCCGGCCGCAAAATCGGCACGACCGGACGCGGCATCGGCCCCTGCTATGAAGACAAGGCAGCGCGTGTCGGCCTGCGTGCTGGTGATCTGTGCAATCCCGAGTTGGTATGCAGCAAGATCACACACGCTCTGGAAGAAAAAAATATCCTGTTGCGCGCGTATAATTTTGAGCCCCTGGACCCGGGAGCGGTAATTGACGGCCTGCTTGCCCTTGCGCCGCGTCTGACCCCGTACCTCACAGAGGTGGAGGATAGGTTGCAGGAGGTGCAGCAGAAGGGAGGTGACATACTGTTTGAAGGCGCACAGGGGGTACACTTGGATATCGACCACGGCACCTACCCCTTTGTGACGTCATCCAATACCGTGGCGGGCAATGCGGCCGCAGGCTGCGGCATTGCACCTTCGGTCCTCACGCGTGTGGTGGGTATTGTCAAGGCGTACACTACCCGTGTGGGCTCCGGCCCCTTTCCCACAGAGCTGCTGGATGACACGGGCAGCTACCTGCGCACCAAGGGACATGAATTTGGGGCAACAACCGGCCGTCCCCGGCGCTGCGGCTGGCTGGATGCCGTAATACTGCGGGAAAGCGTGCGCCTCAACGGGCTGACCGACATCGCATTGACCAAGCTGGACGTTTTGCAGAACCTGCCCGTGTTGCAGATTTGCGTGGCCTATGAGTACCATGGGGGCCGTTTGGAATATCCGCCGCAGGAAGAGGGCGGCCTGGGCGAAGTGACCCCTGTGTATGAGGAACTTCCCGGTTTTGACGAGGACATCAGCGGCTGCACTTCCTATGCTGACCTGCCGGATACTGTGCGTGCCTATATCAGTCGCATTGAAGCGCTTGCGGGTGTGAAGATTTCCCTGGTGTCTGTGGGGCCGGACCGCCGCCAGACCATCGAACGCTGATGCATGGATGCACTGCTGCCCGCCATTGCAGGCCCGGCCTTTGACAGGCTGCGGCATGTCCTTGTCCGCTTGGGGGAGGCACCGCCACAAGTTCTTCTTTTGGAGGGCGGCACAGAAACCCAGCGCATGGATGTGGCGCGTTACTGGGCTGCACGTATCAACTGCCCGCAGGCAGTCACAGGCACTCCCTGCCTGCAATGCCCGACCTGCAGGCAGATAGCGGCGGGAGAGTATCTGGACTGGGCCGCCTATGATGGTCGCATCAGTAATCGTGAAGACGAGGAAAACCCTGGCCCCGTGCGTGCCCTTAACATGGAAAATGTGCGAGCACTCAAGGTGCGTCTGCGCGACACCACGCATGGGGGGGGAAGGCGCGTCGTCGTGCTTGCGGGATTGCGTCTTACCCGTGACGAAGCCGCCAATGCCCTGCTCAAGGTTTTGGAGGAACCGTCGTCCACTACCGTTTTTATTTTGCTAACGCCGCAACGCGAGCAGCTGCTGCCAACCTTGATTTCCCGCTCTTTTTGCCTGACGCTGCCCTGGCCTGACAGCCGTCAAGAGAATGCACAGTTGCAGGAATGGCCGGACCTGCTGGCTAGGTTCCTGCAAACCGGCAAGGGATTCCTGGATAAATCATCGGCCAGAGGGGCTGTGGATGCGGATTTGGCCTCACGCCTTCTGCTCTGCTGCCAGAAGGCTATGATCAGAGTGCTCGCTGGCGATCACACAAATGATCGGTCATTGGACGCTGCCTTTATGTCGTTGGATGCACGGGGCAGGGCGGTGGCGTGCCGATGGTTTACTGAGGCCCAGGAGGCCCTGCAGTACGGCGTGACTCCGGCCAGAGTGCTGGAGGCTTTGGCAATGCAACTTTTCGTATTGCGCCGTGAAACACGGTGATGTAAAAATGTCGTTCGCGTGCGCACGGGAGAGAACCATGCGCAATCGTTATATTTGTGACTTTATGCAGGCGAAAGGTCATGGACCATCTCGTATCCGGTTACGGTTTTTTACTGGCACTCGTTGGCATTCTGACTCTGGCCATACTGGGGCTTGTTTTTGTCATGTTGCGCCTGCAGCGTGACAGTCAACGCCGCATGCACACTATTGACCAGCGTCTTGCCCACATCGCCAACAACATCAACGGCGGCGTGATACAACTATCACCCGTTGAATCCCTGCCCATCCTTGATGCCAACAACGCATTCTGGAGTATGCTTGGCTATCCAGAAGGGCAGAGCCATCCAGAGCATCTTGTAGATATCATGCAGCACAGTGATGCGGCGTCATTGCTGCACAAGTTGCACAAGGGTGTCCAGGCCATCAGCATGGAACTTGTGCTGCGTCGCGCTGACAATACCTGGCTCCCCCTGCTGTTGCGCGGCACTGTGGGTACAACCGCTGATGATAAGCCGGTGCTGGATTGCGTGCTTCTTTTGATTGCCGATCAGAAGCACATGCGTGAGGAGCTGGAGGAGGAGAAAGAGCGCTACCGTCTTATTCTCGAGCATTCACAGGATATCATCTTTGATGTGAATGTGGAAAAGCGCCAGTTCCAGTGTTCTTCCAATTTCCGGCGCAAATTCGGCGATGATGCCATACCTTCCTTTGATGCCCATGGGGAGCTAAATCCCCGCCGTGTCATCCATGCAGAAGATTTGCCTGCCTTTCGGGAAATCTGGCGACGCATTCTCGCTGGTGCCCCCACGGCCTTTGCCGTGGTGCGCATGCCTACTGCAGAGGGTCGGTATATCTGGTGTCGTATACAGACCACACGCGTGAGCAAACCGGGCATGCCATTGCGCCTCGTGGGCAAGATAGTGGATATCGACGAAAGCGTGCGGCAACGGGCCCAGCTTGAGAGGCTTTCGCAGCGGGACAGTCTTACTGATCTGCTGAACAAGACTGCGTTCAACGAAAAGGTCAAATCCTGTCTGCCGGTACGTCCTCAAGGGGATAAGACAGACGCCTTGATCTTTCTTGACCTGGATAATTTCAAAACGCTTAATGACACCATGGGGCATATTCGGGGCGACGATGCCTTGCTGAAAACATCAGAGATTATCAAGAGCACGTTCCGCAATGCCGATGCCGTGGGTCGTTTCGGCGGAGATGAATTTTGTGTGTTTGTGCGTGGCATTACACGCGAAGCCTTGCGAGGGCGTGTCGAGGCCCTGCGGTCGGGATTGCACATGTTCTTTGAAGAAGACGACAACGTGGTGGAGATTACCGCCAGCATTGGCATCTATCTCTTCGACGGTACGGAGCCCTCTTATGAAGTGGCTCTGGAACGTGCGGACACTGCGCAATACCATGCCAAACAGGCAAACAAAAATACGTTTTTCTTTTATGACGAGATGGTGGACACCTGGGATGACAGTTTTTCGGGGGTGTCCACAAAGGAAAAGCCGATCAGTGGTATGCCCGAAAACAACGCGGAAGGGTAGCGGCTATATCCTGTATGGCATTGCTGGCGAACAAAAAAACAAAGCCCCTGCAAGGGGGCTTTGCTATACTTCCGAGGCGAATGCACGCCGTCTCAGCTTCACAAAAGATGTCAGGCAAGCTGTGAAAGCAGGGTTTTTTTGATGGATTCGATGGAACCTTCGCCGTTCAGTTCAATATATTTAGTTTTGCCCTGGTCGGCCAGTTTCTTGAAAAAGTAGGCTGCTGCCAAGGTTCCATCCTTGGTATTGTAGTAGATATCGTGGCGTTTATTGATGGCGGCTTCATCCTGGTCGTCGGAGCGGCAAGAGAGCTCACCGCCACAAACACGGCATTTGTCACCATTGGGTTTGATGGCATCAATGTAGATATTGTTGGGATGGTTGTTGTTGGTCTTGCAAAGGCGACGACCCATGATGCGGTTTTTGGCCGTCTCGCGGGGCAAAAGAATCTCCACAACATAGTCAAGTCGGATATTAGCCTGTTTGAGGGCATCCCAGAGTTTTTCTGCCTGCACCATGTTGCGCGGGAAACCGTCCAGCAGCCAGCCATTCTGTCCCTTGGTTTTCAGTGTGTCGAGCACCATGGGTATGGTGATGTCATCAGGGACAAGATCACCGCGATCAATATAGGCTTTTGCTTTTTTGCCCAGTTCCGTGCCGCCGCCAATATGCTCACGGAATATGGCGCCGGATTCAATATGGGCGAGATTATACTTTTGTTTGATAAGATCGCCCTGAGTGCCTTTGCCGCTGCCATTAGGCCCAAAGATAAGAATATTCATCACGCATCTCCTTGGCGAAACCTTAGGGGTTGTGCAAAAAAGAACGTATGATGTGTACCCCGTACGTGTTGTCATGTCAACGTAGATGCCAAAAATAGCGCACTACTGCTGCAAAAAAGCTGCGTGTTTTGACGAGCATGACGGCCACCGTCAGCGGAAGATTTTCCATGTTCCTTCCAGCAGGCCGCCAAGTAGGTCTACAACCCCTCCGGCAATACCGCCAAGAGTGTTGAGCAACAGCGTGCCCGCACCGATGGATGTCTTGGTATTGCCAAACTGCCCATAGAGGCGCAGTGGAAAGTTGGGGAAGTTTTTTTTGTTTATCAGGAAATTGCAGTCCAGGGTTTCATTTGCCAAATTTATCCAGCCTCCACCAGTGATGGTAAGGTCATCGCCCTTAAGTTGAAAATTGTTGCTCCTGGCCAGACCGGCGTTAAGGCTGCCGGAAGCGCCGGCCATTGCAAAATGGGTTGGCTTGCCCTTGAGCGAACCGTGTTTGTCCCTCGGCTGATGAAATCCCTGGTTCACGGTAAAACGCCATGAGCCGTCCAGTTTGGCCGGTAACTGTCCCGATCCCGTAAGCACAGCCTTGAGGGTAGCCGCAACAGAACCCTTGCCGCCCAATGCGGCTTCACCGCCCCTGTCCCGGCTGGCAGCGCCGAGATCAAAGCCCTCTGCCGCAAATGATGTACTTATGTTCAGCCCCCTGTCACAGAGCACTTTGGCTTGTGCGGATACCGGGGCGCCGTAAAAACGTGCTTTGCCGTTTTGCACGTCAAGGAGACCGTGTTCCAGTTTTACTGTAACGTGGGCATCGTGTATATGCAGCTTCCAGAGGCTAATCTGTTCGGCCCGTAATTCGCCTTTGGCGTTGAATGTCTGCAAGAAGCGAAAATCCCAGGGGGGGCTGTGTGTCGCGTTGTGCCCCTTGCTTTTTGATCCTTGCGGGGGGAAATAGTGGTCCAGATTCAGGTGAGGAGTGGTTAAGTTGAACTGGAATGTCAGGGTGTTGCGCCAGTTGGCGGTAAACGATCCCCTGATATCTGTTGCGCTCACACGGGTGCGCAGGCCGTTCAGTGCTAGTTCGTTGGCGTTGCCTTTGAAACTTGCTTCCAGAGAGAGTTTGTTCAAGTCATGAGGTAGGTGGGATGTGGATATTCCTGCCAGACGCAGAGTTTTGAGCATGTCGGGAATGGAGAGGACGAGCTTGCCCTGCCAGGCAGGTTCATTCGTGCCCATGTTGAGATTGACATCCCCTCTTACCTCTGCGCCCAGGGTTCTCACAAGCCCTTCTGTCAAGGAAAAAACTGCACTGCTTGCCTGGAAGCTGCATCTGCCGGAAGCCTGTGCCTGAAGCCCTGATGGCTTGAGCGAGCGCTCTGGTGCGATGTCGCATGTAAACTCTCCGGGCAGGTTCTGAAATGCCACCTGCCCACCTGCACCACCGAACCAGAGTGTGCCTGAAAGTTTTGCCTGGGCGTTCAGGCCAGTGTCAGCTAAGGTCGCATTCCATTGACCATCCAGTCCGAGTCGGTTTTGTTTCCATTGACCAGAACGGGCCCTGAAGCTCACATCCAGCGTGCGGAAGGCAAAAGCGCTATTTTTTCTTGCAGACCGCAGTTTTCCGCGTTCCGCATGTACATTCACAGTACCGCGGAGCCTGTTCAGAAACATGTCCAGTTCCTTGCCCTGGCTCATGATGTTCACATCGCCTTGCAGGCGTCCTCCTGTGACGGGCAGGATTGGCAGCGCGCGGGCCAGTGGGTCGCCGTCTATGTTGTTCAGTTGTACGCGGATGGCGTAAGGCGTCTCCTTGCTGCCGCCCAGAATGGTTTCACCCTTTACGTTTCCTCCGTACAGCTTGCCCTGTACCAGCAGCAGGGTATCTTCAAGCCGGCTTTTGGCATCAACCAGCCCGGGTTTGATCACCACATGTGCATCGTTGATTTCTATGGGGCCGTACGCAACAGCAGCAGCGTTCAGGCGAATGTCGTATCCCACGTTCAGCTCACCCGGTATGACGGGATTGCCAGGTTTGGGGGTGAACGCTTCATGCCCATATTGGGGCGGAGCGGGCAGTATGCCGGTAGATTCTGGCAGCGCACGGCCCAGATTGACCATAGGTGCGGTAAGATTCAGAGCCACAACAGGCTGTGCCCAGCTTGCCACTCCCCCTGAGCCAGTAAAACGGCTGCCCGAGGCTGTTGCTTCTATGTGCGGTACGCGCAGTCCTTTGCCGTCCAGCGAGAAATCAAGCACGCCATCGGTCAGGGCATCCAGCGCATGCTGGAGACCGGGCGGAAGGCTGCGGGCAAAGCCCAGCCATTGTGTCAGGCTGGCACGGCGCAGCAGCAGGCGCCCATCGAGGGAAAAAAGTTCAGGAATACCATGGCGCAGTGTGCCGTTAAATGTGCCGCTGTCCTTTCCCAGGGCAAGGCGTATGTCTTCAAGGCGAATGGCTTCTGCATCTTCCTGCCGGATGGCAGTGCCAGCCAGACTTATGGGGATAAGCTGTGTATCTTTACGCAGGTCGCCCGCCAATGCCATGTGCAGTCGTTGGGTCGCTTCTTGGGTGGACACCTGTAGCGCTATCTCAAGGCTGGCCAGCCAGTCCGTCCGTTGCAGCCTGCCCTTGAGTTCCAGTTCTGGCGTGTGGTGCAGGGGATTATCCAGATAGGTATTGCCTTTCAAGGCCAGGTTGGTCAGTCGGGTAGGCACTGCATTTCTGGGAGCGAAGAGGGCTTCATCCCAGAAGAGATTGCCCATGAGGCGTGTGCCACGAGCCAGGTGCAAGCCGCAGCGCAAGCCGTTTAGCGTGAGATGCATATTGTCTGCACTCGTAATATCCACATCGCCTTGAGACACATGCAAATGGCAGTTTTCTGGAAACAGGGCTGCAAAAGCGGTATGGGTAAACCGGTCTGCAGGCGCCTCTTCTGCGGGGGCAGTTGCTGCTTGTGCTGCAACCATGTCTTGAACGGAGAGAGGGAGGATGCCACGGATATGCGGGCGTAGCAAGGTAATGCTGTGTGGCCGCAGCACTCCATGCAGGAGTGATGGCAGATGGGGTTGCAGGGTGGCATAGGCAACGGAAAAGCTCCATCCTTTACCCTCTACACGAGCATCGCTCACTGCCAGCGCAGGTAAGGGAAACATCTCAACGTGAGCTGTGCCAATGGTGATGGTCAGTCCTGATTGTGCAGCGGCCTCGCTTGCATACTGTTCAATAAGTGTTTGGGAATGGCTTTGTAAAAAACAGAAAGCCGCCACCATGAGTAACAGAATGACGAGTAGGAACGCCAGCAGAAAGCGTAATAGGAGGCGAAGTCGATGGATGCTGCAGTGCATGTGTGTTTTCATGGCTTGACGGCCAGAAAGGTCAAGGCTAGGTTCGACCCTGTGTTGCAGGCCATGTATTGAAATTTAGTGTATATCTTGTGTATTGGCAATCGCCGTGCAACGGTTGATGTGGTAAAACCCTTCTGAAGAAATATGCCGCGACTTTTATGGATAGGCAGCCCCTTTTTTAGTAACGAGCTTGTTTCGTGCGGATGGGAAGTGGCGCGCCACAATTTTGAGAACCCCGCCGTCTACGGCTGGGATGACCTCGTGCAGGTGGCGGGTTTTGTACCAGATGTGCTGGTGGTGGCCGACAAAAGTCGTGCGCCCTTTGTGCTGGGTATGGAGGATTATCCCTGTCTCACGGTTTTTTACAGCGTGGATTCCCATATCCATTCCTGGCAGCCTTTCTATGCGCAGGGCTTTGATGCGGCGCTCATTTCTCTGCGCGACCATCTGGAGCGTTTTGTGGGCACTTTTTTGTCCCGAGAATACGTCTGGTGGTCGCCGGCCTTTGCCTGGTCCGAAGATGCGCCCAGGGCTGATATAGCTAAAGATGTTGATTGCCTTTTTGTGGGGAGCATGACGGCAGACCTGCCCCGTCGAAAGGCATTTTTGACAGCGCTGGGAAAGGAGGTATCTGGCCTTGTCGTAACGCGAGGGGCATACCGTGAGCTCTATACTCATGCACATGTGCTACTCAACCATTGTGAACACGGTGACTTGAATTTCAGGGTATTTGAGGCCATGGGCTGTGGCGGATGCCTGGTAACGCCGCGCATTGGGCATGGGCTGACGGATTTGTTTACGGAAGGCAAGCATATGTTTTGTTACGCTCCAGACACTGCAGACGGGCTAGCAACGGACGGAACGACTGTTCAACCTGATGTCAGTGTGCATGAAGCTGCAGCGCATATACGATTTTTGCTGGCACATCCCGAAGTGGCCCGACGCACAGGGCTGGAGGCACTGGCAGCCGTGAACGCCGGACATCGTGCCATACACAGGGCTCAGGCTTTTTCGCGGAAAATGCAGGCTCTCCTGCCGCATACCAGGGCCATTACAACACGTCGTCGAGGCCTGGCAGCAGCCATACGTGAAAGCAGCTTGCGGCTGCTCTATCTGCACTGGGCCGAACAGGTGGGCAATACAGTCCTGCGTGAGGCCTATCTGGAAGCTGCCTGCGGCAGATTCAGGACATCTTCCGGCATTATGAGAGAACCAAAGGCGTGAACAGCGTACAGTTGGTGCCCTAGGTAAAGCTGCCTGGAAAGAACGCATTCCCGAATCAGCGCGGGCCCGTTTGCTGAGGTGTGTTCTCTCCCGGGTCAAAATGAAGGTCCAGAGCTGGATCAACGGTATTATCCGGCGGGACCGGGGAATCAAAATCCAGGTGCAGCAGATCATCATCTGAAGGTCGTTGCGCGTGACGGGGGGCAAGTCGTACTGCACCCCGGTTGGCATTACCGCTGCCTTCTGCTGCTGCACAAGCCGTATCTTGTGCAGAAGCGTTGATTTCCAGCTCGTCGAGACGCGATTCCATGGCCCGCAGCAGTACGCGCAGCTGGGCGTGTTCCTCCTCAAGCTGGTGGAAATTTTTTTCCTGTGTTCGCAGCATATGGTACAGCGTGGCCAGAACACCAAGAAAACAGAGAAAAATGAACATCATGAATGGAAACATTGTGAGCCTCCAGAACGATGTAGCATATACATTCCGTAGCATTTGGGCAAGGAGCACGTATGGCTGTACAGCATATTGAGCCACATCTCGTCATGGCAGACGAGCAGGGCAATATTTATGACGATCCCCACCTGCTTATGCTGTGTCGTCGTGGTGCGCAATGGGGGCTTCCCAGACCTGACGAGATCATGCCTCTACCGGAAGAAAGTGAGTTTTTTCTTCTGCCTGGCCGGCAGGCCGTTGGCTTGGACCCAGAAAGCGGGCATATCGCTGCGCCCGATGGCGAGGCGCAACTGGCTGTGGCCGCTTTCGCAGCACCAGGCTATACCATATCTGCGCACCCTGCCTACAAAAGCAGGCCCGAGGCACCCCTTTTGCCCTTGTTTGCCTATGGAGCCGTTGGGTTTGCCGGAGGGCGTTTTTATATCTGTGCCAGGCGCGTGGACGCTGAACCGCGACAGGAATTCCGCAATATTCCCCGATCCCGCATAGAAAAGGGGGCACGTGCGTTGCTGCGCGCGCATCCGGACAATAGACTTATCCGGCATATCCTGGATAATTGCGTTGCACGCTATGATTGCCCTGCTGCCCGCAATTTTGCTCTGGGCCGGTATGAGGCCCCGTTACCCACGTCCCGTGTTTGTAATGCACGCTGTGTGGGCTGTATCTCTGCGCAGGAGAAAGGTTCTCCCGTCCATGTGACGCCCCAGTGCCGCCTCACATTCACACCTGCACCCGAAGAAGTCGTTGAGGTCATGCGCATACATTCCCAAAGGGAGACGCAGGTTCCTGTCTATTCCTTTGGACAGGGCTGCGAAGGGGATCCTCTCATGAATCCGGATCTGCTGGTGGAAAGTGTGCGCCTGTTCCGTACAGGGGGGGGGCCTGGTACGGTCAACTGTAATACCAATGCCTCGGTTCCGCAGGCAGTGGCGCGCCTGGCTGAAGTCGGGCTGACCAGTCTGCGGGTAAGCTGCAACAGTGCCCGTGATACGCTGTATGCGCGGTATTACCGTCCTGTGCAATACAGCTTGGAAGACGTGCGGGCATCTATCCGTGAAGCCCGGGTGCGCAATGTCTGGGTCTCGCTTAACCTGCTTTTTTTCCCAGGAATTACAGATACAGAAGAGGAATTGGAGGCTCTGGCCCGTCTGGTGGGTGAGAATGGTGTGAGCATGATTCAGTGGCGCAACCTCAATATTGACCCGGAGTGGTATTTTCGCTGTATGGATGGCGGGGAGGGAGAGGCGCAGCTGGCATTAAAGCCAGCCATGGGGCTTGCCCGGTTTATGAAGCGATTGAAGAAGCTTTGCCCGTGGCTGCGTTATGGCTATTTTAACCCCTATCTGGGAGAACGGGCTGCCATAACCGCACCTATGCCCGGGGAGTGGCACATGCCGGTTCCCCTGCCTCACGGAAAAGCAGATATGGCAGAACTGTAGGCCGAAACTGTGTTTTTTGCGTCATACAGAGGCATATAACGGCGAGGAACGCCATGGTTATTCTTGTTTGCGGTGGTGCGGGGTATATCGGTTCACACAATGTGCGGGCATTGCTGGCCAGGGGCGATACCCCCGTTGTACTGGATAATTTCCTGACAGGGCACAGGGCCGCTGTACCCGCTGGCGTGCGCCTGTATGTGGGGGATATGCGTGATGCTCCACTGCTGGATGCCGTTTTCACGGAACAGCCCATTGACGTCGTACTGCATTTTGCCGCCAGTTCACTGGTGGGCGAAAGCGTAGAGCAGCCGCTCAAGTATTTTCAGAATAACATTGGCGGTATGATGGCATTGCTGGATGCCATGGTCAGGCACGGCACGGGGAAAATTGTCTTTTCTTCCACCGCGTCCGTGTACGGTGAGCCGGAGAGTGTCCCCATCAGCGAGGATGCCGCCCTGCGACCTACCAATCCTTACGGCGAAAGCAAGCTCGTCATGGAGCGCATGATGCACTGGGTAGGGCAGGCCTATGGTATCCGTTCCGTGGTTTTGCGCTATTTCAATGTGGCAGGGGCCTGGCCTGATGGTTCCATCGGGGAGGATCACAGGCCGGAGAGTCACCTCATTCCCCTCATCCTGCAGGTACCCCTTGGCAAACGCTCGAGCATTACCATTTTCGGTAATGACTATCCTACCCAGGACGGCACGTGCATCCGCGACTATCTGGACGTGATGGACCTTGTGGATGCCCATCTTCGGGCCATTGAGTATCTATGTAGCGGCGGCAAAAGTACGAGCTGTAATCTCGGCAATGGTGCGGGTTTTTCCGTGCTGCAGATGGTGGAGGCCGCACGCCGCGTGACGGGACACAACATTCCCGCTACCATCGGGCCGCGCCGCGCTGGAGACCCGGCACAACTTGTGGCTTCTGCTGCAAAAGCCAGAGCTGTGCTTGACTGGCAAGCCAAGGCAGGCATAGAGGAGATCATCGCTTCTGCCTGGCGATGGCACAAAGCGCATCCGAATGGCTATGACGGGTAGGGTCTGCTAGAGGCAGTCGCATAAGGTACGGGCGCGCAAAGATTTGAGGCGCACCCCGCCGTGCAGGATTTCCCTGCGCAATTCGTTCAGGCGTCTGTCCATATCTTGGGATAAACTGGCGTTGGTAGCTGCCTTGAATGGCTGCATGTCCGTAATATTCACGCCGCCATTGTCTAAGTTCCGTACGAGGATTTCCTTACCTTTGAAAGTGCCTGTGGCTGCTGCAGCCACGAGGTCATAGACAGCCGTATCCGGATATTTGAGGATGGAGGTCAACACTCGGCCGGGCAGTTGCGAATCATGGTTTGTGTTGAGCCCTATGGCGTAGGCATTGTGCGCCTTCACTTCCTCAAGGGCAGGGGCATTCCCCATGCCACAGGCGAGTACAAGCACGTCTGCCCCTTGATCCAGCAGCTTGCGGGCTTCCCGGCGTCCCGCTTCTGCATCGCCGAACGAGCCGACAATGGAATGGATGACGCGCATTTCCGGATCAATAATGCGCGCACCTTCCGTGAATCCATTGAGCAGTGAACGCATGGTGGGAATATTCTCTCCAGAAAGCCAGCCCAGAATTTTTTGCCCATGCAGGCCGGGCAAGGACTTTTGCCGGGCCAGCATGGCGGCTGCTGCACCTGCCAGATAGGCTGCCTGTTCATCTGCAAAGGTTATGCACATGATGTTGGGCGCACGAATTCCGGCGTCAATACATCCGAACATGGTATGACGGAAATTGGCGGCATTATCGCGCAGGATTTCGTGAAATCTGTCAGAAGCCACAAGTACGAGATCATTGTCACGTGCCACCTCGCGGAAGATGTTTTCAAGGTTTGCCATATCCTGTTCCTGAGGAGCGACAACAACTCTGGCATGCACATGCAGTTCACGTTCCGCGCGTTGGAGACCTGCGGCCAGGGCATCATTCCAGTCGTGGTCGCCAAGGGGAGTTTCGAGCAGAAGAGCCACATTCAGGGGGGCTTGCCTGTCATTGGCTGCGCTGGCACTTGCAGACAGTAAGGACAAGGGCAACAACAGGCAGAGCAGCGGCACAACAAAACGGCAGTGGATAACCATGGAGTATTCCTTATGCAGCATAGCCTCGACGCCGTGGTGCAACGTGCTGTGCTGGTGTTAGAGTATTGTAGAGGGTGAGGACATGTCCGCGCAATACCTATGCTAGTGCATGCCAAAACCTGGAATGTGGAAACGGTCTTCCAGGCGACGTAGCAATAGCGAGGCCAAGGTGACCATAGCCAGATAGTAGGCGCCCACAGCGAGAAAAACTTCAGTGAAGCGGAATGTGTCCGATGCAATTACCTTGCCTTCGCCCATGAGTTCCATACACGTAACGAGGTATGCAAGGGAGCTGTATTTGATGAGATAGACGATTTCGTTGCCACAGCCGGGAAGGGCTCGTCTCGCGGCCTGGGGAATGATGATCCATGTAATTGTCTGCAGGGTACTGAAACCCAGCGCCTGTGCTGCACGTATCTGGCCCTGGCGTATCGAAAGCAGTGCGCCACGCACATACTCTGACTGATAGGCCGCAGTACAGAGGATAAAGCTTGTCATGGCAGCCCCAAAGGGAGGAAAGAAAATGCCAAGCTTTGGCAAGGCATAGTAAATCATCATAAGTTGTACTGCGAGCGGCACGCCACGAATCAGCGCGGTGTACGCATCTCCCAGTCGTCTGAGCCAAAGCGGCCCGAAGGCACGGGCACAACCCAACAGTACGCCTCCTGCAAACCCCAGGCTGGCTGAGGGAATAATGAGTGCCAGCGAGACGAGCAGGCCACGGTTCAAGGCGGGGAGTAGTTCATTGGTCAGGAAGACAGTGTCCAACACGTCACGCCCCCATTTCCAGCAAGCGCAGGCAAAAATCGCGTGTTCGTGTATTGGAGCCGTCAGCCAGTAATGTCTCGGGGGCGCCCTGTTCAATAATACGACCGCGTTCCATGAAGAGTATTTCAGTAGCCAATGCTCGGGCAAAATCCATCTGGTGAGTTGCCATGACCATGGTCATGCCTCCGCTCGCGAGGTCGCGGATGACAGACAGCACCTCGCCTACCAGTTCCGGGTCCAGAGCCGAGGTGGGTTCATCCAACAGAATGACTTTGGGATCCATGGCCAAGGCGCGGGCAATGGCCACGCGCTGCTTCTGCCCGCCGGAGAGCTGGGCCGGATAAAGCAGGGCACGGCGGGCAAGGCCCACAAGAGCCAATTCCTTCTGTGCGCGATCTTTGGCGTCTGAAGCGTTCATGCCGCGCACCTTGCGCAGAGCAATGGCTACATTTTCTTCGGCGGTCAAGTGGTCAAAGAGATTGAAATCTTGAAAGATCATCCCCACCTGGGCTCGAAAGGCGCACAATGCTGCAGTATCAGTGCGGTCAAGGCGCTGGCCCTCAAGATAAATTTCTCCGGCATCTGGTGGAATCAGGCAGTTGATACTTTGCAGGAAGGTACTTTTGCCAGCACCAGAGGGGCCAATAAGCACCTTCAGTTCCCCCCGGTTTACTGTGAGGCTGCAATCGTCCAGAATGGACTTGCCGTCCATTTTCTTGCAAATTCCCTCAACCCGCAATACAGCTTGCTGGTTCATGCACAATTATCCCATACCCATGCCTTCCATGCCAATTCCTGAAGAATAGCCGGGCACATGGACTTTTTGTTCCAGGCGACGCAAGAGTTTGAGCACCGCCAGCGTCAGTACGAAATAGAGCACCCCCGCTGCAGCATACAGGGCCAGATGTTCATGAGTGCGTGCCGCAGCAAAAGAGGTGCGGGCCATGATGTCCTGTGTACCAAGTACGAAGCAGATGGCCGAATCTTTGAGCAGGATGGAAAATTCGTTGGCCCAGCCTGGGATGGAAAGGCGCATGGCCTGGGGCAGGATGATGCTGCGTATGGCCATGCTGTCGTGCATGCCCAATGCGCGCGCAGCATTGAGTTGCCCTCGTGGAATGCTCTCAATGGCACCCCGGAAAATCTGCGACTGGTAGGCCGTACTGGTACAGCCCAGCACAAGACAGCAAATGAAAAAGGGAGGCATGGCTATACCCATGCTGATGAACAGGCCATAACAAAGAAACAGCAAGACGAGGATGGGCACTCCCCGGAAGAACCATACGTATAACATTACCAGCCTGCGAACCCACGCGTTGCCATACACTTGTGCCACTGCCATGGGCACGCCCAGCAGCAGGCCCATTGTCAGTGACAGGGCAACATTGCCCATGGTTACAAGACTGCCCGCCAACATGGAGGGGAGTGCATTGTATACGACATACAATGAATGCATGACAGCGAAGCGCCTTAATCCAGTGCTGGGGCAGCATCGGTAAACTGCCCCATGCTGATTTCTGGTTTGTTTACTTGCTCAAATACTTTTTCTGGAGTTCCTTCCAGTAAGGGTCGGCCATGAGCTTTTTATAGCCTTCGTTGATGAGCTGCTCCAGCTCTTTGTCGTTCTTGCGCAGGGCCACGCCAAAATTATCAGGCTCACCATGAGTGCCGGCTTTTTTGACGGCGCGCCCGGTCTTGATGGCGTTGTCGGCGGGCAATTCATCCATAAGCGCTGCCTGAATGCGGCCATTGAGCAAATCTTCAATAGCAAGAGGGGCGGAATCGTAAAAACGGAGTTCGAATGCATACCCTTTTTCTGCTTGTTCCTTCTTGATGGCATTGGCTTCAGACGTGCCACGCTGCACACCGAGTAGCAGTTTTGTCTTCAAAATCTGTTCCGGGGTCAGCTTAGAGTCTGCCGATACTACAAATACACGGGAAACCGTCCAGTATGGCAAGGAAAATTGTACCATTTTGGCCCGTTCAGGAGTGATGCTCATGCCGGAATCAACCATGTCAATTTGTTTTGCAAGCAGAGCGGGAATGATACCGTCCCATGCCATGGGCTTGTGATCGACTTTAAAGCCCATGGTTTTGGCTATCCAGTTCATGGAATCCACGTCGAAGCCTGCCGGCTGCCCTGTTTTTTCATCAACATAGGCAAAGGGCGGATAGTTGGGGTCTATGCCATTGATGTAGGTTTTTTCCGCAAAAGCTGGAATTGCTGCCAGAACGGCAACCAGCAGGGTGCAGACGAAAAATTTTTTCATGGTGTGCTTCCTTTTTTTTGATCTGAAAAACATTTTTATGCTGGCCGTCGGTGTGAATCCATGTAGGCAGCATTGCATGGGCCGAAGTGAAAGGGATTTTTTTTTAACAGATGGCAGCAGGGGACGCAAGGCATGAAACAGGAGGACTATTTTTGCCATGTGTAAATAGGCCTGGTACGGTTATTCATGCACTCGCTGTTTTTGCACAAAACCATATCTGTTATGCGTGCCGACGTATGTAGGTCAGGAATCGGTCTATCAGCCCCGTATCACGCATGGAATTATCCTGCCCCAGCTTGGAAAGGTGTGTAGACGGGATGAAGCCACCCGCCATACGGGCATGTCCTCCCCCGCTGCCGATATCCGCAAGCACCTCGGCCAGCATGTTACCGCTGTGGATGGCCTCCAGTACGCTGCGTACAGAGAATTTAACGCCGGTGGGGCGCCATGACCAGATAACGGCCACATCCACCTCTGCCAGTGCGAGGATGAAATCTGCCACCTGCGCAATGAGGGGGTCTGGGCAGGCAAAGGGAATGCTGGCGAAACCAACATGGCCAAAAACACGTATGTTTTCAATGGCTGACCCGAAAGCCTTCAGGTCAGTGAACACGAGACTTTTGGCAGCCAAATTTTCCAGCATGCTCTGATCGGCCTTGCGGTAGAGGGCAGGAAAAACATCCAGATCCAGATCAGTGACACCGCGCGTCATATTTTCTGTATCCACACGCAGACCAAAAAGTAAAATCGTAGCCACCTCAGTTGTCAGCGGTATATTTGCGGAAAGAAAGTAGTCGGCAATGATGCTCGAGCATGCGCCAACCTGGCGTATATCCTTGTACTGATATTCACAGGGGAAGAACGTGGGATGGTGGTCAATACAGGCTACTTCATCACCGGGGAGATCAATCATATTGGCATTGAATTTTTGCCCGTCTATCAAAACAATCTTGTCGTTCTCACGCATGTCCCCGATTTGAGATTGTTCCAGAATGTCAATGTGGTAGGCGTCAATAATATGCATCATGGATGCACGCTCTATGGAACCCCTGTAGCAGAGTGTGGCGGTGATGCCGTTTTGGTTGAGCAGGTACTGCAGACCATAGGCACTAGCAATGGCGTCAGGATCAGGGAAATCGTGTGTTTGAATAAAGACACGGGAACCAGACAAAATTTTCGGCAAGGCGTTCCATGACATACTATGACCCTTCTCGTTAGGATGTTGCTTTGCATGTCAGTGTATATTTATCGTGCAGCTGTCTCACTGTCGTAAAGAGAAAAGGGCTTCTCGGTATTTTCCGAAAAGCCCCGTCATTCCTTGCTTGGCGGAGAGGGAGCTCGATAATAGATAAATCATACTGATTTTAATAAGAAAATTTTTATAATTATTCAATGATACTGTCAAAAATACCGTTGGATTTTATCACTTAAAACTAAAAAAATACGTCATCTTTTCGAATCGTTCTGGAATGCACTCTGGCGAAGGTGTTCTTAAAACCGTCTTTTGTTTTTTGCCCTCAAAGCGGCTACTATCAAAATATCAAGGAAGATACTTGCGCCCTTTTGGAAAGCCTTCTTGTCAGCCACCCTTTTGTAGACGGAAATAAGCGTGCGGCCTTTACCACCTTTGAAGTCCTTTTGCGTATCTACGGATACGCTGCCACTGCAGACGATATCACGTTGTATGCTGCAATATTGAAGTGGCTGGCCTTACCGTCTTAAGAACGATTTTCCAGCATGGTTGCGAATGGTGCCAGAATAATTGGCAAAGTAAGTTAATGTTGTGACTTGGCAGCCAACGCCAAGACATCGTCAAGAGGAAGGCCGATTATCGAGCTAATTTCGTCAGCCTTACGACCTTGACTGAGCATATAGGACACTATGCCAAGAGACATTTCGGCCTTCCGCCTTCCCTTCAGCCAACCCTTCCATCTTGCCTTCATAGCGCTCGTCAGCGAGCAGTGCTGTAAATGTCATAGCGGTCATTGAATGAGCTTTACCTTGGCGACAAGTGACTTCACTTCATCAAGAAGGATACCAAGAATGTCGCTAATTTGTTCGGGTGAGTATCCGCGAGAAAGCATACTAGTTATTAGGTCTAGCCGCTCTTCCGCTCGGCCTTCCGCCTTCCCTTCGTCACGCTCGTCAGCGAGCAGTGCTGAAAGTGTCATATATTCCGCCTTTGTTTCGTCATGTTGCTTCACACGGGCTACTTCGGCGTCAATATCGTTCGCAAGTGGTCCCTCTGCTGCATTGCCAGCCACATAGTTAAGAAAGTGCTGAACTTCCTCGCTTTCCTTGCCAATAACGCCCTTGGCGTTCAGGAAAATCCTCGTCGCTCGATCTTTCAACGCCAGAACTGTTTGTTCAACGCACAGATTGCGAAACGTGTAGCGGCGGCGGCCAAGTTTAAACGGGTCAAACGCGCAAATGAAGATGATGAAAGATTCGCGCAAGTCGGCATAGCGCCCGCCTTTTTCAATAGCCGATTGATCTAGCATGGACTGGTAGTAGCGCGTTCGCAAGTCAAGCCTGTTGTCGTCAGCGGGTTTCGACGCCTGCATTTCAATGTCGTACACTTTGCCGCTCTCGTCCGTCACGTACACGTCAAGGCGAACGCTCAGCTTGTTGGGGTTAGTGGCAAGCAGCTTTTCAGTTTCGGGATACGACAGCTTTCGAATTTTGATGTCAAGCAAGGTTTCAAGCAGCCGACGGCAGAGATCGCCATTCTGCATGACCTTTAGGAAAAGAAAGTTGTCTTGAATTTGTAGGTCTTCCCAACGCTTGGTGTGGCTCATGCGGCGTCCTTCACTGTGGGGCATGCTGTCTTGCCATGTTCGCTGACGGTTCAGGCCAACGCTGGCTTGTTCATGCTCAAATAGTAACCATAACCACGCGGGATTTCAAGCCGCCAAGCGGTATATGAACCCAATCGTTTAACGAGGGTATAACGGTGACAGTATGCGTTATAATATCCGCATGTCCACGCTGCATTGC
>CAJOMG010000011.1 GCA_905235595.1 uncultured Desulfovibrio sp. | reverse complement strand
CTGACGGTACGACTGGGAATGTCCCGTATTTATCCCTATGAAATTGCAATTGCCATTGTCGGCATTCTGGTAACGCTGGAACTCTGCCGCAGAAGCGTCGGCGTTCCGATTCTTTGCGTAGCCGGAGTTTTCATGGTTTACGCCCTGTATTATTATGCTGCAACAAAGCACTTGGGAATGTCCGGAGCGGTGCGTAATGTGGCGAACAGCCTGTTCTACCGGGTTCAGGGCGGCGGCATTCTCGGCACACCTATACAGGTTTGTGCCAAGTTTATTATTGTGTTTATTGTATTTGGTGCCTTCCTGGAGCGTACCGGCATTTCCCAATTCTTTATTGACCTGGCGAATTCCCTGGTAGGCCGTTTCTCCGGCGGGCCAGCCAAGGTGGCCGTGCTGGCCAGCGGCTTTTTTGGCACCATTTCCGGCTCCTCCGTGGCCAATACTGTTTCCACGGGCACGTTCACCATTCCGCTCATGAAGAGTGTGGGCTACCGGGGAGCCTTTGCCGGAGCCGTGGAGGCCAGATCATGCCCCCCATCATGGGGGCAGCAGCCTTCATTATGGCTCAGTTTCTGGGCGTCGGCTATGTGGAAATTGCCAAGGCAGCCCTCATTCCGGCAGTTCTTTACTACCTGGCCGTAGGCTTCATGGTACACATGGAAGCCAAACGCCTTGGGCTCAAGGGTATTCCCAAGGAACGCCTGCCACGGGCATTGCCTGTACTGAAACAGGGCGGATATCTGCTGATTCCCATTTTTGTGCTCATCTATCTGCTCATCCAGGGCTATACACCGCTTAAATCCGCCTACTATTGCATTTTGACCACAGTGATTATTTCACTCATCTCGCGTAACTGCCTGACCTGGCTCGGAGCGCGCGGCACAAACCTGCCCACAGGCAAGGCCATGGCCGACTGTAACAGGACCGCGCTTAAAGATATTCTTCAAGCCATGGAAAACGGTGGCCGCCTTGCCCTTGGCGTGGCTGCGGCCTGCGCCTGCACGGGCTTTGTTGTGGGGGTGGTCACACTCACCGGTGTGGGCCTCAAGCTGGCCAATGCCATCCTGACCCTTTCGGCCGGCAGCTTTGCCCTGACGCTCTTTTTCACCATGCTGGCTTCCATCGTCCTGGGCATGGGCCTGCCCACCACTGCCAAGTATATTGTGCTCGCCACCATCGCCGCACCGGCTATCCAGACCTTTGGCGTACCCATGCTTGCAGCGCATCTGTTCATCATGTATTTCGGCATCCTAGCCGACCTTACACCACCTGTCGCCCTAGCAGCCTATGCAGCGGCAGGCATAGCCCGGTCCGAGCCGAACGCCACCGGCTTTATGGCTGTCAAGCTGGCCTCTGCAGGATTTTTGATACCCTATATTTTCTGTTACAATCCCGGTCTGCTGATGATAGGTGCGAACAATACGGAAATAGCCATGACGGTTGCCACTGCCATAGTTGGCATTGCCGCCCTTTCCTTCGGCAGCGTCGGCTACTGGCTGCGCAACCTGTACCTGTGGGAACGATTGCTGCTCGTGGCCGCTGCCATCACACTCATTACCCCGGGCCTCACCACTGACGCCATTGGCATCAGCCTCATGGTGCTCGTCTACCTGTTGCAAAAGCTCATGGGCAAGGCCGACGCCAGAAAGGATGACAGCACACATTCACAGGCATGACACAGCAAGCGCCCCTGCAAAGGGGCGCTTGCGGCACCCCGATGACATTGTCATGCATACTTGCCGGTGCGGCTCCGACTGCATTGCCTGCTCTCGACAACAGTGCCACATGCCACCACAGTGCCGCGGTGTTGTCCCTTTGTGCGGCATCATTAGACATTGCAGTCTATTCTGGGATGCGTTATCCTGTCAGGCAATGCAAACAGTTCCTATCCGTCTTCATCCTGAAAGCAAAGCTCGGGCAACAGCATATACCATAAGCATTCCCCGTCTGCTGCAATCAGTATGCAACTGAAAACGCACGAAAAAAATCAATATCCGGCATTGACAGCAAATCGCATTTGATGCCTGCGGCAACAGCATGAAACCACAGGAGGTCTTTATATGAGCGTACTCCTTATCAACGGCAGTCCACATCCCAAAGGCTGTACGTACACTGCACTGTCTGTTGTGGCCAGCCAGTTACAAAAATACGGTCTTGAAACCACCATGATACAACTGGGCACAAAACCCATACAGTGCTGCATCGCCTGTGGCAAATGCCATGATACCGGGCATTGCGTTTTCAACACAGACAACGTTAATGAAGCCATTGATCTACTGCGCGAAGCCGAAGGTCTTGTGGTAGGTTCACCCGTCTATTACGCCGGCCCCAATGGTGGCATCTGCTCTTTTCTCGACCGCATGTTCTTTTTAAAGGCATCGCACTACGCATGTACGCCTGCCGCCGCCGTGGTAAGCTGTCGTCGCGGCGGTGCCAGTGCTTCCTTTGACAGGCTGAACAAATACTTCACCATTGCACGCATGCCTGTGGTTTCCTCGCAGTACTGGAATTCGGTGCATGGCAATTCCCCTGACGAGGTCATGCAGGACAAGGAAGGAATACAGACCATGCGCACCCTGGGGGACAATATGGCCTGGCTCATCAAATGCATCCAGGCGGGCAAGGCCGCGGGCATCAATCCACCGGAACCGGAACCATGGGAACCCACAAACTTCATCCGCTGATTCCAGCTGGCTGCTGGTAGCCAAACAGGACGGCATGGGTGCACACCGCCCCGTGCCCTGTGACAATTTTCCCCGCATAACGGGTTCGGAGTGCTGCAGTGCTCTGGATTTTTGTACGCGAATGGCCTATACTATGTTTATTACAGCAATGACTAAAAATTGTCGGTAGCAAATTATCGCATTTTGCGTTACGTGTACGGTTATATAACTACGTTCAATGGGGAGATACCATGACAAAATCTGAACTCGTCAAAATGATTGCCATCAAAACCAATCTCAATAACGCCAGAGCAGAGGATACACTTGCCGCCATCCTCGACACAATCACATCTGAACTGGCGGCAGGAAATGCCATTCAGCTTCCCGGCATTGGAAGATTTTCCGTAAAAAACCGCGCAGAAAGAACTGGCCGTAATCCCAGAACAGGGGAAACGCTGACCATCCCCGCGTGTAAAGTGGTGGCGTTCAGCCTGTCCAAGGCCCTGAAAGACGCGATGAACGGATAGTAACAGCAATCAGACTATCCCTTACAGTCGTATACAACAATCGACCTATCCACATGTTGGGGTGTGCTCAAGGGCTCGGTATAGCAGGACTAGACCGGGCTTTTTATTTTTGCAAGAGACGTATATACTTGGATAAATTATACGCCGCAGCAGCTGCGGCATGCCGGGATGCAGGCAACCTGTCAGGACAATGATGGAGAGCAGTATGGCCGTAGGCTGGACTGGAGACAGTGCCGTCAGTGATCAAATACGGGATTCCGTAGAGGACGAAGTTTTACGCATACGGGCAGCTATGCCCAAGGGTGAGAGCGCCTTTTTTTGTGAAGAATGCGGCGAACCCATACCAGAAAGAAGACGAAATGCCCTTCCTGGCATACGGCTTTGCATAGCTTGCCAGGAAGAAGCGGACAGGCAATACCGCATGATTGCTCCGTATAATCGCAAAGGGAGCAAAGACAGTCAGTTACGCTGACTGATGGGCAATACGTCTGGCAGCCATCTGTAATAAAACACGAGGACAGCACTAATCGTTATACTTTTTTTACCGATAACAATGGTTGTGTAATATCAAGGTTCTGCAGTTGGCAGAGCATGTGTTTTGAAGCTTGTATCGGGGGGGTAATTCCCTTCACGTGCAGACAGTCTATTTTATGCAAAGGGGATTCCTATGAAATTGATGGGTCGTATGTTGTGCTTCATTCTCTCCCCTGCAGTTATCGGCCTGATGCTGCTTTCCGCCGTGGGCTACTGGATGGCTGGCGGGTTGATTACAGAACAGATCCGCGGCGACGCCGCAGCCATCCTCGACGCCGAAGTTGTGGGCATGGACGCAGTAGTTGGTGGCCTTTTTGAATCCATGATTCCCTTTACCCAAAATGCCCGCCTGCGTGCGCTGGCTACGGCCTGGGACAAACTGGATGCCGCTGCCAAACGCAACGGCGTGCTGCAAAGCCTTGACAACCAGCTAGTCAAGGCCGGCAGTGATGCCCTGCGCGGCTTTGTGGACGATAGTAACATGGCCTACATCGCTATGCTTATCTCTATCGACGGCAAGGTGCTGGCATACAGCATAGACGGACAGGGCGATGGCCTGCACAAGGAAATTGGCGAAGACTATTCCTCCCGTCCCTATTTCCAAGCATGCCGTGACACAGGCACGCTCACACAGCGCACCATCATTTCCAAGTCCACTGGTGCCATATCTACTATGATGGCGCGGCCATTGAAGATAGATGGCCGTACCGTTGGCATTATTGCTGTCGGCATTCGCAATGTGGCCGTTTCGGCCATGACAATGGAAAAAATCAAAGTCGGTGCCAAGGGACACAGCTATGCCTACGGGTATAACGGGCGCATTGTGCTGCATCACCAGCCTAACCGCATAGGTCAAGACATCTCGGCAACGCCGCTTTTTGCTGCCATGAAGAAGACGCCCACGGGCCGTATGGAAATCAAGGATGATACCGGCGCAGCCAAAATCGTGTACTGGAAATCCATGCCCAAGGAAGCCTGGTATCTCGTGCTGGAGCTGGATGCTGACGAAGTGCTGGGCCCCACGCACGGTTTTCTGCGCAACATGATGTGCATGGGGGCCGGCTTTGGTCTCATTGTCGGTCTCATCATCTTTGTCATGGCGCGCGGCATCTCCGGTCTCGTTGGCGGCTTCTCACGCATTACTGCCGCAGTTGCCGGTGGACGTCTTGAGGAATCGCCGGAAGAACGCACTCTGCTCGACAAGGCCACCATGCGCAAGGACGAGTTTCAGGTCATGGGCCAGGGCATGCGTACCATGATGGCGAGCCTCGCCAAGCTCATCCAAGAAAGTGAAGAAAAAACCCAGGCCGCCGAAGAGGCTACCCGCAAGGCCGAGGATGCCACCCGCGAGGCCGAGAAGGCCGCCAAGCGTGCCGAAGCGGCCAAATCTGAAGGCATGCACGCCGCCGCCGAGCAGCTGGAAGGCATGGTCAGTGCCATCTCGGCCGCGTCAAGTGAACTTTCTGCACAGATCGAACAGTCTGACAGAAGCGCAGTGGAATCTTCGCAACGCCTCTCCGAGGCTGCCACGGCCATGAACGAAATGAATGCCACCGTGCAGGAAGTGGCGCGCAACGCATCCTCTGCCGCCACTGTCTCCGCAGAAACGCGCAATAATGCTGAAGAAGGCCAGAAGATCCTCTCCAATGCCATGGCCAGCATCAATCAGGTACAGAAGGTCTCCATGGAACTCAAAGAGGACATGAGCACCCTGCACGGCCATACCCAGAACATCAGCCAGATTATGAACGTGATTTCAGACATCGCCGACCAGACCAACCTGCTGGCTCTTAATGCCGCCATTGAAGCTGCCCGTGCTGGTGAGGCAGGGCGTGGCTTTGCCGTTGTGGCCGATGAAGTACGCAAACTGGCTGAAAAGACCATGGCCTCCACCAACGACGTGAGCCAGGCCATCACCGCCATTCAGAGCAGCGCGCAACAGAGCGTTGACAGAATGGAAGAAGCCCTCGGCAATGTGGAGCAGGCCACCAACCTGGCGCAACAGTCCGGCGAAGCCCTGCAGCAGATTGTGCGTAATGTGGAAGACACGGCAGACCAGGTGCGGGCCATTGCCACTGCCTCGGAAGAGCAGTCCGCCGCCAGTGAGGAGATCAACCAGTCCATCACCACGGTCAATGAAATGTCTTCGCAAACGACACAAGCTATGAACGAGGCCTCAAAAGCTATCGCTGACCTGGCGCAGCAGACCGACCGTTTGAGTGCGCTCATTGGCGATATGAAAAGGGCATAAGTGGCATCCAGCAAATAACATACTCCACAAACGCTGATAGTCACTGAACGTAACAGAAACACCACGGCTGCGACGCCGTGGTGTTTCTGTTTAACCAGCGTTGACACATGTCCTTCCATTCAGATATATTGATAGTGGCAAAAAAGCATGACTGGATGACGTAGCTGTAGCTTTTTTTCTGTATACGAGGTCACACTTGCGCCACGAATTCAAGAAATCGGAACCACATATGACGGTGGAAATCCTTGGAACCGCCGCCCCTGTGGATGGGGCACAACAGGACCTGCCACTGTATCTTTCCCCCGTGGAGGCGGGATTCCCCTCCCCTGCTGAAGACTATCTGGACAAGCAGCTGAATCTGCACACGCATATTGTCAAACACGAAGCCGCCACATTCTTTCTGCGGGCACACGGCCTGTCCATGATAAACGCGGGTATCCATGATGGTGACCTGCTGGTAGTAGACCGCGCCATTGCTGCACAAGACAACAGGATTGTCATTGCCGCACTGGATGGCGAGCTCACGGTAAAACGGCTTGTGCGCCGGCGTGGCAAGGTACTGCTTGTACCGGAGAATCCTGATTTCCCTGAGATTGATATTACAGAGCGCGAGCACGTCCACATCTGGGGCGTCGTTACCTATGTCGTCCACAAACTCTGACACCCAACGCCTTCAAGTGTTCTCATTAAGCATCTAACGATGAAGAATGAGCCGTGACATACGCACTTGCCGGGCTCCTCGCAATACTCATTCGCCCCATTATAACTTATAGCATACTCTATAACAGTGGTCTTCCCCACGCCCGTGGGGTGTTCTTTAGAGCGCCAATTTTACATGCTTACGTACAATGGAGTATACGCCACAAAAAAGGCACCTCATGTGGTGCCTTACATGTTCAATCTCGTGTGCAGACGAAACTCTGTCTCACGCAAGTCCCAGTTACAGCAGTAACGCCTTTGTGCTCATCTGGGAGGCCACCCAATGTGGCCTCCCGGCGGGCATTTCAGGGCCGAAGAGGCAAGCCCTGAAAATATGTCACAGCATCAGACTGTTGTCAGTCTGCCTGCATGCGAAGGAACGAAGGAATTTCAAACTCATCCTCAGTAAAGGTAAAATCAACGCTGCCAGGATTATGGCGACGATGCTGCGGCCTTCCCATGACCTCATTTTTTATAACATATGTGGGACGATCGTTGTTCTCGTCATACCAGCGTGCCACCTCTTCAGAACGTGAGGAGCGTTTTTGCAAACGCGTATTCCCACCCTCAATTTCACTGTGTTCCAGTGATTGCACAGCGCGCTGGGGACTCTGCACTTTCTCAACGCCAATCACATCTGAAGTGGGTTTATGCTGCTGGGAAAACGAAGTAACCTTGGCAGGAGCTGCCTGCACAGGATGTGCGGGAACCTCCTGCGCCTCAATGCCGGTTGCTATCACTGTCAGACGTATTTCATCACCGATATTGTCGTCATAAACAACACCGAAGATGATACTTGTATCTTCGGGAGTTGCATTAGCAATAATATCACCGATTTCAGCGATTTCGTCGCCAGTAATATCCATTGGAGCAGTGATATTATACAACACGGCCTTGGCACTTTCTAAAGAAACATTCTCCAGCAGCGGGCTCATGATGGCACGTTGTGCTGCCTCACGGGCACGATTTTCACCAGAAGCAATGCCCGTACCCATAAGGGCCAGGCCTGATTCAGCCATAGTTGTGCGCACATCGGCAAAATCAAGATTGATAAGGCCGTCAGCGACAATCACTTCTGAAATGCCCTTAACGGCATAGTACAAGACATCATTTGCCGTTTTCAATAATTCGGAAAAAGGTGTTTTTTTAGGGGCAAAGGCCATCATGCGGTCATTGGGAATGGTGATAAGGCAGTCGACCTGCTGCTTGAAGTCTTCAAGCCCGGCTTCGGCGGCACGCATGCGCTTTGTCCCTTCAAAACTGAAGGGCTTGGTGACCACGCCAACAGTAAGGGCTCCCAATTCCTTGGCTGTCTGCGCCACCACAGGAGCAGCCCCGGTGCCAGTACCACCGCCCATACCCGCTGTCACGAATACCATATCGGCATCGCCTATGGCTTCACGAATGGCATCCTTGCTCTCTTCTGCAGCTTCACGACCTATGGCGGGATTTGCTCCTGCGCCCAAGCCCTTTGTAATCCTTTCCCCCAACTGCACCTTGACTGAAGCACCATTCTTGTTCAGTGCCTGTAAATCTGTATTGGCACAAACAAATTGAACTCCACGCAAACCGGAATCAATCATGTTCTGTACCGCATTACCTCCACCGCCACCTACACCTATGACCTTAATTTTAGCGTTACTGGCCAGTGAAATATCATCTACTATAGACTGAGCCATACTCCCTCTCCTCGCTCCTGCCCCAAAAGCCCGCTTGAGGCGTTTATGAAATATCAGCAAACCACTTTTTCATCCGCGCGAGAACACCTTCAAACATGCCATTCTCACTGCGAGTGGCAAATTTTTTCTGACCTGAAAGTTCTTTCTCTGCACCATAACGCAAAAGGCCAACAGCGGTAGAAAACTTGGGGCTGTTAACAACATCCTTGAGCCCTCCCACATTCCGGGGATAGCCAATGCGCGTCGGCAGATTGAAAATTTGATACCCAAGCTCCTGGCACCCTTCAATCAACGATGTCCCACCGGTCAGCACAACACCCGCACCGATCATATCCTTGTAGCCGGAGCGTACCAGGGTTTGGTCTACCAAATAGAGGATCTCCTCCATACGCGGCTCACAAATCTCGGCAAGAAGCTGTCTGGACAGGCGGCGAGGTTCCCTCCCCCCTACACTCGGAACCTCAATGTACTCGTCATTACGCACCATGTCAGAAAGGGCGCATCCATATTTAAGCTTGATTTTTTCAGCCGCTGCAACAGGCGTGCGCAGACCGAAAGCAATGTCATTGGAAAGGTTCTGTCCACCCAGAGCAAGCACAGCCGTATGCTTGATGGCATCATTGGCAAATACGGCAATATCTGTCGTTCCACCGCCCAAATCCACTAAAGCCACGCCAATTTCCCGCTCCTCATCTGTGAGGACAGCTTTTGCCGATGCCAACGATTCCAATGCAATATCTGCCACTTCCAGCTGGCTGCGATGACATGAACGAACGATATTCTGTGCGGAAGACACTGCCCCCGTGACGATATGCACTTTTACTTCAAGCCGCACGCCGGCCATACCCAATGGGTCAATGATGCCGCGCTGGTTATCGACAATATATTCCTGGGGAAGTATGTGAATAACCTCCCTATCAGCCGGAATGGCCACAGCGCGCGCCGCATCGAGGGCACGTTCCACATCACGCTGTGCCACTTCTCCACCTTTAACAGCAATGACTCCATGGCTGTTAATGCCCATAATATGGCTGCCCGCAATCCCTACATAGACCGAGTGTATCTCACACCCGGCCATCAGTTCAGCGCCTTCCACAGCTTCCCGTATGGATTGCACGGTTTGCTCAATATTGACCACAACACCCTTACGCAGCCCCGTAGACACACTCGTACCGATGCCCACCACGTCTACCAGACCTGACTCAGTAAGCTCCCCCACCACTGCGCAAATTTTCGTGGTGCCGATGTCAAGGCCAACAATGAGCTCGGATTTATTCATGAACTTCTCCTCAAAGCACCTATCACAACCACATGCTATCAATGGCCTTCTGAATTGTTCAGACGGCTACGCCGGCCGATTAAACTGAACCCATACATTACCGTTGACGGAGCGAATCTCGCGTACATTCTGCAATTCGTGCCTTCGCACCAGGTCACCCAGGGCAACTCCCAGGCGGACGATATTGCCGTCCCAATCATCAGTAGCAACAGAAAGCCGCATTTCCCTGTCCTCAAGATACAATTCAATCCCGTTTCCAGGACTGACTGTCACCGAAGACACAGCCCCCATTTCGACCGGCAGCATACCATTGCGTATCCCCTGCATAAGACGTTTGAGGTAAGGGATTGCATCCTCTGCCCCTGGGGAAACACGTAATGTGGGCAAGGACAGGAAGTTTCTGCTCTCCACTGGCGCAATAGTTTCACCAAGCTCATTGGCGTAATACAACACTCCATCCTTATGAACCCAGAAGGACGGAAGGCGTTCCTTCAGTTTAATGACGAACCTGTCCGGCAAAAGACGTTTGACGGAAACCTCCTCAATCCAGGGGGTACGCCGCAAATTCATCTCAACCTTTGCGATACTGACTGCTAAGCAATTATCCCCTTCATGAATGCCACCATAATCAAGTACCATTTCTCGGGTAAGGCGAACATTGCCGCTAATGTCTACATGCTTGGTAGTAAAAAAATCGCTGGTAACAGTCACCCCGTACAACCATAGCGATGCATAACATATCCCGCCCAGTATTCCCGCCATTACCGCCAAAATGAGAATTACAGCGGCACAATTCTTCAGCCCTCGCGCTGCTCCTATTTGAGCAGCAAATTGCGTTACTCTCTGCAATACCCGAAAGCCGCCCTGTCTGTTTCCACTCCCAGCAGACCTCGGCACTCGCATAAAGGTATTGCGATTTTTGCGCCCACTTTTCTTCAGGACAAGGGGCATGGCACAATCCTGACCTCCGGCTCAAGCTGGATACCAAATACGCGCCATACAGCCTCTTGAGCTTCCTGCAACAGATCCAATGCAGCTGAAGCCGTACCAGTGCCTTCATTAATCAAAAAATTCGCATGTAAAGAAGAAAAAGCCATACCATGAAACTTTTTTCCTTTACATCCTGCCAGATCCAAAAGCTTACCCGCAGGCATCTGTGGTGAAGGATTCTTGAACACACACCCAGCACTCCAGGCCGTCACGGGTTGTTTAGACTTTTTCTCAAAAAAGTTATGACGCATGGCTTTACTGATGCCATCCCTTTCAGCTTTGGTCAAGGCAAATGTGGCATTCAAAACAATAAAATCATCGGAACACCCCGTAATGCGCATATTCCTGTAGCCAAATTCCAGTTCACTTGCTGTGCAGTGCCGTATGTCATTTCCGATTACGGCTTCCACAGCCTGAATTGCGTCACCCGTTTCTGTCCCGTAGGAGCCGGCATTCATGGCTACGGCGCCTCCTACGGTTCCAGGAATGCCAGCCAGGCCTTCCAGGCCGCAAAGCCCATGGGTCAGACAAAATCGCAGCATGCGCGGCATGGGTACCCCTGCACCTGCACGTACAAGAATTTTCCCGTCTTCAGAGCCTATGATTTCCGGGCCATCAGGCAGGCATGGTCGTACCAGTACCAGGGGCAAGGCACCGTCTCGTGCCAGGATATTACTTCCCGCACCAAGCGCTAGTGCATGCCCTCCCAATGCTCGCAGCTTCTCGGGCAGGCATTCCACATCCTCGCGACGTTCCAGTAACAATTCGGCGATGGCCGTGCCACCTACGCGCAATGTGGTACGCTGAGAAAGTTCGGGCGAAGCTGTTTCACGCATGGTCCAGCCCCTCAATCCACGCAGGGCCAAGACGGGTTATGCTCCCTGCCCCAAGAGTCAGCAGGACATCTCCCTCTTTAAGGAGGGAAGGAAGGGCTGCAGCCAGGGCATCCAGGGTTTGAAAATATTCAACAGGAGTCTGCGAGACCTGACGTATCCCCTGGGTCAAACTTTGCCCTGATACACCTGGAATGGGTTTTTCTGAAGCAGCGTAAATCTCTGTCAGCAACAAGAGATCCACATCATCAAAAATTTTGCAGAATTCACCGAAATGAGCTTGTGTACGGGTAAACCGGTGCGGCTGGAAAGCCACTACCAGACGTCTGCCGGGAAAAACCTGCCGTGCGGTAGTCAATGTTGCCGTGATTTCCGTGGGATGGTGCCCATAATCATCAACAACAGTTACTCCGGCCCGTTCCCCCTTGAATTCAAAACGCCGTCCCACACCACCAAACTTGGCCAGGCCGCACGCGCATTGTTCGAAACTGATATCAGCCTGCAACGATGCACCTATTGCGGCCAACGCATTAAGGATATTATGCCTGCCAGGTTGTGGCAGGCTGACCTCACCCAATTTGCGCCCTTCATAGATGACAGCAAAATGATTGCGCGGACCGCTTTCCAAAGGCTCTGCACGCAACGTATTGTCTTGCGCAAAGCCGTAGGTGAGCACAGGACGCTTAACTCGGGGCAGGAGCAAACGTACTCCCGGGTCATCACCGCACACCACGTTCATGCCATAAAATGGGACATTGTTCATAAACTTCACAAAAGCATCGTCGATGCTTTCCCGATTCTTATAATAATCGAGATGATCCTCATCTATGTTTGTTACAACATTGATAATGGGCAGCAGGCAAAGGAATGAGCCGTCAGACTCATCTGCCTCGGCTATAAGATACTCACCATGCCCTAGATGGGCATTTGTTCCATAGGCATTCAGGCGTCCACCAATGATGACAGTGGGATCCATGCCCGCATCATCAAAAATTGAGGCCGTCAACGATGTCGTTGTGGTTTTTCCGTGCGTGCCCGCAATGGCTATTCCCTGTCGCAGACGCATGAGTTCTGCCAGCATCTCAGCCCGTGGTATAATGGCAATATTACGATGACGCGCTTCCACCAGTTCCGGATTATCCGCATTGATAGCTGTGGATTTTACGAGAACCTGAACATTACCAACATTTTCCGCAGCGTGCCCGATAGCCACGCGCGCGCCCAGATCCCGCAGGTGACGTACCACAGCTGAATCGCTCATGTCTGAGCCGGAAACATCATACCCGAGATTAAGAAGAACCTCGGCAATGCCGCTCATTCCAGCTCCACCGATGCCCACCATGTGAATCTGCCGAATTTTATTGTTCATACAGAGCCTTTATAGAAAAAATCTAGACATATTGCGTAGTTATTGACACCATGAGACATGCTTTCCCATGTAGAATACAATTGCACAAATCTTCAGTTCGCTGTAGCTACGATTGCCCCTCGGACGCTACCTGCTCCAGCGCCGTAACAACCTGTGCTGCCGCATCGGGACGTGACATAGCCAATGCCGCTGCGCTCATGCGCTTTCGTTTCTCCGGTGCATTGAGCAACTGCACAAGCAAGGTCTCCAGACCTCTTGCATCCATCTCACTCTCCGGCACCAATATGCAAGCGCCACTGTGTTCAAGAGCAAGGGCATTCTGTGTCTGGTGATCGTGAATGGCATAAGGAAAGGGCACCAATACAGAGGGTAGGCCGGAAGCGCAAAGTTCAGCTACGGTACTTGCACCAGCACGACAAAGGACCAAATCAGCCCAATCGTATGCTCCTGCCACGTCGTCAATGAATTCTCTGGCGCACTCCTGCCCATATCCTGCCTGGGCATATGCGGCACGCATGGCGGATGCATCAGCCTTGCCGGTCTGATGGAGTATTTCAACGCCTTTGAGACGAAATTGCTGCAAATGTTCAGACATGAATACGTTAAGAGCATGCGCCCCCTGCGAGCCCCCCATCACAAGCAAACGGCGCGTATCACCTCGCTCCGGTCTGCTGGCCAGTGTGCCGAAAGCGGATCTGACAGGATTTCCCGTAACAACACATTTTTTTCTGTCGAAGCCAGTCGTTTCCGGAAGCGAAATGCATATTTTTTGCGTCATATGAGACAGGAAACGGTTGCATGCTCCGGCCACCGCATTTTGCTCATGCAGCACACTGGGGATGCGTAATAAACGCGCTGCAAACATCGGGGCAAAAGCAGCATATCCTCCAAATCCAGCAACAGCATCAGGCTTGAAGCTATGCAGAATGCCTACAGCCTTCACCACAGCCACTGCCATCATAAGCGCTGCACCGACGCAACGAAACCCCCGTCCGAACAGGCCACGAACGGGCAGGCCCTTGAAAGGCACACCTGCCAGGGATGTTAGGCGCTGCTCCGCTCCATACTGCGAACCGACAAAAAGCAGTTCTATCCCGGGGAAGCGACGCCGCAACTCTTCTGCCACAGCAAGTGCAGGGAAAATGTGCCCTCCTGTACCGCCTGTCGTCAAAAGCACTCTGTTCATGTAACGTCCGCCGTGCGTGAAAAATTCATCATCAAGCCTACACACAACATAGTTGCCAGCAGATTGCTCCCACCATAGCTCATAAGCGGCATGGGAACACCTTTGGGCGGGGCGACCCCCATCACGACAGCCAAATTCATGACAGCGCCCATGGCCAAAATGAGCGTGATGGCAAAAGACGTGAAACGGTCACGCAATGTGCGCTGGCCCATGATTATTCTGTAGCAGCGCCAGAAAAAGAGTGCAAAAAGGAGCATAACGACACTCAGGCCCACAAAGCCCAACTCCTCTGACAATACAGCCATAATGAAATCATTATGGGCTTCGGGCAGATAAAACATCTTCTGTTTGCTGGCCCCCACGCCAACACCCCCCAAACCACCCGAGCCAATGGCAAGCAATGACTGCACAAGCTGGTAGCCAGTGTTATGGGCATCCTGAAAAGGATCCAGGAATGCAAGCAGGCGCCGCAGCCGATACGGAGAGGAAATAGCCAGTGCCATAGCCCCGGCAACGGCAAGCGCCAAGGAGAAAAACAGATAAATAAAGCGGGTGCCGCCAGCGATACACATGAAAAACAAAATACTAGCAAGGACGACCGCACTGCCGAAATCGGGCTGTAACAGCAGCAAAAAACAGAACAAGGCTGTAACAGCAAAAGGAGGGATGACTCCACGGCTGAAGGTTTTAATGAGTTCCTGTTTGGAACTCATAAAATAGGCAAGATACAGAGCCAGAGCAATCTTGACGAATTCCATGGGCTGTACTGAAAAGAAACCCAATGGAATCCAACGCTTGGCGCCATTTATGGACGGTGTCAGGGGGGATAAGGTGATGAGCAAAAGTGCAAGAGCCAGAAAAAGCGCTGGATACTGTATTTTATAGAGCCATCCACGAGGCAACAGGGCGGCTCCCCAGAGGGCAAGGGCTCCCACACACGCAAATAGCAATTGCCGTTTGAAGAAGTAGTACTTGTCCCCATTAACCTGTTCCGCCACAATGCCACTGGCAGAAAGAACCATGATTAACCCAATGGACAGCAGAACAAGCACAATGGTGAACAACCACCAGTCAAAGGGCGCAAAAGGAGATTCTTCATTCGTGCTTGCCAAGCCGTTTTTTTTCGCCGGCTGTTTGACGCTCTTGAAGCAGTTCTTCATGCCAATGACCCCACAATACGCCTGAAGTCCGCCCCACGCTCCTCATAATTCTTATACAAATCAAAGCTGGCGGTTGCCGGGGCTAGGAGCACCACATCACCCTCCCGTGCATTGGCGGAAAGAAAACGGACTGCAGATTCAAGAGTTTCATGCCAAGTCATGGGGACAAGCTGTTGCCAGGCTTTTTCAAAATGCTCCCGACTCGCACCAAACAAAGCCACCTCACACACTTTTTCCTGCACAAGATTCACCAGTGAAGCCAGGTTTCCGCCTTTGAACTTTCCACCGCACAACAGGCGCACTGGCCGGTCAAACGCTTCCAATGCGACCTGAAGAGAGGAAACCGTCGTGCACTTGGAATCATTAACATAAAGAACACCTTTGCGATTGGCCACACACTCAAGCCTGTTGGGCAGGGGAGCAAACTGCGCAACTGCGCGAGAGGCATTTTTTTCTGTCACACCGAAAAAACGGCACGCCTGCCAGGCAGCCTCTTCGTTAAAGCGATTATGGGCACCCAAGAGTTGACTGTGTAAAAAACGCTTACTGCCATCACCCACATACACTTTGCGTGCTTTCAGATGCCGTTGCTCAGTTTCCTTTTTCAGACTTTCGCCAATGATGGCGAGATCACCTTCATCCTGGCAACGAAACAACCGAAATTTAGCCTCAACATATTCAGCCATATCTTTGTGGTAATCCAAATGATTTGGAGAAATGTTGAGTAATATGCCCGCCCTTGGGCAGAAAGTACTGCATGCCTGCAATTGAAAACTGGATACTTCAAGAACGAGCACATCTGCCTTTCGTCCCGAAAGCACATATTCTGAAAGTGGCGTGCCTATATTTCCGCCAAGGAATACGTCATATCCCTGCGCGTGCAGCATGGCGGCAGCCAGGGAAGCTGTTGTCGTCTTTCCGCTGGTGCCGGTCACAGCAAGAACAGGTTCGTCATCAAGGTAACGCCAGGCCAGCTCCATTTCTGCCACAATTTCCGTGGCGTCGGCTGTCACCAGACCTTCCAGCCTGGCAACAGGCATTCCCGGACTGGGAACAACAAAGGAAGCATCGTCAAACTGCTGAGACGAATGGGGCCCCAAATGTATCTCCACCCCAAGGGCCGTCAGTTCTTCCGCAAGGATTTCCCTTCCCAGGAAAGCCTTGGGATTGCTATCCAATAGTCTGACCTTACCCCCTGCACGTCGCAGCAATCGGCTAGCAGCAATGCCAGAACGTCCAGCCCCGACAACAACTGCCTGTTCTCCGCTACGCAATTGACGGCCGCGTGTTTTCTCAAGTGCCATTCCTGTGTCCCCTCATTTGAACCGGACTAACGCAGTTTTAATACGGAAAGGGCCATAAGCCCCAATAAAATAGAAGTAATCCAGAACCGAATGATGATCTTTGACTCAGGTATGCCTTTCAGTTCAAAATGATGATGCAGTGGTGCCATACGAAAAATTCGTTTTCCCCCCGTCCAGCGGAAATAGCTTACCTGGAGAATCACGGAAAGCGTCTCGGCCACAAACAATCCGCCAACAACGGATAGCACCAGCTCCTGCTTACACAGCAAAGCAAGATAGCCCAGAGTGCCACCGATAGAGAGGGAGCCTACATCTCCCATAAAAACCTGTGCCGGGTAGGCATTGTACCACAGAAACCCCAACCCTGCTCCCAAAAGCGCCGCACAAAAAACGGTCACCTCTCCCACGCCTGGCATATAGGGCACCAACAAGTAGTTGGCAAAGCGGACATTACCCGTAATATAGATAAAAATGGAAAAAACGAGACAGGCCACGATGGATGGTCCAATAGCCAGACCATCGAGTCCATCCGTCAAGTTGACAGCATTGGATGCGGCCACCATAACGAATACCCCAAAAGGCAGATAGAAATAGCCCAGGTCAATGGTCACTTCCTTAAAAAAGGGAATGGTCAGCTTGCTGCTGTATTGGGGATCTGCATAGAGGAGCATCATGATTATGCATGCTACTGCGAGCTGTCCTGCCATTTTGGCCTTACCGGATATTCCCTTATTCTGGTGACGACGCAGCTTTGTCATGTCATCCCAGAAGCCAATGACCCCAAAGCCAGTGAAAACAAAGAACGATTCCCAGATATACTTGTTCGTCAGGTCTGCCCAGAACAAGATGCTCACTGACAGTGTAAAAAACATGAGCAGGCCACCCATAGTGGGTGTCCCGGCCTTGGCAGCATGCGCTGCGACATCCTCGTGGATATATTGCCCGCATTTCACCTGGCGCAACCAGGTAATAAATCTCGGCCCCAGCAAAATTGAGAGTACCAAGGCAGTGATAAGCGCAGCCAATGAACGAAAGCTGATATAGCGGAAGACATTGAGAACCGTCCATTCAGACGTGAAAGGGACAAGAAAGTTATAGAACATGCGGCAATCCCATACCCACCACTACTTCCAGCAGGCTTTCCATATTGTTGGCACGAGACCCCTTGAACAGAGCGACTCCTTGCCCGGCAACGGCTGTGCATTGCTCCCAGACACGGGTAAAGTCTGCAACAGCGCTCACCGGCAGCCACAGGCCGGAATACCCCCCCTTATTGAGTCCCTCGCGCACTGCATCGCCCTGACCTCCTTTCCATATGACCGCTGCAGGCTTGACCTGAGCAAGATGCAGCCCAAGCGCCTCATGCTCCTGAAACGTGTTCCCCCCAAGCTCCAGCATTTCGCCCAGCACAGCAATAAGGTTGCGGCCCGCTGCACGCTCTGCTGCGGCATCCAGCATGCGGTGCATGGAAAGGGGATTCGCATTGTAGGTATCATCTATGCACAGCCAAGAACCAACACGTCTTTCGCAAAAACGCTGGTGCGGCAATGTTGCTTGTGCCATGCCTGTGGCAATGCCTTCGACCGTTACGCCCAACGTATGTGCACACGCCACAACAGCAGCAACATTTTCCGCTCCGTACTGACCGTAAAAAGGGGCGACCATTTCATATTCCCGCCCTTCAATATGCACACAGTACCGGCCGCGGGCGTCATCATCGCCAGATGGACCGGCATAGACTGCGTAATAGGGCATCTTCCTGTCTTTAGTGCTAAAATACTGCAACGTCGCACCGGTGTTTTCTGCTTCCCTGACAAGATCAGGATAATCAGCGCTGATAATGCCGATCCCTCCAGAAGCAAGCTGCCCTAACATCCGCGTTTTGTGCCATGCCACGCCCTTCGCGCCCAGACCCTCAGTATGACCGGCACCGACATTGAGAATAAGCCCCACATCAGGTGACAGGACAGAGGCAAGATATTCCATGTCTCCTGCATGGCTTATTCCTGCCTCCATTACCCAAAAGGCCTCATCACCATCCGCATGCAACATGGCGCGCGGCATACCAATCTGGTTGTTGTTGTTTACCGGGCTCTTTGCAGTTTTGCCTTTCAATGCCAATATCTGCGCCAAGACATCCTTGACTGTAGTCTTGCCGGCCGTTCCAGTGACGCCCACTACCTTGGCAGATGTTTGTTTACGCCAAAATGCTGCGATTTTTCCTAATGCGCTGACCGTATCGTGCACGCGCAGACAAGGGATTTCACTCTCCCCGATATCACGGGAAACAAGCAGAGCTGCCGCTCCCCTTTTGGCCGCAGCCTGTGCGAAATCGTGTCCGTCAACATGCGTCCCGGGAATGCACACAAAAAGAGCCCCGAGTGTTACTTCACGACTATCCGTGACAGCGCACTTAAGCAGAGGATTTTCAGGCGGAAGCGGCACTCCCAACTGGGCTGCCACCTCATGTAGTGTCAGGCGCAATGTAAAAACTCCCGTACAATTTCTTGATCGCTGTAGTGATGCTTAACATCATTGATAATCTGGTAATCTTCGTGCCCCTTGCCGGCAATTAACAGCGCATCATCCTTATTGAGCATCTCCAATGCCTTGATAGTCGCCTTCTGTCTGTCAACTTCCACCATGATTGTTTTGGCTTCTTTGAGTCCAGGCAGCACATCTTCAATAATAGATTCGGGTTTTTCAAAACGGGGATTATCAGAAGTCAAAACAGCCACGTCAGACCAACGGGCTACAGCGGCACCCATAAGCGGACGTTTTGTCCTGTCCCTGTTTCCCCCGCAACCAAAAACAGTAATTATTCGTCGAAAACCTGCTTCACGCAACGATTTGAGAACATTTTCCAGCGCATCGGGGGTATGGGCATAATCCACAAAAATATTATATCCTTGGGCATTTTCAATACGCTCAAGGCGCCCGCATACACCGGTAAAAGACTCCAGTGTGCGAAATGCCGCAGGTTCCAACCCCATTTCCAAACCAAGAGATTGCGCCGCCAACAGATTGGATGCATTGAATGCCCCCACCAGGGGTGAGTGCAATTCCCATTCGTTGCCATCAAAGTGCATTTTTATGTGGCAGCCATCCGAACCAGCGGAAAGCAATTCTCCCCACAAATGACGTTTGCTCAACGTGCTCTTCTGCAGTCCGAAGGAAAGCGCGTTGGGGCAGAGCTCCATAAGACGACGCCCCCAAGGTGCGTCCGTATTGACAACCATGGCTTTATCAGGACGTGGCAATTCGAGAAACAAGCGAGCCTTTACCTTGAAGTAACTCTCCATAGTCTTGTGATAATCAAGGTGGTCCTGCGTCAGGTTGGTAAAAATTGCGCCCGCAAAGGGAAGCCCATAAACGCGTTGCTGGTCAATAGCATGCGACGAGACTTCCATAACGACTATGTCCACACCGGCTTTGGACATACTGGCCAGCATGGAATGCACACGCAACGCATCCGGTGTGGTGAGCGGTGCCGTTTCACAATGGCCCGGCCAACGATAATTCACGGTACCAAGCACACCCACTTTGTATCCGCTAGCAGTAAAAATGCGTTCCAGCAGATACGAGCATGTTGTCTTGCCGTTAGTACCGGTTATCCCTACGACCTTGACTGGCATTTCGCTCGTATGCCAGCGGGCTTCTGCAAGTCGCCAAAGAGCCTCACGGGGATCAGCATGATGCACAACGCGACACCCGGCTTCTCGCGCAGCTTCCTCATGCGCATCCCCTGACCGGCAGACCACCACGCTGGCTCCGGACTGCACGGCAGCTGGTATAAAGCGTGCCCCATCATCCTTTACCCCGGATACCGCGACAAAAATATCTCCTGAACGCACCTGTCGAGAATCGACACGCACCTCAAGGCCACCTTGCCTGCACTGTTCAACAAGGGCTGCAAATTCCCGTTCCATATGCGCTCCATACGTATTCCGGGCTTCACCGTACTTCGGGCAAAAGCCACATCTGCCCGGAATCAGTTATCTTACCGTTCAGACAACCAGAGAATATATGCTGCTTTTGCATGTTCCTCAGGCCAATTTGCACCAGGCGGTGGCGTTTGACGAACAACACGGCTGCCGGTCCCCTTCAGTTCAGGCACTATACCTGCGCGAGCAAAAAGCTCCACGGCATTACGAACTGTCTTGCCCTGCACATCCGGAACATGACTTCCAGCTTTGGCCAAGTGCCCAGGGAAATGCATGCCTTTTGTTTCACGTTCCATGTTGTCTCTGAAGGATTCTGTTTGATAGGGAACAACCATGCCAGCGAGCTTCAGACCGCGTTGACGTTGCCTAGCGGATGGCATGTGCGAGGAATTCTTTTCCCGTTCAGCCACATTTTGTTCATTGAGCATTCCCGTATAGGTAACCATGCGTGTAGCCACTTCCTGAAACACGGGAGCTGCCACCACGCCCCCATATTGATTCCGAGATGGTTCATCCACCATGACCCAAATAATGTAGCGCGGTTTTTCTACGGGGAAAAAGCCCACAAAAGAGGCCAATCGTTTGCTTCCATATGTGCCCGACCTGTGGTCAGCCTTCTGGGCCGTACCTGTCTTGCCACCGACTTCCAATCCTTCAACTCGCGCCCGGCGGCCTGTACCATCCTTGGCCGAGACCACATCGTGCATCATATTGATGATTTCACGTGCAGTTGCTGACGAGAAAACTCGAGACCGTGTCTCCGTCAGTCCGGATTCTTCATATAACAGCTTTAGAGGCTTATATACCCCGTTATTCAATAATGTCAGGTAGGCCTGAGCCATCTGCAGCCCGGTAACAGAGATACTTTGCCCGAAAGAAGTGGACATGAGGTCCACCTCACTCCAGACACGGGGAGTGCGCAAAATTCCTTTGCTTTCTGACACAGGCACACCGGTGCGCTGCCCAAATCCGAGCTCATGTAAATACTTGTAAAACATCGGCACACCGAGCGACATGCCTATCTTTGCCATGCCTATATTAGAAGAATATCTCAAGACCTTGGTTGCGGGGAGCACTCCCTGCCGCGAGGTATCCCGTATGGTCACTCTTTTGGTTTCCCACTTACCCCCTTCGCAGTCGATAAGCGTGGCTGGCGTGACCTTATGCTCTTGCAGTGCGGCAGCCATCACAAATGGCTTAAATGTTGAGCCAGGCTCAAGGGCATCAGCTGCCAGACGATTTCGATAAATAAGCGGGGAAAATTCCTTATAGTTGTTGGGATTAAAGAAGGGATATTGAGCCCAGGCCAAAATATCTCCAGTAGAGACTTCCACCACCAATGCACCGCCCCAACGTGCATCGTATTCACGAACCGTGCGGGCTATGGCCTCTTCCACAAAAAACTGCAACTGGATATCAAGAGTGAGGGTCAAATCCTCACCCGCAGGTTCGCCCTGTCCCTCCTCATGCAGATAAAAACGCCTACCCATAGCGTCCCGTTGCACAATCTGCCGAGTAGGGGTGCATCCTAACCGGGAATCCATGGACCGCTCAATCCCTTCAAGGCCCTTATCATCCATGCCAACAAAGCCCAGCAACTGGCCTGCCATATGCTTGAACGGATAGACGCGGTCATATTCCTTACTCAGGCCAATTCCGGGGATATCTGCTTGCCGTACTGCCTTGGCAGTGTAATCGTTCACCTTGCGTTTTAACCAGACAAAACGGCGTTTTCCTGTAAGATCTGCGTAAATTTTCTTTGGATCAATGCCGAGGATGGGCCCCAACCTGTCGGCTGCTGCTTTGAAATCCGTGATTTCCTGCGGACGAGCATATACAGATCTGGCTTCCACGCTGCTTGCCAACACCTGGCCATTGCGATCGAAGATCATACCACGGCGTCCACTGACAAGTTCCGATGCCATATGCTGTTGCCGTGCCCGTTCTGCCAGACGAGGGCCTTCGACTAATTGCAAATACCAAGCCCGCCCCCATAGCCCTGCCCAAAGCAGACAAAACACGAAGACCACAAGTTTGATACGCGCACGCCCCCAATCAATTTTCCGCAGCCACGCTGAGCCTGTCGTTTTATGGGCAGGCATCACAGTGTTCACGGAATGCTTTCTCCCGGAATCTCCCTGTCTCACATCAATAGAGACATTGCGCTTACGAGTACCGAATCTGAACATGACTCTTCCAAGCTGATTTAAACGTGGCTCGTATATACAGTCAGTAGTGCTCAGTGCGTATCCATACGGCGGATTTGGCCAGGTTTGGGTTCACGCATGCCAAAATCTTTGGCCTTGCGACGCAATTCATAAGGTGAAAGAAGCCGCTCGCGCTCCACTTCAAGCTTGGCCTGCAAGCTCTGACGTTCTCGTAACGCATTTTGCTGCATGTTAATAAAATACGTTGTGTCCATGCGTTCAATATTACTCCATACGAGTATCAGCCCCATGACCATACAACTTAAAAGCCCAAGGGCAAGCATCAACAGCCACCCCTTTCCGCCTCCCTGCCGGCGCACAGGCAGATTGCGATTCATACTGTCCTTGCCTCTGCAATCTTTTCCACAGCGCGCAGCTTGGCGCTGCCAGCTCGAGGATTACCTGCCAACTCTTCTTGAGTGGCAATCACCGGTTTTTTATACAAGATACGCACTTCCGGTTCATGACCGCACACGCAAACAGGCACATACCGTGGGCACCGGCATCCTTCGGCCCAGTGACGCATAGCCTGCTTAACCATACGGTCTTCCAAGGAATGAAAGGTGATGACAACAAGCCGACCACCAATAGGCAAATACGCCAAGATACGGTCAAGAAAACGCCTGAGCTCGCCCAGCTCATCATTGACGGCCATGCGCAGAGCCTGAAAAGTGCGTGTTGCAGGATGCCGCCTTGCCTTGGCCCGCCATGAAGGAGGATAGGCATGTTCCACCAGTGCAGCCAGCTCTGCAGTGGTATTGATACTGGCCTTCTGGCGAGCATCCAAAATAGCCCGGGCTATACGACCGGCCTGCGGTTCCTCACCCAGAGTTGCTATACACTCCTTGAGCCTGGCAAAGCTTTCTCGATTGACCCAGTGCCACGCTGAAGGTCTGTCAGCATGCTGATCCATCCGCATATCCAGCGGTCCGTTGCTAGTAAAACTGAATCCCCGTTGCGCTTCGTCCAGCTGCAGGGAAGAAACGCCGATATCCAACAGGGCTCCGTCCACATTTTTCCAGCCGAGTTCTTCCAGCGCTCCTGGGAATTCGCTGAAGACACCATGAAACACATGCACACGACTGCCAAAAGGAGCCAACTTCTCCCGGGCAAAAACCAGAGCTTCTTCGTCTCTATCAAGGCCACACAATTCACACTCCGGCACAGCATGTAAAATCGTCGATGCGTGTCCGGCAAGCCCTAGAGTGCCATCCAAATAGCGACCGCCAGCGCGTGGCGAAAGTGCGGCCAGTGTTTCCAGAGGCAACACTGGCGTATGGATTGCCTTATCTTCTTTGTAACAAAGACGTTCCATACATGTACTACAGGCGTATCTGCAGATTCAATCCGGCAAGATCATCAGAAACATCTTCCACTGCCAACGCGTCGAAACGAGCCTGATCCCATATCTCAAATTTATTTAACATACCCACCACCATGACATCTTTTTGTAAGCCGGCTTCGCGCATAAGTGATTGCGGTATGCGAACACGCCCCTGGGCATCCGGTGCCAGTTCCTGAGCCAATCCAATGATCTTGCTCTTAAAATTGGAAAGACGAGGTGAAGGTATGGGAATACTGCTCAACTGCTCAGTCACACTCTCCCAGTCAGCAGGCAAATATGCCACAAGATGTCCGTAAAAAGCAGTCAGCCAGAATGTACCAATGCCGCCATCGACACAGAGCCCCTCTCGATACTCCGGAGGAAGCATCAAACGCCCCTTGCTGTCGAGGCTGCGTGAAAGGCTTTTGGTGAAAAGTTTTTGCACTGCTTACCACTTTTTACTATTTTTTTCCACTTTTTCCCACTTATGCCCCCAAGCTATCCACCTGTCAAGCGACAAAAAAAAACACCACATGATGGCATCTACATGCGCCCTATACTTACTCGCCGTACGCACCAGACTCTTGCCAGTTGCACCTTTTGCCCACAGTCAAAGAAGATAGCTGCACCTTGACATTACAAAAAAAAACACGGAATAGTAGGTTGGAAACGTTGCAATTCTGCAAAAAATGAGGACGGGATTTACCTGAATTCATATAACAAATCAGACAAGCATGCCGTAAAGGATCACCTATGAGAACAAAAATTGTTGCAACGATTGGCCCCGCTTCCAACAGCAAAGAAAAGCTATATGCGCTGGCCGAAGCAGGAGTGAGTGTTTTCCGGCTTAATTTCTCCCATGGCTCCGCTGCTGATTTTGTCAATATCATCAAAAATATCCGCGAAATTGAGCAGGAGCTCGGTCGCCCCATCACCATCATGCAGGACCTTTCTGGTCCGAAAATCCGTCTTGGGGTTTTGCGTGATGGCAGCATCACTGTAGAAAAAGGCATGCGGCTTTTGCTTGGCCCCACGGACAAATACACCAATGAGGCTCCCTATCTTCCCTTTGACCATGCCATCATTCTGGAAAGTCTTGAGCCTGATGACCGCATGGTATTGGCCGACGGCGGGCTGCAGTTCATTGTTGGCGAGCGCCGGGAAGACGGTCTCGTGGTACTTGTGGCCAACAATGCAGGTATTGTCACTTCACGCAAGGGCTTAGCCCTGCCGGGCAAAGCCACACGAGTGCGCGCTCTGACAGAAAAAGACAAAAAAGACCTTGCTGACGGGCTGCAACTGGGTGTGGACGCCGTGGCTATTTCCTATGTCCAGACGGCTGACGATGTGCGTGACGCAAAACAGCTGATCGCCCAATCAGGACGCAATATTCCTGTAGTGGTCAAGCTGGAACGGCAGAGTGCCGTTGATAATCTTGATGCCATTCTTCAGGAAACCGATGTGGTCATGGTTGCCCGTGGCGATCTTGGGGTTGAATGTCCCCTACCCCTGCTGCCCGCCCTGCAAAAACGCATCATCAGCGCCTGCAACGCTATTTCCAAGCCGGTCATTGTCGCCACGCAGATGCTGCTCTCCATGGTAAACAGCCCCGCTCCCACTCGCGCAGAAACCACTGATGTGGCCAATGCCGTGCTGGATGGCGCGGATTGTGTAATGCTTTCAGAAGAAACTGCCATGGGCAATTTCCCTGTAGAAACGGTACGCTACATGCGCCGCATTACAGACGAAGCTGAACGCCTGCTTCTGCAAAACCGCAAGCTGAAAGCGCCGGATGGAGACAAGGGTATTCCAGAATTCCTGGCCTATTCTGCCTGCCTGTTGGCTGATAAGGCCGGAGCCAAGGCTATTGTTTCACACAGCCTTTCTGGCGCAGCAGCCCGGCAGGTCTCTGCCAGGCGCCCTCCTCAGGATATCTACGCCCTTACGCCTGATCCCGTGGCCATGCGTGCCATGAATTTTGTCTGGGGAGTGTCCCCGATCTTTGTCAATGAGCCAGATGTGGAAGAAAGCCACCTTATCCGGGCAGAGAACTTTATCCACAACTCGTCTGCTTTTGCACCTGGAGAATGTGCTGTGATTACTGCCGGGCAGGTACGAGCAGATTCCTCTGCTCCTCGCGGCACTAACCTCGTCAAGATTTACTGGAAATAGCTCATGCCTCAACAGCGACCCAACAACCAGAATATCGACGAGCAGTATTACCAAATCAGTACTGAAATTCTGTCGAGCTTTCCCAAATACCACCCTCCAGTGGATCTCTTCTCCTTCCGTGAGGATATTGCCGTGCTGGCCCCCTATTGCCGCAAGGGTCAGCGTTTAAGCAATGAGCAAGTGGAGGAGGTGGCAAACCTCTGCGCAGAAGGCAATCTTTTTGTTGCGCGTTCGGACCACCACATTTATTCACGGCATATTGTCAAGCAGCTGGATCTGGTTCTGCAAGACGACCATCTCACAGATGCCGAAATCGCTGACATCTGCATTCGTGCACTGCTATTGCGTATGCGCGAGTTTTATACACAACCCGTCAAAGCCATGTTTGAACCCCTGTACAAGGACGTGATGGTTGTGACGGAATACCTTTGGGGGGATAAACACCGTATCAATACCTTCATGCGCCGTCTCTTCCGCAAGGATGAGCAGGCGCGTCATGCCGTAAACACCATGATAACCGGACTGCGCATCTGGACACATATCACGCCGGAATTCCGTCGCAAGGATCTCGACAGAGTGTCTCTGGCGCTTCTGCTACATGATATAGGTATGAGTAAGGTGCCGCCATTTTTGCTTAAAAAGGCGGGGCCGCTAAAGCAGGAGGAAAAAGAAAAGATCATCCCTCATCCCCTGCTGGGCGCAAAAATGATGCAGAAAACGGATGTGAGTTTTGACGAGCTGGTGCATGCCTGCTTCCAACACCATGAACGACTTGACGGTTCAGGGTATCCACAGCATTCCAAGGATCGCCAGATTACCCGAATGGGACGTTTAACGGCCGTGGCAGATTCGTATTCAGCCATGATCTGCGAACGACCTTGGCGCAAAGGCAAGGACATTGTGGCTGCGGCCAAGGAACTTGTAGGTGATCACCAGCGCTATGACCATGAAATGACAAGCGCCCTGCTGGGTGTATTCGCTGCAGGTAATTTTGGAGAGATGGTGGATATGGATGCCATTGTCGACATAAAGGAAGCGGAGTAGGTTTACTCCTGCGTGGAAACATTCGTCTCAATACAACAACGACAGGTCCCCGGTTACCACAAATGTGACCTGGGACCTGTTGGATAAAGCGGGTATATCCTCAGGATGGTTCGTTTAACGTCTTTCCTGACTATGCCCAACAATACCACCAGCAAGAGCACCGACTGCGGCACCAGTTAGAGCTCCCCAGCCCGCATATCCACCTGCGATAGCTGCTATGCCCGCGCCACCCAACGCGCCAAGGGCAGCCCCGCTTGCAATGCCCTGCTGCGTTCTGCTCATATTAGTACAGCCTAGGGTTCCACCGGCACACAGGGTGACCAACAGGCCAACAATCAATATCTTTTTCATAATAGTATCTCCTGACCATAGGGGGCTATTTCTTCACATGGTGACAAGGAACAATGACTTCATACCAGATGACGGCCATCACAGGCCGCTTCAGCTGGTCGGGATGTGCAGCATACCAGGCATCAACCTGCCTTGCGAGTTCTTTGCGATGCACATCCTTGAATGCCTGCATCCAGCCTTTTTCAAAGGGCGAAAGCGTATAGACAGGCTTTTTCCCCTCCTTGACAGCTTGTTGTGTTATTTCTGCATTGACAAAATGCTCAATGGTAATGGCGCTTTCAACACCAAACAAAAAGGCTAATTTTTCAGCCTCCGTAGAGTGTTGCCATAACACACCTGTGAACTGGTCAACAGGGTTCGAGGGCGCACCCACGTGCGATTTTTCCACAGCACTCGCAGGTGTGCATACAAGAATACATGCGCAGCACAGTACTAAGCCAAGAAAAAAATTTTTCACGTTTTCACTCCTTTTATAGTGTTGGTACACATATGACAAAGATGTTTCACCTTTGTTTCCAAAGTATATAAAAACATACCACCCGTGCTTGCCCAAACCATCATGCTGTTGCCTCACGCATCAGCCTGCGGAAGCGTGTGAACAAATACCGTCCGTCGTGCGGGCCTGCGGCAGCCTCTGGGTGATACTGTACACTCATGACTGGCAGCGTCTTGTGGCACAGCCCTTCCAAAGTGCCGTCGTTGAGATTGATATGCGTGGGCTCCACATCATGCACGCCGTCAATCACCACATGAAAACCATGGTTTTGTGAAGAAATTTCAATGCGTCCCGTAGTAAGATCCTTCACAGGATGGTTGCAGCCGTGATGCCCGAATTTGAGCTTGTCTGTCGTTCCCCCAAGGGCATGCCCGATCAGTTGATGCCCAAGGCAAATACCTGTAACCGGAAACATGGTCACAAGCTCTCGCACAATCGCAATCTCAGCCGTCAGTGTGGCCGGATCTCCAGGACCATTGGAAAGAAATACTCCCTTGGCACCGCTGACTTTAGCCTGTTGCGCAGTGAATGTAGGCGGTACGGCCAAGGGCTCAAATCCAGCTTCGCACAGACAGCGCAAAATATTCCATTTTATGCCAAAGTCGTAGACCAAAAGAGGGAAGCCAGATCCCAGCCAGGCATAGCGTCCATCTGCATCAAGCTGCACTTCCTGCGGATGGTTATCACGCCAGGCATAGGGACTTTTTGCCGCCACAAAGGGCACAAGATTACGACCCTTCATGGTAGGCTGTTCAAGTACTTTTTGCTGTAATGCCTGCGGATTAAGCTCCTTCGTGGAAATCATTCCGCGCATGGCCCCGTGATAACGCAAATGCCGTGTAAGAGCGCGTGTATCAAGTCTTTCTATGCCCGGGGTTCCAAATTTATGTAAAAAACGTGGCAATGGCATGGTTGATTGCCAATTGGAAGGTTGCTTGCAGCACTCTTTGACAAGAAAGGCACTGCAATGCACGCGAGCAGATTCCATATCCTTGGGGCATACGCCGTAATTGCCCACAAGCGGGTAGGTCATGCAAACCATTTGCCCATAATATGACGGATCGGTCAGCACTTCCTGATAGCCGGTCATGCCCGTAGTGAAAATCACTTCTCCACCCGTTTCAAACTCTCCCGTGAAGGAGCGACCTTCCAGAGCAAATCCGTCTTCCAGCACCAGCAATGCTTTCATAGCCTTATCCCCGTGACTCTCGTGCGTAATATTCCTGCAGACTCTCCACATGCGTTTCTTCCCGTCGCGAGCCGATGGCAGTGGCCGTGGCACGGGCAGCCGCAAGGGTTGTGCAGTACGGCACCTTGTACATCAGAGCCGCGTGACGGATAGCCCTGGAGTCCTTGGCGGAATGCTTGCCAGAGGGCGTATTGATAACCAGCGCAACCTCGTGGTTGATGAGAAGATCCACAATATTGGGCCGCCCCTCCCATGCCTTGCGAACCTCTTCAACAGTGATACCGTTTTGCTTAAGCACTGCGGCAGTGCCACGCGTTGCCAAGAGATGAAAACCCAGATCGGCAAACATTCTTGCCACTTCCGGTAAATATGGTTTATCCCGGTCATTGACTGAAAGAAACAACTTGCCCCCCTGCGGCGGCACCTGCCCTGCACCAAGCTGACTCTTGAGAAAAGCTGTCCCGAAGTCTGGCCCCATGCCCATGACCTCGCCTGTGGAATGCATCTCCGGGCCCAGTATGACATCAACCCCGGGGAAGCGGCGGAAGGGCATGACAGCCTCCTTCACACAAGTAAAGCCGCCCTTGTGCATGCTCCAGGGATCCAGTTCTTCAAGAGTCTTACCAAGCATGATCTGTGTAGCCATGTGCGCCAGGGGCACTCCAGTAGCTTTGGAAACAAAAGGTACTGTGCGTGACGCGCGTGGGTTTACTTCCAGTATGTAAACATCGTCGCCCTTGATGGCGAACTGGATATTCATCAGTCCCACCACTCTGAGTTCGCGTGCCAGGGCCTCAGCCTGCGCGGCAATGAGGGCAACATGATCGTAAGAAAGCGAATATGGGGGCAATACACAGGCCGAATCCCCGGAGTGGATGCCCGCCTCTTCAATATGTTCCATGATACCGGCCACATATACATCACTGCCATCCGACAGCACGTCGACATCCACTTCCACAGCATGCTCAAGAAACTTGTCTATGAGGATGGGATGCTCCGGTTTCTGCGGCACTTGCGCACGAAAATATTCCATTAACTCCGTTGCGTCATAGACAACGGCCATGGCCCGGCCGCCCAGTACATAACTGGGGCGCACCACCACCGGATATGTGATGCGTTCGGCCACTGCGAGGGCATCTTCCAAGCTCATGGCCGTACCATTGGAGGGCTGCAGCAAACCCAATTTTTCAATAAGAGCCTGAAAACGCTCACGGTCTTCAGCACGATCTATGGCATCCGGGCTTGTGCCAAGAATGGGTACCCCAGCACGCATGAGGGGCACTGCCAGGTTTAACGGTGTCTGTCCGCCAAACTGTACAATCACACCTTCGGGATGCTCTTTTTCCACAATGTTCATGACATCTTCAAAGGTTAACGGTTCAAAATAGAGGCGATCTGAAGTGTCATAATCTGTGGAAACAGTTTCTGGATTGGAATTGACCATGATGGCCATTATCCCCGCTTCCCTCAAAGCAAAAGAGGCATGGCAGCAACAGTAGTCAAACTCAATGCCCTGGCCGATACGGTTAGGTCCGCCGCCAAGAATGACTACCTTGCGGCGATCTTCAACCCTGAGTTCATCACCATGCTCATATGTAGAATAAAAATACGGGGTATACGCCTCAAACTCAGCTGCACAGGTATCTACAAGATAATATGTGGGCAATATGCCTGTTTCCTTGCGCAGGCGGCGAATATCCTCCTCCGGCCTTTTCCACATACTGGCCAGCTGGCGGTCGGAAAAACCGTATTCCTTGGCATCGCGCAGCACCTCAGCCAGTTCTGGATTAGCGGCCGTCATATCATTGGCCAGACCGAAATCGCTTATCCGGCGTTCCATGCAGACAATATCCTGTATCTGTCGGATAAACCAGGGATCGATGCCTGAAGCAGCAAAAATATCTTCTTCACTGATACCGGCGAGCACAGCCTGGCGCAGCATGAAGATACGACGCGAATTGGGGCGATGCAGGGCTTCAAGAATACTCTCCCGTTCAGGCAGCTCCTCGCGAAAAGCTGAACCAAGCCCCGTTGCGCCAATTTCCATGGAACGCAGACCCTTCTGCAGAGCCTCCTTAAATGTTCTCCCAATGCTCATGGCTTCCCCCACACTTTTCATGGAGGTGGTCAGCTCATCCTTGGCACCAGGAAATTTTTCAAAGGTAAAACGGGGAATCTTGACTACACAGTAGTCTATCACAGGCTCAAAACTGGCTGCGGTTTCCCGGGTAATGTCATTGCGCAGCTCATCCAGAGTATATCCTACAGCCAGCTTGGCAGCTATCTTGGCAATGGGGAAACCCGTCGCCTTTGAAGCCAGCGCCGAAGAACGCGATACCCGTGGATTCATCTCAATAACAACGATGTCGCCATTGGCGGGATTGATTCCAAACTGCACATTGCTGCCGCCTGTCTCCACACCGATTTCACGCATAATGGCAATGGAGGCGTCACGCAACTTCTGGTATTCATCATCTGTAATGGTCTGTACCGGGGCCACGGTGATGGAATCCCCGGTATGCACCCCCATAGGATCAAGATTTTCAATGGAACATACGATGACGCAATTATCCTTCATATCGCGCATCACTTCCATTTCAATTTCCTTCCACCCCAGCACACTCTGCTCTATCATCACTTCGGACGCAGGGCTGGCCGCTAGGCCTTCGGCAGCCACAGCCTCCAGATCGGCAAGGTTGTAGGCCACACCTCCCCCGGTCCCACCCAGAGTGAAAGCTGGCCGTACAATCAGGGGGAAAGGCAGTATATTGCCCAAACGGTGTACATCATCCATGTTGTGCGCAATGCCACTGGCAGGCACCTTTAATCCAATGTGCTCCATAGCCGCACGAAAGAGCTCACGACTTTCTGCTTTCTCAATAACTTCAGCACGCGCACCAATAAGTTCTACCCCGCATTCTGACAAAACGCCGCTCTTGGCAAGGCCAAGGGCGGCGTTCAAGGCCGTTTGTCCACCAAGCGTAGGCAACAGGGCATCTGGCCGTTCCTTGCGAATAATGGCCGCCAACGTCTCATGCTCTATGGGTTCCACATAGGTTGCATCAGCCATATGCGGGTCTGTCATTATTGTGGCCGGGTTCGAATTAATCAACACGACCTCGTAGCCTTCTTCCTTGAGGGCTTTCACTGCCTGGGAGCCAGAGTAATCAAACTCGCATCCCTGACCGATGACAATGGGGCCCGCGCCGATGACAAGAATCTTATGCAAATCCGTACGGTTGGGCATTATTCATTCCTGCAGATTAAGAATACTAGAAAAACGAACGAATAACAGACTATATTACATAAAACATCTATTTTTAGCCCATACAGGTCAAAAAATCAAGATAGGGCTAAAAACGAACATGTTTTCCTCCTGCAGTAAAAGCACATAGGCACATGACATTACGGCTGCAGCACTTGTTTGCGACTACGCTGTATGGGCTTGCCAAGACCAAGGCTTTCAGCAGCCCGAAGCACTTCTGTGGCACGGCTCTCGTCACCACGCAAGAACACAAGAACTACATACAACTTGCCAGAGCGCTGCATGCGAGTGCGTAACCCCCGACCTTCGAGCCGTTGACGCACAGCATCTACACTTTCCTCGTCTTTGAATGCAGCCATCTGAAAAACATAATCATACATAACTGGAAGCACTTCATTGACAGTATCTGTCAATGCCGCGGACGATTGCGCTGGTGCAGCCCTTTCTTGCCCTCCGTGGTCATCCTGCGCTGCAGTCCGGCGCGCTGCTGCGGAGGATTGTGCCGCAGGCATCCCCTGAACGGGCTTTTCAAGGGCCGCAGGTGTCATGGCTAAACCAGGGCCGGACGTTTCATTGCGCAGTACGCGTGAAAAACGCAATTCCTCAGGCGCCAATATTTTCTGTGCTGATGCATCTTCTGCAGAAACGGGTGTTTCATCTTTTGCTGCTGATCTTTCACCCCCTTCCGGAACCACCGTTTCCCCATGCATTTCAGGATGGTCATGCCAATACCCGCGTCCCACCATAACGCCACCAAGATAGGCCAGCACTATAGCCATAAGCACCAGAAACATGGCAGCGAGCAGCGTTGTAAATTGCAAGAACAGATATGGCTTCTCACTTGGTTTCTGGGAAGCGGACGACATGGTATACTCCTCAATTTCATGAGACGAAAACCTGTGGGCAACAAGCATACCAACCAGAAAGACAGCCGTAAAGAGTGCCTAGCGAGCTTGAGGTATGCAAAAAAACTTCAAGGGAAAAGATTTTTTTCAAAAATGCGGTTGCATTTTGGTTGGCAAGTCACGTAAACTCATTTCAGACTTGATGCGGGAGAATCGGGCCTTCTGTAAGCATACGCTATAACGGGAGGAAACCCGGTTGAAGTTCAATGTTTTCCACTATGGGAGGTTTACGAATGAAACGAATCGTTGCACTGCTTGCCGTCATGGGTATGGTCTGTGGCATGGCGCTCACCTTTGCACCAAAGGCCGATGCCGCTACCACCATCAGGATCGCCGGCATGAAACCAGAAGGCGAACCTGAAACGATTGGCATGCACAAGTTTGGCGAATATCTTGAACAGCTTTCCAATGGCAAGTACAAGGTGCAGGTTATCCCGAACAGCTTGGCCGGTAAGGAAGACAAATACATTGCCGACACACGTCGCGGTGCTCTGCAGATGTGCGCCACGGGCACACAGACTTCTGCCATTCATCCCGCCATGGCCATGCTGGAAACACCCATGTTGTTTGACAACCTGGATCATGCCCAGCGCGCCATGAATGGTGGCAAGACATTCCAGTTGATCAACAAAGGTTTCCCGGAAAAATCCGGTCTGCGCACCATGAACGCTTTTCCTCTGGGATTCCGCCATTTCTACACCCGCAAGCCCTTGAAAAGCGTTGCTGACCTCAAGGGCCTGAAGATGCGCGTTCCCAACATTACCCTGTATACGACCTTTGCCAAAGAATGCGGCATTAGCGGTCAGGCCATGCCTTTTGCAGAAGTTATGACCGCTCTTGACCAGGGCGTTATCGACGGCGGCGATAGCCCGCTGGCCGATATTGTCAGCACCAAGATGTATGAAAAAGCCCCTGAAATCACACTTTCCGGCCACATTCTGGTTATCCATTGCCTGTACATCAATGAAAAATTCTACCAGTCTCTGCCCGCGCAGGATAAGAAGTGGTTTGATGAGGCTGCCAAGCACTCCGCTGACGACCTGTGGGAAATGATGAAGGGGATAGACGAAAAGGCCAGGCAGACAATTCTTGCCAACAATGGCCATATCACCACTCCTGACGAAGCGTTCCGCAATCACCTCAAAGAGGCTGCAAAGCGCACCTGGAAGCTCTTCTACGACACAGTGCCCAACGCTAAGGAAATTCTGGAAAGTGCCGACGCCTACAAGTAACCATATTTAACCGTGGGCCGGAGAGCTGTAGCTTTCCGGCCCGCATATAATAAAAATGTCGTTCCTCACTTTGCTGAATGTGTAAAAGCATGCCGTTACAAAGTAACGCAGAATACTAACAACACTGCTCAGAGGTACACATGCACGATTCGGAAACCAGAGAATCTAACGGTGATGCTGCATTATCCGCACCAGAAGCAGCACCCCGCAAAGAAGGACCCATACAGCTTCTTTTTGAAATTTTTTGCGCCTGTATTTTTCTGGGCATGATAGGACTTGTGTTTTATAATACATTTCTGCGCTACGTCTTTTCCTCCAGTTTTCCCCCCAGCGAGGAATGGGCACGATTCCTCTTCATTTACATTACATTTTTCGGTGCCATTGAAGCCTTTATTTACAAAAAACACATTGCCGTAGACCTGCTGGTCTCCTCGCTCAAGGGCGTATCGAAAAAAAGCGTGAACATTCTTGCATCGCTTTTCAGCCTGTCTGCATTGGGTCTTTTGCTCTATGGCGGCATTATTAACGTCCTGCAGACCATGGATACGTATTCCGTTGCTACTGGGGTTAACATGGCCTTCATCAACGGAACTCTGCCTATTATGGCGCTGGCTGCCATTGTGGTGGAACTGCGCGCTCTCTTCGCCATCATCAACAAACCGGCATCTTCATTTCAAAAGGGCTAGGAGCGCGTCATGGAACTTTTCATTTTTCTCGGCACACTTTTTTTCTTCATGTTTCTGGGTATTCCCCTGGCTCTTGTGCTGATACTCTGCGCCATAGTGCTCATGTGGCACTCAGGCATGTGGGAAGCCATGCTCATTCCCGGCAGCATGCTGGACGGAGCCAACAACTACCCGCTCATGGCTATACCTTTCTTTGTATTTGCCGGTGAGATCATGGCAGCGGGTGGGCTTTCAAAACGCGTGGTGCAACTGGCACAGCTCATGATTGGCCGTGTGCGCGGCGGCTTGGGCTACGCAGCCATTGTCTCAAGTGTCATTTTTGCCGGGCTCATGGGCAGCTCTGTTGGCGAAGCTGCGGCCCTGGGGGGGCTGCTTTTGCCCATGATGCGTAAGGTGGGCTACCATCCTGGACGCGCCGGGGCTGTCATAGCTTCAGGAGCCATTCTCGGTCCTATCATCCCGCCCAGCACGAATTTTATTCTGCTGGGTGCCACTGTAAGCGGCCTATCCATCACAAAGCTGTTCATGATCGGTCTCATGCCGGGTATTTTTATCGGTCTTGCGCTTTGTATTGTGTGGTTCTTTATAGTACGCACAGATGGCTATAATGAAATCATTACCTTTACCCGTGAAGAATCCTTACGCATCCTTTTTGATGCTACCCCGGCATTTCTGATGCCCGTGCTCCTGCTGGGCGGCATCCGTTTCGGTGTATTCACCCCCACTGAGGGTGGTGCATTTGCAGCCATTTATGCCATATTGGTATGTACACTTTACTACCGCGAGCTTTCCTTCCGTGAATTATTGCGGGTAAGCGCACGGGCGGCACGGACGACCTCTGCAGTTATGCTCATTGTGGCGTCAGCATCGGCCGTGGGCTATTTCATTACCATTGCCCAGATACCCGACCAGATGACAAAGCTGTTCACGCCGCTCATTGACAGCCCGATTTTACTGCTATTGTGCATCAACGTCTTCCTCTTCCTCATCGGCATGGTCATGGATCTGACGCCCAATATCCTGATTTTCGCCCCGGTGTTCTATCCTTTGATCACGCAGGCAGGCATAGATCCGTATTACTTTGGTCTGCTGTTCATTCTAAATCTGGGTATAGGCGTTATTACCCCACCTGTGGGCACAGTGCTCTATGTGGTCTGCGGCGTTGGCAACGTCAAATTCAGTGAACTGACGGTAAAACTTGTACCCTTCCTGGCAGTGGAAATATTTATGCTCTTCCTGCTGCTCTTCTTCCCCAAGATCTCTATCGTGCCCATGAACTGGCTCATGGGAGGCAGTTGATAACATAGGTTAAAAGCCGCCCCCTGCAAGGGGCGGCTTTTTCATGCAATGCACTCTCAAAGGAAAGAGAGATTATTGTGCTCATACGCAATCCTGTAGCAGCAGGTCGATTTTACCCCGACAATGCCAAAACACTGCTGGGTGAGGTTCAGTACTGGCTTACACACGGGGCCGCCTTACACTCAACATCGCAGGATACTATCAATCATGCATCATTGCGCGGCGTCATGCTACCCCATGCGGGCTATGTGTTCTGCGGCTCTGTCATCGGTTGTACCCTGGCACAAGCCTGGGGCACACGTTCACAGACCGCACCTGTACCAATGCATATGATTTTTCTCTGTCCCAATCATACCGGCATGGGCCACCCGTTGGGGATCTGGCCTGAGGGGTATTGGCGCACACCTTTGGGTGACGTGCCCGTTGATGCGCTGCTGGCCGATGCGCTTATCACGAAACAGATCGGCTTTGCTGCAGACACGGACTCGCACCTCCATGAGCATTCTATTGAAGTGCTATTGCCATTTTTTCAATTTCTAAGCCATGGGGCGCCATTTTATATTACGCCCGTGTGCATTGGTACCCACACCCCGTCAGTGCTGCAAACAGCTGGCCAAGCCCTAGCCGATGTCATGCAACGCTACGAAGACATTGCTCTTATCGTCAGTTCAGACATGAATCACTATGAAGATCAGCAGACGACGCTGCACAAAGACGCCCGCGCTCTAGCCCCTGTTCTTTCCTGTGATGCTGAAGGCCTGCTCGACATTACCCAGCGTGAGCACATCACCATGTGCGGCGCCGCTCCCATGGCACTCGCTCTTTTTGCAGCCCGGGCAGCAGGCAACCCCTGGGCCAAGCTGGATACTCATGACACATCCGCTGCAGCTTCCGGGGACGCACTGCATGTAGTTGGCTATGCTGGAGTACGCTTTGGCTGGAACAATGAGGCTGACGCCAGCGACCACCCGCACAAGTAAAGGAGGAGATAATGGAGGTATGTATTGCCTACATGCATGGCAAGCCTGTGATGCTGGAACTGCGCGAAGGCATTGCCTACATTGACGAGGTGCCGCAACCCATTAAATATTTGGAAGAAGCTCAGTTGCTGGAATTCAGCGATGCCATCCAAGCCATTCCTTACAGCACGGATCCAGGCTATGACGCATTGGTCAACGCCAAGCGCGCCGCCTTTATTGCAGAATTGTTGGGACAAGCCGTAGGTGACGACTGCATCACACTACTTACCCACATTCTGGACCATGTTCACTACGACGTGCTGGAATACCTTGAAGAAACCGAGAACTGATTGCCTGATAACATACAACAATCAACTCTGCCCCAGTTCCTGCTTGAGCCAAGCCAGCACAGCCGGGCTGGGTGCACTGATGCCGCGCACAGAGCCATTAACTCTATAAAAATCTTCCTGCAGTTTTTCCGGCAAAGGCATGGTAAAAATGTCTTCGGCTTTTTCGGAATTGCGGCGCACGAGTCGAATGAGCGGTGGAACCTGCCAAGTGTCCACAACAAAATAATATGAAACGTCGTCCTTGGAGCGCACCGGAGGATATTCTGCATGCCAATCGTTGTTACCCCACTCAAGGTACATGGTGACGGCATGTTCCGGGGTAAGGTTCCAATCTATGCTATACAGGGCAAAATCTTTCAATGAGGGCATACTTACCTCCTTATGCTCACTCCATCATCCAATCTTATTGCCTACCGGGGCCATCATCGCAATAGATCTGCAAGGCATCATGCAGCTTATCCTCCTTCAGCTTTATGAGCAGCATTCTCCAGTTCCATGCGGCGTTGCTGGCGAATACGCTCCAGACGATTCTGCTGTGCATCTTCGCGCTGCCGGCGTGCCTCCGCCAGCAATTGTTTACGGTCAAAAACAAGTGTCGTGCGCAGAGCTGCAAGCCCAATCGCCATCACAGATACGATGAGTACAAGCACTTTCTGAATAGACCACGGTTCAGAACCAAAAAGCCTTTTCAACCAGCCAAGGTGAATGGCGTCCCCCCAGAAATAGACTACGGGCACGGTTACAAAACAGAGCAGCAGGCCCATGGCTTCCACCCAAAAGAACGTCTTTAAAAACGTCAGACCAAACAACGTGCCATCGCGTACCATACGCAATGATTTCAGACGCTTCCTGAGACTGCGCAGCAAATCCGCAAGTTGTGTGGTATCAGCCCTGGAACGCTTGAAGGCCGCTGCTTCCTTAAAATTGCAAGCAAAGGCACGGTTGATGATTCCAGCACTTTCGTTGAATTCCTGACTGAATTCCTTCAGTGCGCCAGGGAATGGAAACCAGGATGCTTCGTCACGTATCTCCTGCAGTATATCAAGATAGTACTTGTAACGATTACGCAGATCCTCAACTTCATGGGCAATATGTTCTTCCAGCTCCTTCTCCAACTCAGGACGCACAGCCATCACCCTGAGTGACATCATATAACTGTTGATACCTGCCTGTTCATTAAGAGCACGTAGTCGCGTTCCTAAATCTAGCTGTACGGGATGGTCAGATGGAAACCATTCATTGATTCTATCACACATTTCAAGAATGCGTTTTCTGTCATTTTCTGCTGCTGCCTTCGCCTCATCGGCAAGATCGTGCAGACTGGACAGAATCATGAGGCGGCCACGCTCGAGAGCAGGGTCAATAAGCGCCCTGTTAAAGTAGGTGGCATCTTCGCGAATGAGTTTGGTCAGTTGCTCCAGTATGGGTTCACAAAACCCCATCTTAACGCGACAGACAATGGCCCTGTAGCGAATGTCACGCCAATGTGGCATGACGCGTTGAATCTGGGAATACTGCTCCAATGCCTGAGTATATTGCCCCTGTTCTTCAGCCATACGGGCTTGAAAAAATTCGTTCCATGCCTGCATGGCCGGCGATGCATTGAGCGTTGCTGCCTCCTTAAAATATGCAACAGCGTGCTCAAAATCATTTCGCTCCAGGGAAATGAAGGCCTGCACCATACGCAGACGCGAATCCCGTTGGTAGCGGGTCATGCTTTCAGAAACTTTCTTACCCAGGTTGGCAAGATCGTCGAATTCTGTATTTATCAGTTTTTCCAGGAAATCCCATGAAGGGCTGTCATCCTTCTGCGGAGGTTCTTCGTTGGGGTCAGGATCACGCATGCGGTACAGCCAATGCTGCGGCACATTACGTAACTGCCCCATTGCATTGATATCCAGCACAGCCCGCAGCACAACAGCCGCCTCATCGTTTTCTTCCAGAAGAGTAGTATATCCATCCAAGCCATCAGCTGTCAGGGTTGTTTCAATTTTCTTAAAGCCATTGTTGATAGCATCTAAATCGAATTCTGCAAGCTCTTCCCAAATTGTCGGATCTGAAGGAGCCGCATGCCTTGTGGGACACTGGGCAGATTCATGGCAAGCGAGGCCGCAATAAACGCATCCGACGCCCGATTCTGTGGAATTGGTCAAATAACTGGGCATGAGCAAGGGCAAGGTCTTTATGCCAATGCTGTCGTCAGCCAGCATGACGTTGCACCAGTTGTCCACTGTGGTCTGATCACCAGAGTAACGCAAGTCGCGAACGACAAAACCTTCACCCAGCAAATAGGCATTACGGTAGGTCAGATAAGGAAAATCAGGCGCCAGACTATCCCACTTCAAACCGATTTTCTTAGGCAGGTCTATATTAAAATTAAGGTTGTTCCTGTCAGCGACCACACATACGCAGGGCCATCGCAGGTTGTCCTCTCCGCTGAATGACTGAAGATAATCCCGCATAAAAGTACGCAGCATCATCAAATTCTCCACCGAGATCATAAGAAATGTCTCGTTGAAGATAGATTTCATCTTATGCTGCTGTAACATTTCCCCCAGACGTTTGAACATGCTGTCCCAGCCGTCCTGAAAATTTTTGTCCAGGGGGCTACCCAAAGGATGGATAAGCGCAAACCATGCTTGTGTGGATGCGTAGGGCATACGCACATCCACTGTCATGGTGGCCCAATCCACGCCAGCCATGCCCTGGCGTCCTGTATGGCGCTCAAAAGTAATGCCAGGCAGGCCCTTTTTATCTTCACGGCTTTTGGGGTGAATCCAAACCTCTAGATTATCGGGAACAATAATCTTTTGCGCCTGCAGTGCTCCGTCCATCAGGAGATTGGAATCGCCCTTGCGTCCAAACTGTAACCTGCCAGGAAAAAGCTCTACCGACGCCGGAAGTTCATGAAAGCTTCCCCAGACCATCAATCGCGCCAGGGCCAAGAAAACGTCGTCCGTGAAAAAAAACCAGATGGCCTGGGTGTCATCCTCAACCACCAGCATGCCGCCATATGTCATCAATATTTGCCCTACAGTCGGTGCAACATTATCGTGCCAGCATACCCAGACCACATGGCCCATGGTACTCATATGCACTTCAATATTTGTAGGCAGACGTGACAAAATCGAAGATAACTGCGGCATGGAATCTCTTCCTTATATTTACAGTCCCCAAGAGGTGACAGTATGGTCGACCCAAATATTCAGGGCTGGAGCAACACATGGAAAAAAAGGGACGCAAACAAGCGTCCCCCAGTAATACCATTGATTTCAATCACAATGCATGTGGCTATACAACACCATGTTCACCAGGTCGTTCATATTTTTCCTTTTGTAACAGAGCCACATAAAATTGCGCATTGCCCAGGGCCAGAAGGATGGAAGATGCAACATAAATGGAAGAATAGGTGCCAATGATAACGCCGATAAGCATGGTCAACGCAAAATCATGGATAACACCGCCGCCCAGTAGCAGGAGTGCCAGTGTAGCCACTGCCGTGGTGCCACTGGTAAGTATGGTACGTGAAAGGGTCTGATTCACACTGCTGTTGATAATGACAGCCATATCCAAATTGGGCGCGGCGCGCAAGTTTTCGCGTAACCGGTCATAGATAATAATGGTGTCGTTCAAGGAATAACCGATCAGTGTCAGCAGGGCCGCAAGAACATTGAGATCCAGCTCCACCCCCATAACCGAAAGTAGCCCAACTGTAATGGCGACATCGTGTAACAAGCCAACCAGTGCACCCAAGGCAAAATTGAGCCTCAGGGCGAAACACACAATGAGAGTAATAGCCAAGGCAACGAGTACCAGCCAGCCCATACCCACACCCGTAAGCCCGACAAGATATACACCTCCCCAAAGGGCAGCAGCCATGGCGGCACCCGCCATCCAGCGCTGCTCAAATCTGCCGGAGATATACACGGCAATAAGCAGAATGGAATAATAAAGCGCACTCAATGCCTTATTTGTCAAATCAGCTCCAACTTTGGGACCGACTACTTCCAGACGCTGGATTTCTGCCTTATTGCCAGGGAAGGCAGCAGCAAGGCTATCCACAACAGTAGTACGCAGCTGGGTGGCGTCACCGCTCTGCGTCTGTGAAAAACGCAACAGAAAATCCCGTCCCGTGTCGCCGAAACGCTGTGTTGTAATGCCGGGAAGCGAGGGAATGTCCAGACTCTTCTTCAATGCATTATCATCAATTTGCTGCTGAAACTGCACCTGCACAATAACGCCGCCAGCAAAATCAATTCCCAGCTTAGGCCCCTTTCCCCAAAGAGCAGAAACCACTCCCACGAGGAGCAGTGAAAGGGAAAGGGCATAGGCCACACGGCGGAAGCCAATAAAATCTATGTGCGTGTCGTGCTTAATAAATGCGAACCCCATGGTCCCTCCCCCTAAATGCTGATACCCTTGGGCCCGCACCGCCGCGCCCATGTCTCGAAGATGGTCCGTGAGACAAAAATCGCCGTGAACATGGAGGCCACAATGCCCAATCCCAGAGTGACGGCAAAGCCACGCACAGGTCCCGTACCAAACTGATACAGTATTACGGTTACAATAATTGTGGTAAGGTTCGAATCTGTAATGGAAATGGTTGCCCTGTCAAAACCGGCCCGCACCGCCGCAAGAGGGGAAAGCCCCTTGCGCAATTCCTCACGAATGCGCTCATAGATAAGCACATTGGCATCCACAGCCATACCAATGGTCAATACAATGCCCGCAATGCCTGGCAAGGTCAGGGTGGCACCAAAGGCCCCCATACCCGCCATGATAATCAGCATGGTAAAACAAAGCATGATGTCAGCAATGATGCCGCTCAACCCATAGTAAATGCCAATAAAAAGCACAACACCCACTGCACCTACCAGTGCTGCACGTATGCCGCTATCAATGGCTTCCTGACCCAACGATGGTCCAACCGTGCGTTCTTCCAGCACAGAAACAGGCGCAGGCAGGGAACCTGCCCGCAAAACAATGGCCAGGTCTTGTGCTTCTGCCGTAGTAAAGCTCCCCGATATGCTGGCCCGACCACCGCCAATACGCTCGCGTATCACAGGAGCAGAATACACAGTTCCATCTAGTACGATAGCCATTCCCCGGCCCACATTCTCTCCCGTTACACGTTCAAAAATGCGGGCTCCACGAGAATTGAAATTCAGGGTTACATAGGCCTGATTCAGATTGTCAAAGGCAGGACGTGCATCAGAAACATCTTCGCCCGTGAGCATGGCGTCCTTTTCCACAGCAATGCGATGCACCTTTCCATTGCGCTCTTGCAGAGGCAAGGCAATAACCCCAGGAGGCAGCATGGCCTTGGCTGGATCCACATCATCACGAACGAGATGAAATTCCAGATGTGCAGTCTGTCCAATGATTTGCACTGCCCGACGTGGATCGGAAATACCAGGCAGCTGCACCTGAATCCGGTTACCGGCCTGCTTGCGAATATCGGGTTCAGCCACCCCAAACTGATCAATGCGGTTGCGGATGGTACGCAATGCCTGATCTAATGCAAGATCTTCAAGGCGCTTTATTTCCTGGTCAGTAAAATGCGCCACAAACCGAAGCTGACCAGATTCACCCTTTTGTGGCTCCCCCACCGTGAGCTGAGGAAAATACCGCGATAAAAGCTCGCGCAACGCACCTTCGCTTTCTGCGCGTGGTAACACAAATTCCAAGGCAGTACCGCCAACCACGCGAGGACGGAGCACTACAATTTTTTCATCCTCGGCAAGTCGACGTAGATCCTGCCCGACCAAAGCCAGGGAGTTGCTCACCGCCTTCGCCACTTCTACGCCAAGCGTCAGATGTATGCCACCCTTGAGATCAAGGCCGAGATTAATCCTGCTGGACGGCAAAACCGGTCCCAGCATACCCCCAAGAAAAGGCACGCTGGGCAGAGCGTACACCAGAGAGAGCACAAAAACCATGGCGGCTAGAAGTAAACGCCAGCGCAAACCCATTATTCACCTTCCGCACAAGAGATTGAAATAGCTGCACATGTTCGCTGCATAAGCTACCACAACATAATGAAAGAGCCAAACAACAGTCTAATGCCCATTGACAGCTTATTTCTTTGCGTCCTTTTCTTCCTTGTCAGACTTAGTGGGCATTAGGCCACCAATAGCCCCACGTGAAATGCGCAACTTTGCTTCACCACACTCCAGCAGGACCTGTTCATCATCAATTTCAAGGATACGACCAATAAGACCACTGCCGGTCATAACATGATCGCCTCGCTTCAGCTCGGACAGCATTTGTTTATGGGCTTTGGCCCTCTTTTGCTGCGGTCTTATAAGCAGAAACCAAAAAATCAGGAACATGAGAATAAGTGGCATGAACTGCATCAGCATTTCCGTACCGCCCGCAGGCGCGGTGCCAGCTGGAGCTCCACCCATGGCATATGCTATAGATTCAAACACAACTAACCTCCAAGGAGTATGGTACTTGCAAGTCAGAACACAAAGCAAGAATCACAAATAAAGACTTATTACAATGTTTACCGGCGCGTTTTTATATACGCTGCTTGCCGTTCTTGCAAGCCTTAGTAAGGATGTTTCTATGTGAGGCCTCTTCTTTCTGGCATCAATCACGGCCTGCATGATAGAAAATTCAGGTCGAACGTATCGTATGCAACTTTGGCTCCCGGATCACACAACTTTTCTTGCAAAAATGTGTTTGTTGGCCAAGGCACGATCAATTTCAGTGCCCGCTGAAAAAACCCTGAATCCCGGTGAAAATAACCTGAGCCGCAATGGCTGCCAACAACAGTCCAGTAAGCTTGGCGAGTACGGCAATACCTGTTTTTTGCAGTACGCGGGCCACCACATCGGCCAAAACAAGCAGCGCAAAGATACCTAACGCCGCCAGTAGCAAAGAAATGATGCCGATAAGAATTTCGTGCGATCCTTGTGCCGAAGCCCCCATGACCATAACGGCGCCGATTGAAGCCGGCCCCATGCCCAAGGGGATGGCCAGAGGCACCACGCTGATGTCTTCATCTGGGTTGGGCTGTGCGTCTTGTTTCTCGCGGTCATTCATGAGCGTAATGCCGGTGAGCAGTAGCAGCACGCCTGAGCCGATGCGGAAGGCGTCAAGGGTGAAGTCAAAGAGCGTGAAGACGTACTCTCCAAATAGGAAAAGCGTCAGGCCGAGCAGAAAAATCGCAAGGGAGGTCTTGAAGGCGGTCAGGCGCTTCCGCCGGGCACTGTACTCTTTAGTACCACTGAGGAAGGCACTGAGAACAGCAGGAGGCGTCATCAGTGCGTATATTTTAATGCTGGTACCTACAATTTCGTTCAGGAAGGAGGTGTCCATTAAGCAGTTACCGCAGGAAGCCGGCTATACCGGTAAAGACGACCTGTGCTGCCATGGCCGCTAGTAACAGGGCTGTGAGTTTTGCCATGACAATAAGACCCGTCCGACCCAGTATTTTGACCACGTTATTGGCAAGAAGCAAAAGAAAAAACATGCCCGCCGAGGCCAGCAGCAGGCAGATTTCGCCGGCCAGTTTTTCCGTAACTGTCGTGGTTGACGCGCCAATGACCATAAGGGTGCCTATGGTCGAAGGCCCCATACACAGCGGGATGGCCAAGGGCACCACACTGATATCGCCATCGTGCGAGTGGTGTTCTGGCGAGCCGTCGTCATTCATAAGGGTGACAGCAGAAAGAAAAAGCAGCACTCCCACGCCAATGCGGAAGGCATCCAGCGTAAAACCAAAGAGCGAGGAAATATATTCCCCCAACAGGAACATGCAAGAGCCGATCAAAAAAATGGATACCGAGGTTTTGCAGGCTACGCGTTTTTTGCGCGCCATGTCGTACTGTTGTGTACCGTTGATAAAGGCGCTCAGCACGGCAGTGGGCGTCATCAGTGCGTATAGTTTGATGCTTTGACCTATGATCATGCCTACAGCCATTCCTTCCATGCAGTCCTCCGGTTTTCATGCAAATGCCGCATGTTTCGAACGGCTATCCTTCTGCTTTGGTTGGCCCGGCCAGCCCCAGCAACATAGCAGTGCAGATACCATATTTTCTGGCCTTGCGTACCACAGAGGACTGGCTGATTCCCAAGCGTCTGGCGGCCTTGTAAGTGCTTCCCGTTTCTGCCAGTGCTTCGGACAGTAACTTTTTTTCAAGAGCAGACATGGCTTCCGGCATGCTCTGCCCTGAAGACAGTGAGGGGAGAGAAGGAACTTTGTCGACCTCGTTGTGCATATATGCCGGTAGGTCTGTGGGCAGGATGATTCCAGTGTGGTTGAGTGTCGCCAGAGATTGAATGACCGATTTCAGTTCCCGCACATTGCCGGGCCAGCGGTAACTTAGGAAGAACTTCTCAGTTCGAGGGTCCAACACCAATTCCCTGCCAGAAATCTCGCTGGCCTCATGCAGAAAGTGCCATGCCAGAAGGAGGATGTCCTCCCGGCGTTCCCGTAGTGAGGGCATGATGACGTTTAAAACACGCAGACGGTAGAAGAGGTCTTCGCGAAATTCCCCCCTGGCCACCATTTTCTCCAGCGGCCTGTTGGTGGCAGCGATAAGGCGAGCATTCAACTTGATGGGATGTGTTCCACCCACCCTGTAGAAGGGCTGTTCATCTAGGACATGCAAAAGTTTAACCTGCATGGGCAGGGAGAGTTCGCCTATTTCATCCAGCAGCAACGTGCCCCCGTTTGCCAGTTCAAGCATGCCGGGCTTCCCACCACGAGAAGCCCCGGTAAAGGCACCGCTCTCGTAGCCGAAGATTTCAGCCTCCATGAGAGACGGCGAGATGGCTCCGCAATTGAGGGCGATGAAGGGTTTTTCCGCCCGACTGCTCATTTCATGGATGAGTTTGGCGGCCATGGACTTGCCGGTGCCGGTCTCCCCAAGAATCAGGGTAACGGTATCTGCGTTGGCGGCTCTCACGATATCTTGCCGGGCTTTTTCCAGCAGCAAACTTTGCCCCATCAGACCACCTTCGGTATCCTTATCCAGTCCTCTGGCACGCAGTTTGTAAGCCATGGCTTCCACTTCTAGGCGGGAGAGTCTGCGTTGTAGTTCCTCTAACTCAGTCATGTCACGGATAACAGCGATGACGCTCAGGATATTGCCTGCCGCATCAAAAATGGGCGTGCTGGTATTAAGGCAACGCTTGCCGTTGGCATAGTCGTCAAAGAGTGTCACCGTCTGTCGTGTTTTCAGCGCCTGCAGGGAAACACAGGTTTTAAAACGACCTTTCTTCATAGGCACCGTAACCGGCAGGCCTACGACCTCATCGGCCCTTATGCCGGCTATGCGTTCCAATGCCTTGTTGACGCGGCGAGTGATGCCGTTGCCGTCGATAATCCAAATACCGTCGTGGATGTATTCCAGAATATTGTCCAGCTCCAGCCAGGATTGTTCTGAGAGCTGTGTGATGCTATACCCCGCCGGAAGTTCCATAATGCTGATACAGCGTTTTCCGTCGCCACCTTCTCCGGTAATGGGCCACCAGCTCACAATGAACAGTTTTTCGTCTTTTCGGCGGAACAGCACATGCTCCTGCCTTTCATTGATGGCCATATCACTGCAGCTCACAAGGCTGCCCTGGCTCAACCACACATTGAGTTCCTGGCTTGGCATATTCGCGTCAATCTTCAGCAGGTGTTGCATAGCGGCATTGGCATAGTGCAGCTGCCACTCCCCGACGTCGCAGACACCGAGCGGAATATGCTCAAGAACGGTGAAAATACCTGAAACAAATGCAGTATTTTCCATGTGCCCGAGTGTGGCAACACGACGGATGTGCGGACAATGAGGGAGGAACAATTGCCGCCGGAAGCCAAGCTGATGTTAACTAAGCATGTTACTCTGCTTATAACGGAAAAAAGCCCTCCCCCGCAAGGGAGGAGGGCCTGCGTATTTTCTGCTGTGTTTACTTGTATGAAGGAATGGGTGCCTTAACCATCTTCAGGTATTTGTTGGTTGCGTACTTGCCGTCTCCCACCTTCTTGGCTTCGTCCGGTGTAATGCGGCCTACGGCTGTGAAGAACTTGGCAATCTCGCTCTGCCATTTCTGAGCCTGACTCTGCCCCTTGGAATCATCAAACATGGCGAGTTGCTGTTCCAGGTTGTAGACAGGGTGTTTCTGTAAATCCTTCAGAGCCAAAGCTTCGTCATAGTCTTTACCAGCCCATTCAAGGAAAAAACGCCGATATTCGGGCACAAGACTTTCGGGGCTTTCATGCTGCAGCATGTTCACAGCGCGCAGATATACAGTCAGAAACTTGGCCGTCACATCGGGATGCGCGGCTGCGTATTTGGGATCGGCAATCAACACAATGGGATTGCCCTTTTTGCACGCTTTGAGGTCAGACGCCAAGACACCTCCCTTTTTTTCAGCCAAGAAGAGATGGGGTGCCCATAAGCCCGCGCCGTCACCAATGTTGTTTTCAAGCGCACCCACGGCCTGAGCCTGATCCATATTTTTAATGACCACGTCACTGTCTTTGAGACCGAAGATTTCCAACCAGGATGACAAAGCATAATGGGCGGAACTGACCGTGGTTACCAAGAAGGTTTTGCCCTTGACGGTTTCCTTGCTGCCTAGCACATCGGGATAGTCTTTGTTCCAGCCCTTGACCTTGGCAATATCGCTGTCCTTGCGCACAATAACGCCGTTAGTCATGGATTCGTCATTGCCATTGGCGATAATGATTGTACCGTAGCGCAAATTGCCCAGCATTGCAGGCACGGCACCCATGCCGGCAAAAACCCATTCGCCAGAGGGCAGAGCATTGAGGATGGCCGCGCCGGAATCAAAATATTTGATTTCGATATCGAGGCCGGCTTCTTTATCCCACCCTTTTTCCTTGGCATACCAGATTAGGAAGGTTTCGTGTTCGTCCATCCAGGCGCTGGGCACCTTCACAAGATCTGCAGCCATGGCAGCGCAGGTCATGCCAGCGGTAAAGGCCGCCATCATGAATACGGCAATCAGTTTCTTGAACATAGGCATCCTCCTTAAGGTTGTTGACTACCTCTCCAGTGCCATCCGGGAACCGTACGTTCAGGCATGCCCTTTCTGCAGCCGGATATCCCCGAAACACGGCCGGAGAGGATGAAGAACTTTGCTTCCGGCAGGTGTTTGTTCTATCTTCACAAAGAAATACCTACCGCTGTTGCGTGATGCGAAGCACATATTTCGTCCGGCAACGATGGGCCAGATACAGAAAGCCACAACCAAGCCCGGCCGGGAGTACACATATCATCCACTCTGCCCACAGTATCCAGGCCACCAGCGAAACCAGACAAAAAAGCAGCGCCCACAGACGCAGGGTAAACACACGACGAAATGTCGCTGTCAGGGCTTCGGGGCTGTCGTCCTCCAGAGTTTTCACCAACGTGCCACCGAGGGAATCATCGTTGGGCGGCTTACGCAAAAACCGGCTGCGGAGCAAACTTGTCGCCATGAATATGCCCCAGGAGCCTGCGACGCCCAGCATCATTGCAAAAAACAGTGCACCGGATGTCACAATATCAGCTCTGTGTTATCTATTATTTCTCCGCGCAGCTTGAGCAGATCCATGGACGTATGCTCGCGCGGCCGTGGTAAATCAATAACGTATTCTGTTTTGATGGTTCCCGGCAGCTTGCCCTCCATCAATACAATGCGGTCGGCCAGAAATAGTGCTTCGTCGATATTGTTTGTGACAAAAAGCACTGTACGTTTTTCCTGTTCCCAAATACGCGCCGTCTCTACCTGCATGTACAGTCGCGTCTGGGCATCAAGCTGACCGAAGGGTTCGTCCAGAAGCATGACATTGGGCGCGTTGGCATAGGCACGGGCGATGCCGACGCGTTGTTTCATGCCACCGGAAAGCTGATGTGGATAGTGGTTTTCGAAACCCTGCAATCCGACCATCTTGATATAGTGGTCGGCTACACTATGACGTTCTTCGATAGGGATATTGCGCAGTTTGAGGCCCAGTTCAACATTGTCACGCACCGTTTTCCAAGCGAAAAGCATATAACTCTGAAAAACAATGCCGCGATCCGGCCCCGGCTCGCAGACAGGCACCCCGTCCAGAGTGACATAGCCTTTGTCCGGCAGCTCCAGACCGGCAATAATTTTGAGCAGGGTGGATTTGCCACTCTGACCGGGGCCGAGAACCACGAGAAATTCGTTTTCATACACATCTAGCGTAATATCCCTGATCACGGGCACCTGTTGGTTTCCTTTCTGGATAAAGGTTTTGCTTAGGTTCTCGCAGTGGATTTTCAGCGTCGGCGTTGTGGTGTTGCTCATAGGTCTTTCCTTTCAGGCTAGACGTTGTCGATGCTGCGCTTCCATGGGCAGAGCTTACGCTCAGCGTAACTGACAATCAGGGAGCTGAGCCAGGCTGCCGCTGCAATTAACAGCATGCCGGCAAGTACCAGGGCGGGATTGTGCGTATCCATACCTCGCTTGATCAGAAAACCGAGGCCGTCGCGGGAATTCATCAGCTCTGCTGCGAGCACGCACGTCCAGGCGGCGCTAAGTGATATTTGTAGTCCTGCGAAAACTGCCGGGAATGAAGCGGGAAAGCAGACATGAAAGATTTCGTCTCTGCGGTTGCCGCCGAGTACTCGGATAACATCATACAGCTCTGGATCTACCAGGCGGACGCCGTTGTAGGCATTGAGGAGGCAGGGCACAAACGTGCCAATGATGATTATGAAGACCTTGGAGGTTTCACCTATGCCGAACCACAGGATGGCGATGGATACCCAGGCGATGGGCGGCATGGGTTTGAACATGTCGAACAGTGGCTTGACGATGGCGTTCACGGTCTTGTTAAGCGCCATAAACAAGCCGAGGGGCACAGCCACAACGCTAGCGATCACGAATCCAATGAGAACGCGCTGGCAACTGGCCCAGATATGCCCCCAGAGATTAGTGCCGGCGAATTTCATGGTGGTTAGGCGGATAATCTGATCCAGCACTTGGGCCGGCGTGGCAAGGGAATCACGGAAAATTTTTTCCGAAGCTGTCCAGTGCCAAAGGGAAAGGAATCCCACAATGGAAACGCAGTACAAAAAATAGGTATTGGTGATCAGCTTGAAGAACGTGAGTTTTCCGCGCTCTTGTGCGTGATCGACGGTTTCATTGGCGATGGAGTTGGTAGCCATGCTCACCTCCTGATGCCGGCCAGCAGCTTCTTCTCAACATGGTCTATGACAATGCCGATGATGGCACCCGAAATCCCCACGCAAATCATGCCAAGCACGATGAGGTCCGGGCGAGCTACACGGCCGCCCATGGTGATCAGGTAACCAAGACCGGAATCAGCTGCCAGAAGTTCAGCGCCCACAAGATTGGTCCAGCAGTAGGCGAGAGCCAGCTGTAATGCTCCAAAGACCATGGGTAGCGACGAGGGTATGCACAACTGGGTGAATATCTGCCAGTCGTTAGCACCGTATGTCCTTGCCATTTGAATAAGCACTGGATTCGTCATACGTACCCCCACATAGGCGTTGATGACACAGGGCACGATACCCGCAATCCAGATGATGAATACCTTGCCCGTGAGCCCGATGCCAAACCAGAACACCGTAAGGGGAATCCAAGCGATGGGTGGAATAGGTCGGATTAGTTCAAAAATGGGGCGAAAGAGACCCTCGGCGACATTGAACCAGCCCATAGCCAACCCCAAAGGCAACCCCACAAGCAAGGAAAGCACGTAACCCAGAAATGCCTCGGAGAGACTGGTTTTGAAGTGGGTGAGCATCACCGCACCATCAGGGTTGGGATTGGACAGTTTGTCAATAAATGCCTCTAAAACTTGGCTGGGCGAAGCCAGGAGTGTCTGTGGAATGGCGCCCGAACGTACGGCAAATTCCCAGATAAGGAAAAAAGCCACAATGCTGACGTAGGGAAGTGCCCGAAGGAGAGGAGGGTCTTTAACAACGACTTTCTGATAGGCCATGATAACCTCCTTACCACCAGCGGATAAGTTCCGTTACCTGTTTGCGTAACTCCACAAACCTTGGATCAATGGGATTGCGCGGTCGAGGCAGATCGATGTGAATTTCGGCCTTCACCGAGGTGGGTTTGTTTGTCAGCACCAGAACGCGTTGCGCAACATAGACGGCTTCTTCAATATTATGAGTGACAAACAGTATGGTACTGTTTAGTTTCTGCCAAAGATTGATAAGCTCGTCTTCAAGGTAAAAGCGCAGTTTCACATCCAGCTGACCATACGGTTCGTCCATGAGCAGCAGGTCAGGATTCACGGCAAAAGCGCGCGAAACGGTGATGCGTTGCATCATACTGGCGGAAACCTGGTTTGGGTAGAGGTCAGCGCAACTGGAGAGACCCACAAGTTCCATAATATCCGTCGCGCGTTTTTCTCTCTCTGTCTTGCCGACGCCCTTGACCTCCATGCCATAGGCCACATTCTCCCGCACGGTGCGCCAAGGCAGACATGTCGGTTCCTGAAACACGAAAGCCAGATTGTGTTTTCGGGGATTGGCCTCCTCACCATCAATGAGGATTTCCCCGTCTGTTGCGGGCATCAGCTTGGAAAGGCAGTTGAGAAAAGTCGTTTTCCCGCAACCTGTGGGACCGACAATGGCAAGGAACTCACCACGTTTAATGGTGAAGTTAATGTTGTTGAGTACAGTGAGGTCACCAAACTTCTTTGTAAGGTTGTTTACTCTGATCTTGACGTCTCCTCCATCCTGATCGTCCACGGGTAACTCCTTTTAGTAATATTATGTACATTGTTATATATACAGACATTGCATGTACATATATTGCTAATAATTAATTATGAAAAATATCACAATCATGTTTATGCAA
>CAJOMG010000010.1 GCA_905235595.1 uncultured Desulfovibrio sp. | reverse complement strand
TCGCGCCCGCGTGCGCGCGTATGAACGAAAGTACATCAGGTGCTTGCACCTACTTGCACCTGGTTTGCAACGACTTGCAAGTCAGCTAGTTGCAAAAGTCCGTATTTTTGCCATATTTGTACAGCCAGTCTCAGGTGCAAGCACCTCGTTTTTTCAGGTGCAAGCAGGTGCAAGCACCTGAGGTGTTTTCGTTCCTACGCGCGCGCGTAAGGGCTATCTTTTTTACTGCCCTGCGGGCACTGGCCCCGCAGGATATGGCGGGCAAGCGTGTGCTGGTGACCCTGGGGCCGACGCGGGAACCGTGGGACAGCGTGCGCTTCTGGTCTAACCCTTCCAGCGGGCGCATGGGCATGGCGCTGGCCGTCTGCGCTTGGTTGCGTGGCGCTGCGGTGACGGCCATATGCGGGCCGGGGATTTCGCTTGCTCTGCCGTGCGACCTGGCCTGTTGTCATGTGTGTACTGCCAGGGAAATGTTTGCCGCGGCGCATGACCTCTGGCCCCATATGGATATGGGCATGTTTACTGCCGCAGTGGCGGATTTTTCGCCAAAAAGTTTCGGCACAAAAAAAGCTAAAAAGGCAGACATGCCGCAAGGTTTTACTGTGGATTTTGTGCCCAATCCCGACATCCTGCGTACTCTTGCCAGTAAACGGACACATGGGCAAAAGGTACTGGGTTTTGCAGCGGAAACGGTTGACAATACGGATACGCTTCTTGCGCTGGCACAGAGCAAGCTGGCTGCCAAGTGCGCTGACGTGCTGGCCGCCAATGCCGTCAATGTTGCCGGCAGCGGCTTCGGCACGGAGACCAATGCCGCGGTCGTAGTGGATGCTCACGGGCGTCACGAGATTTGGCCTACGCGTAGCAAGGCCGATATAGCCTGGGATCTATGCACATGGCTTTTGCATTCGTAAATCCGTTAACCGCTCTGTGGGAAGATCAGGGACTCTCCTGTCTGTTGATGCCCAAAACTGTCAATGCCTTAGACCTGCGGCAGGCGGCCTTTGACCAGCTGCAGAAGCAGCAAGGCAGCACTGCAGCAGCACCAGAACGTTCAGATGCTGCAGCGCAACGGCAAAGGGCAGGGCACAGCCCTGAGCAGTCGTTACACAGGCCAGCAGGGAAGAAGAAGGCAAAGGTTGGAGACTCTCCTGTTGCTGCTGCCGGCGGTTGGAACCCGCTGCCCACACATCTCTGGCCTGGACCCTGGCAACAGCGCCTGGCACAGACACGCCCCGGCGTGATTCTCTGGACGTACTATGCCCTTGGTGCGGATATCTGTAACGAAAAAACTCCGGGACGACAGGAGCGCAGTGCTTTTCTAAGACAGCTGTTACGGGATCTTGGTCATCCTGCAGGTACGCATACCTTTTGGCCAGTCTGCTTGCCGTCTGCGTGTATTGCCCCCGGTGATGCAAACACTCTGGAGAGTGCAGAATCAGCGTCCAATGCGGATATTTTTTGGTCGGGGGTCCGTTGCCTGAAGGCAAGGGGGGTCGTGGTGATGGGTACAGAAGCAGCAACTGCCGTTGGATTGCACGATGAATCAAGGCTACCCCAGCAGCTCGTGTATCACGGCCATCTGGTGTGGTTGCTCTGGGATATAGATGTGCTTCTGCATTTTGACCAGCGGTATGCATCCATGCTGGCTTTTCTGCGGCATGCCTTTATGCCCGTACTGCGCTAATCGGGCATGCCTGCGACTATCGTGAACATCAGTGCGCCACGCACGCAATGCCAAAGGAGAAACATATGTCCCGTATGCGCCTGGCCAAACAGAGATTGCGTGGTTATCTTGAAAGTGCCGCCTGGCGGGAACACCTGGACGAAATCGCCCGGGGCGGGGTGGAAAATGTGGGGCCGTTGTTTTCCTTTTTATTGCTTTCCCCTTGTCTGATGCACCGCGCTGCAGTGGCCTTAGGCCATGTAACGGCCCGTCTGGCTGTGCAGACGCCAGAAGCCGCCAGGAATATTATCCGACGGCTCATGTGGCACCTCAACGAAGAATCCGGCAATATCGGTTGGGGTATTCCTGAGGCATTCGGTGAAATCCTTGTGGCAAGTGAGCCATTGGCCAGAGACTTCCATCGTGTGCTTTTTTCCTATGTCATTGACCTTGGCCGGGATGATAACTACTGTGATAACGATATGTTACGCCGGTCCTGCTACTGGGCCATAGGCCGGCTGGCGCAGGAGCGGCAGCAGCTTTGCCTTGCGGTGCGTCCCTGGCTGCTCAAGGGATTGGAGGATCAGGATATGGTCTGCCGCGGCATGGCGGCCTGGGCACTGAGCCAATTTCCGCCAGATATCATGGATGCCCCGGCGCTGCACCGTCTCGCGCAGTCTGGCAATGACGCTGTTTGTCTGCTTTTTGACGGTGACAACGTCTATGAAAGAACTGTTGCTGCAATAGCTGCCTCGGCCTTGTCACGCTAGGGTTGGCAGAAAAAGTTCAGATGCAGGTATTTCGTTTACTGGAATATATATCACACCGCAGCATGCAGCAGCAGATTGTCACGGTGGATGACTTCGGGATAATGTGCGTCACCCAATATGGCGGCCACTTCATGCCGTTTGAGCCCCATAATTTTTTTGAGTTCAGCGGCACTGTAGTTGGTCAGGCCTACACCAAGAGCCTGACCCTCATGCAGCACGCGCAGGAGCGCCCCGCGCTGGAAGGTTCCTTCCACGCCGCATACGCCACCTGGCAAGAGGCTGCCTCCCTGATTGAGCAAAGCCCTGGCAGCACCAGCATCCACCAGCACTGCCCCAGACGGTTCGGACTGGTAGGCCAGCCAGAACTTGCGGCGTGGTATGGCATGCCGTGCCGGGCGCACCCAGGTGCCGCCGGTGAAAGGTTCTCCCGCTTTTTGTACCGCGCTGGCATGAATGAAGGCCCGAAGCAGTACCTGTGGCTCACGCCCGGGCAGGATGAACGTGGGAACGCCGATCTGTGCTGCCCGACGGGCAGCCAGGAGTTTGGAATACATGCCGCCCGTACCTACAGAAGTTTTGCCCCCGCACAACTGCGCAAGATCCAGTGAAGCCACGTCATCAATACATTCCATGATACGGGCGTCTGCGTGTTTTAGCGGGTCGGCGTCCAGCACACCCGGCGCAGAGGTGAGGTTGATGAAGACATCCGCTCCTGTTAGGTTTACCAGCAGGCTGGCCAGACAGTCATTGTCGCCAAACTTGAGTTCACTGACGGAAACCGTGTCATTTTCATTTACAATGGGCAGAACACCCCACTGCAATAATTCTGCAAAGGTATTGCGTGCGTTGAGAAAACGTTGACGTGCACGCAGATCATCGCGTGTGAGCAGCACCTGTGCTGTTGGTATGCCATGCTGGCGAAAAACTGTGTCCCATGTGCGCATAAGCTGCCCTTGCCCCACAGCAGCAGCAGCCTGCCGAGCCGCAAGACCAGTGGTCTCTACACTGCGGCCTCCCTTGAGCAATTCAGCACGACCTGCAGCCACGGCTCCGGATGAGACAAGCACTATATGGCGCTGGCCACCTTCGGCGGTACGCAGAGCAGCCAGTTGTGCAGCCAGGTCCCCCAGCACGGCGACGTCAAGACCGCAGGAACCAGTCAAGACGGCGCTGCCAACCTTCACAACAATCAATCGTGCCTGAGCCAGCGCTGCGTTTCGTTCCCGCTTCCAATCATCTCTTGACATGGGTATGCTCCACCAACCGTTATTCACGGGTATAGATCACTTCTATGTCGGGAAATTCCTCATCCTCGTCTTCGGCGATAGCTGCTGTGCGTACTGAAGGGACATGCAGAGCATTGGTATCGCGCACGTGCCACATTTTTTTTATAAGGGGTTCCAGCTGCAAGCCGTCGCGTGCCGAGATGAAAAAAATCTGCCTGTTGTCGGCCACAGCCTTTGCGCGCAGGGCTTCCAACCATTCAGTGGATACCAGGTCAATCTTGTTGATAACTTCAATCTGTGTCCGTTCAGCCAGGTTTGCATCAAAACGCCGCAATTCTTCGTTGATAAGGTCAAATCCTGCCCAGGGGGCATCTTCGTCCACATCTTCAATACTCAGGATGTGGACGAGAAAGCGCGTGCGTTCTACATGCTTGAGAAAACGCAGGCCCAGACCCTGTCCTTCATGTGCTCCTTCAATAAGCCCGGGAATGTCGGCAATAATCATGCGGCGGTCTGGATCGACATCGTCAATCATAACACCAAGGTTGGGTGTCAGGGTGGTGAAGGGGTAGGCTGCTATTTTGGGGCGGGCAGCAGACACGTGCGAAATAAATGTGGATTTGCCTGCATTGGGCAGACCAATAAGGCCTGCATCTGCCAGGATTTTCAATTCAAGACGGAGGGTGCGCTCTTCGCCAGGTTCGCCTGGTTGGGCGAAGCGGGGGGCACGCATGGTGGCTGACTTGAAAAATGTATTGCCTTTGCCGCCGCGTCCCCCACGAGCCACTACAACCTCGCTTTCAGGATCGCTGAGATCGGCTAGCAGCACCTCACTGTCAGATGTGCCGTTGCCGTCTTCACCAAAAACCAGAGTTCCAGCGGGTAAATGCAGTACAAGGTCTTCCCCTTTACGTCCATCGCGCTGACTGCCTTCGCCAGGACGGCCATTCTGCGCCTCATACAAACGTTTGAAACGGAAATCATAGAGTGAGAGCAGCCGCCCATCTGCCTTGAGGATAACGGAACCGCCGTTTCCTCCGTTGCCGCCGTCAGGCCCACCACGAGGGACAAATTTTTCGCGTCTGAAGGAGAGGCAGCCGTGTCCGCCTTTTCCGGCGCGCACCTGAATTCTGGCTTCATCCACAAATCGCATGGATATCCCCTGTGTACATACAAAAAAGGGAAGAAACCCTTCGGTCTCTTCCCAGGAGAGAAAAAGACGATGCAACCGTTCTTATGCAGTAGCCATATCCACATGCACACGGGTTAACACCCGACGCTTGCGGATGTATTTTTCAAAGCGAACTACGCCGTCAACCTTGGCAAACAGGGTGTAGTCTCTGCCCATCCCCACGTTGAGTCCAGGATAAACAGTAGTGCCGAGCTGACGCACCAGGATATTGCCGGCAACAACATGTTGCCCGCCAAAACGCTTGACTCCGCGACGTTGACCTGCACTGTCGCGGCCGTTACGTGACGAACCACCTGCTTTTTTGTGTGCCATTGCAGCCTCCCTGAGGCAGGGCCCTTACGGGCTGTCGTAAAATCTGTCCACAATTACAGCCAATGTATGCTGCCGGTAGTATCCGGCCTGCAGTACATCAGCCGTTGATACTCTTGACGCGAAGGGTAGTGCAATCTTGACGGTGACCGCGTAACTTACGCGAATCATTGCGACGCCAGCGTTTAAACACTTTGATTTTGGGGCCTCGACCGTGACCCACCACTTCTGCCGTCACGGCGGTCCCGGCAAGATATGGTGTCCCAACCTTGCATTCCGCACCGCCGAGCATCAGCACCTTATCCAGGGAAATATCGCTCCCGGCCTCAGCCGCAAGTTTTTCCACAACGAGCTTGGTTCCTTCTTCGACGCGGTACTGTTTTCCGCCGGTTTCAATAATCGCGTACATAACAAACCTCCAAAAGAGAGAATCATTTGCCCCATGGCGCGACAAATGTCAAGCAAGCTTGAGTCATTTTCTTTGATGCGCAGGTATTTTCTACGGACATCTCCGCCCGTGAGGGTTCTGTCTGTACAGCCTGTTGCGCCCCTCTCTCCCTGCTGCTATGAATATATCATGTGGGATACGCCTGAACAGCTTGACCTTGAGATCACCGGACTAGCCCATGATGGCAGGGGGGTTGCCCGCTTGAAGGGAGATGGCCCGGTGCAAGGTATGGCCATTTTTGTGTCGGGTGGCTTGCCTGGCCAGTTGGTGCGTGTGCGCATGTTGCGTTGCAGAAAGTCCTTTTGGGAGGGTGAGGCTGTAGCCATATTGCGGCCGGCCGCTGAAGATGTTCCTCCCATTTGTCCGCATCATCTCCAATGCGGTGGCTGTTCGCTGCAAACAATGCCCTACAGCCGTCAGCTGCACTGGAAACGCGTGCTGGTTGTGGATGCTCTTTCTCGCATTGGTGGCTTTGACAGAGGGCAGTTGGAAAATCTCCTTGATGCTGTCGTCCCTTCCCCGGCCGTGACCCGCTACCGCAATAAGATGGAATTCGCTTTTGCCGGCGGGGCCGGTACGGCTATGACGCTGGGGTTGCGCCGGCGCAACGGTCGGGATGTGCTTGCCGTACCCGGTTGCGTGCTCATGCCGCCGGTGGCACAGGCCATGGTAACTAAGGCCTGTCAGCTCGCGGCAGAAAGTGGCTTTGCAGCGTATGTACCACTTTCGCCACGTTGTGGAAGGGGCGATATCGCCCGCTCTAGGAAAGGTCCTGCCAGAAATTCTTCTGGCTTCTGGCGTTTTTTCATTCTCCGCCGTGGCCTTGCGGGGGACAGACGCAGGCTGCGCTGGTGGGCGTTGTGCCTGACCAGCCCGGCTTCTGACAGACAGCGCATGTTCCTCCGTGCTATGGGGCAGGCACTGTTGGCCGCATTCCCATTGCTGGCCGGCTTTATTCATGAAGAGCGTGGCGCACAGGACGGCCTTGCCCAGGGGGAACAGCGTTCTCTGGTACTCGGCCCCGATGGTGATGACGATGTGGATGCGACCCGAATGATGCTGCCGCTTTCTGGGCGACTGTTTTCCCTGGATGTGGCTTCATTTTTCCAGGTCAACACGGGAGCGGCACAATGTCTTGCCCGCACTGCGACGGGCATGCTTTCCCCCATGAAGGATGGTGTACGCCCTGCAGTCCTGCTGGACCTTTACTGTGGCGTGGGGGCTCCAGGCCTGCTGGTGAGTCCCGCTTATAAGGCAGTGCTCGGGCTGGAACTTGATGCACGCGCGGTGCAGTTTGCGCGCAACAATGCCTCCGCGCAAACCTTGCGACATTGCCGTTATGCGGCCTGTGATGTTGCTGCACAACTGGCTGAACTTGCGCAGGTGACAGGTATGGCTCCCTATGCACCGTTATGGCCAGCCTTGCAACAGCTCCACCGTGTGGACGTGCTGCTCGATCCACCCAGATCCGGTCTTGCTCCGCAGGCACTGGCTGCCGTACAGCGTCTTGCCCCCGAGCGTATCCTCTATATATCTTGTAATCCTTCCACCCTGGCCCGTGACGTTAAATTGTTGTCAGCAACGCATACCCTGGAGCAGTTGGCTGCCGTGGATCTTTTTCCGCATACACCGCATGTGGAGACTGTCGTTTTGATGTCAAGCCGAAGCTCTTGAAAACACAGCACATTCTGACGACATCCAAATGAAATACTCGACTTTAATCGTATTCGTGCGATAACGGGAACATAGGGAATCACTTCCAGTTTGGCAAAGGGGGGGAAAACCGGCCTGTACTGGGAGAGACAGAAAGGAAGCTGCGTCGGCATTGAAGAGGATGAGGATGGCATCGTGAAGGCACTGCGAAAACTTAAGGTGTGCGCCGCTCCGGGAAGCAAACAGCAGGATTGACACGGGTTGGGATGATGGATAGTTTTCATTGATATGGGCAGTCGTGATATGCCCATAGTTTCTCAACAGTATTACACAAAAGTGTCTTTATGAAAAACATTGTTTTCTCACTGCTCACTGTTGCGATTCTTTCTTTCGCTGCCTCACAGGCTCTGGCTGAAACGGAAACCTACGACAGCAAGTTCGGAAAGTTTTCTGTTTCTGTTCCTGAAGGTTGGAAGGGGCAGGCCATACCTGACGGCTGTGCTGTGCAGACCAATGATGGCAACAACTGTATCACCATTCAGTTTATGCCGGTGAATAAAAACATTCCCCTTAAGGATGCAGCCAAGATGTTAGCCGAGAGTGCCAAGCTTACCGATATAACGGAAACAGTTGATGAGGACGCCATCTTTCTTGATGGCAAAAAGGGTGGCATCCCCGCTGGCGTGCTCACGGTGGAAACAGGGGAAATATTTATGGCTGTATTGCTCATGGGCGAGAAGCGTGATGTGATGATGGATATTTTCAAAAGCGTCAAACAGTAGTAGGCTCTCACTGAGCTATGCGACAGCCCCTTCACTAACGGAGGGGTTTTTCGTTTCTTAGGAGTGAGACCGCTGCGCAGGAAATATGCAATAATATACTGATATTATTTTATAAATCATGAACGAACTGGAACAGGTATTGTCTGAAATACTCACGCAAATGCGTGGTCGATGCTATAATGTAAACCAATTTGCTGCAAAAAATGCAAAATTTTTGCTTTTACGGTCATTATGCAGCGGTATTCAGGCCTGACCATAATGCTACGGCAGAATACATAACTGTAACAATCATGTTTGGAGATACCATATGGCAAAATCCAAGATCTTCTGGCTTCTCTATATTGGCGTGATCCTCATTCCGACAGTGCATTTCAATACCGTGGTTGCATTCATTCTCTGGCTGGTGCTGCTTGTTACGGCATATGTGCAGCGCAAAAAAGCCATCAATATCAATGATACTCTTTGCATTGCGCATGCAACATGGGCCATACGAACGTACTGGATTAGCTTTCTGCTGCCGCTGGCTATCGTTGCTGTTGCCATGGTTATTGTCGGTATGTCTGATTATTCCTTGCTTGAAAGCCAGGTTGGGAATTCCTTCAACGAATGGAAAGAAGGTATTATCGGTTTTCCTGAGCTGTTCTCGCGTTTATGGGAGATAGATACGTTACGTAACGTTTTCTATGTCATTTTTGCAGGGCTTGTTCTTATGATCTGGCCGGTAAAGCGCGCTGTTCAGGGGATACTGGCATTGACAAGAAATCTCGAGCCAGCAATACTTTCGAACAGACAGCGCATCATTGCGCTTGTTCTTGCTGTGATTATACTCATCTTTTTGGGATCTCTTGCTTCGTTTGTAAGTCCAAAGATGCTGTGAATGACATGCGCTGTTAAAAGTGAACACCATTTCAGGAGGTTACCCCCTTGAAGAACTTTTTAGTATTGCTGCTTATTGTCTTGGGTTGCTGCATTGCCTTGCCAGTGTCGGCATCCGACTCTGTTACGTTACCACCACAGAAAGTTGCCCACCTGAAAGCGGCTCAGAGGGCGAACCAGCTTATTCTTGTCGGCACTACAGTGGATACGGATGCAGTGCTCTCTTTTTACGAAAAGAGCGGTACATCCTGGAAAGAAGTGTTCACAACGCATGCCTATATAGGCAGGAAAGGCCTTGGTAAAAGCAAGGAAGGCGACGGCAAAACACCAGTGGGGGTATTTCGTATTACAAGGGCATTTGGTCTCGCTCCCGATCCTGGCTGTGCCCTCGGTTACACACAGGTGAATGAATCACACTACTGGGTTGGTGACAGTCTGTCGCCCTTCTACAATAAGCTGGTCAGCACACAACATGGAGTCGAGTTTGATAAAAGCAAAAGTGAGCATATTGCCGAGTATGTCATGGCATATCAATACGCCCTTCATATCGGCTATAATGAAGGCGGCAAACCTGGTCTTGGTTCTGCCGTATTCCTGCAGTGTGCAACGGGTATTCCGTTTACGGGTGGGGGTGTTGCCATCCCGGAAGAATATATGATTCGTTTATTGCAAACCATTCAGCCGGGATGCAAAATTGTTATCTCAAGGCTTCAGGATTTACACACATTCTGAAGTAGAGCGATGGATATGTGCATTCCGCCTCCCGGCAGATCTTGACTTTCGTTGCCGCGTACCTAGTTGTAAACATACAGATCACTTCAAACCGGGGGGACGCCATGCATCCGCTGATTGGTCTTGCCCGTATCGCGACGGGCGCATCTGCCATCACGAGAATGACCCTGCCAGGTATCATTATTTCTGCTGTTGCATACGGAGTATGGCGACATGTCATTAAGCCTGAACTGAACAGGTATGAAAATGCCCCCAGTGACGGACTTCCTGAAAAGAAGGCAAACTGACTGCTCTGAACCTGCCAATAGTATGTGAGATAGGTTGCAAAAAGTAGACGCCAACCGCAGACTCTTCCCAAGGAGGCGGGAATGGCGATTGACTACGGTATTCATCAGAGTTCAAGGCTTAGGCAGTCCGCATGGTGCTGGAAGACGGCAGGAAGGTTTGCGAGGCCGCGGATCAGCTGGTGCTGTCTCCCGATACCTTGGCAACGTGCTGGCGGGCCGGTGGTGTCGCGACCATTGATCGCCTGAACAAATACTTTCTCTATAGTGAGATGCCCATTATCAGCAGCAAATACTGGGATATGAGCTTCATGGATGAAGATAGCTTCGGCGTCGACGTCTTGCGGCAGCTTGCCGTAAATATGGCAGCGATGCTGAAGAAATAGTGATACTGTGTGGAGTTGAAAATGCATTTTTCAAGCGGCATAAACCGTCCACCTTATGAGGCGGATGACGCGTTCCTCCAAGTGACGAGCGGCTGTTCCCACGGTCGGTGTGAATTCTGCACCTTTTACAAGGACGCGCCTTTTCGCGTTTCACCAATGGAAGAAGTGGAAAGCGATATCCTGGAACTCGCTGCCACGGAGATTCCGTTTCGCAGGGTATTCCTCCAATGAGCAGACCCGTTCATTCTGCCTTTTGACAAATTGATGCGCTTGGCGGAACTGATCCATGCACACATGCCCTCCGTGCGGACCATTGGCGGGTATGCCCGCGTCGATAATATTCGCAACAAGAGTGTGAGCCAGTTATCGGCCTTGAAAGATGTCGGTTACAGCAATTTCTATTTTGGCAATGAGTCCGGCGACGACGCCATCCTTGACAGGATGAGGAAGGGATACCATGCAGAATTCGTTGTAGAAATGCTGCAGCGTCTTGATGCGGCGGGCATGGAATACATTATGAATTTCCTTGGCGGGCTTGGCGGGCATGGTTACGGTCTTGCTCATGCGCAGAAGTCTGCCGATGTCATCAATAAGCTGCATCCGACATTGGTTTATGCTTCCGAGCTGACGCTCTTTCCCGATACGCCACTTTCACGGGACGTACATGCCGGAAAGTTCTTTGAGGCAACGGAAGTGGAGCGGTTGGAGGAATTGCTGGAATTTATTAGCGACTTGCAAATTCATACTATTTTCAAGGCCGAGCATGTTACCATTCCTGTGCCCATACGCGGCAGTATTCCTGAACAGCAGGAACAAATGTGCGACACCGTGCGGAAACTGGTGGGGTATGCCAGACAGGGTAAATTCGATACCTACCGAAGCCAGGTTCTGGGGCTGTAACCACTGGGGAACATAATGAAAAAATCTGTTGTCACCTTCCGCGAAGCCAAAGGGCATACCAAACTTGTCATGCTCACGGCCTATGACTACAGCGTTGCCCGTATCATGGATGCGAATGTTGATGCGTTGCTCGTTGGAGATTCCCTCGGCATGGTTATGCTCGGCTACCCCGACACGCTCTCTGTAACCATGGATGATATGGTGCGGCATTGCGCCGCCGTGTCACGGGGAGCACAGGAGGCTCTTGTGGTATGTGACATGCCCTACATGAGCTGCCACATCTCACCAGCCGAGACGGTACGTAACGCTGGGCGCCTTATTATTGAAGGTCGTGCTCAAGCTGTGAAATTGGAAGGTGGGGCTGATTTCGCCGCTGATATTCGCGCCTTGGTGCGAGCGTCAATTCCTGTCATGGGGCATCTTGGCCTGACGCCTCAATCGGTCAATGCCTTTGGCGGGTTCAGAATGCAGGGCAAAACGAAGGAGGCCGCACAACGTCTTCTGGAAGATGCGCGTGCCGTGGAAGCCGCCGGAGCCTTCGCTCTGACACTGGAATGTGTGCCCGCGCCGCTGGCCGAGCGTATTACGCGGGAGCTTGCTATTCCTGTCATCGGCATCGGAGCTGGCGCTGCCTGCGATGGTCAGGTGCTTGTCTGGCAGGACATGGCCGGGCTTGGAGAACGCCAGCCTCCGCGATTTGTAAAAAAATTCGGAGATGTTGGGCAGGCACTGCGTAGCGCTGTGGAAACTTACGCACGTGAAGTGCGAAAGGGTGACTTTCCCAGCGGAGAATACTGCTATTCTTTTCCGGATGGATTTGATGATGTTGTTCGTCAGTTAAAATGACCGATTCTTCGCGGCAGGGATATCAAGCGCTATTCGAATGTGCGCATTTATACATTATTGCCACGTTCCCTGCTTTGCACCTCGATATCGAAGACAATCCTGTGGTAAAGAAGTATCTTCTCTCTTTCGGAAAAGAATTTCTTGAACAGTCGGGCGAAGAGCACATCATTGATGGAGTACGCGTAAAGAGCTGCAAAAGAACAAACCACAAGTGGTTTGAGACACAAGACAGCATCAGTTATTGGGACGATTTTGCGTAACCGAAAATCCTATGGGCCGAGTTGGTTAGGATGGGAAATGCGTTTGTATACGATGAGGACGGATTTACGACGCTGAATATGGCATACCTAATAACTGCGGAAGATGAAGAAAAGCTTAACTATTTGACAGCAATGCTAAAATTCATAAATGGGCAAGGCAAATCCGCTATATACTATAGGGTAAACGCTCAAAAGAAGGAATAACATATGGATCTCATGGAATTTGTAAAACAGGTTAAAGACATGAGTATAAAATTGGGGTTCTGCTATGAATCTCAGCCTGGAAAAATAAAGAACGCTATCTGGAGAAAAAATCTGCATCCTGACAATGAGGACGATTTCAGGAAGGGCGCATATTTTGGTCTGGTAAATGCGAACGAAGAACCTACGGGTGCTTATAGTGACTTCAGCCTTGTTATCTTTCCTAATGCAAAATGCACACACTTTGTGATTGCCCTGGGGGTTGGTTCTTTAGGATTTAACAAAGATTATACAGTTGCCACTTTACCATGGTTAAGAAGGCTGTTTTCTCGTCTCAGAGACAGCAACTATGCAGGAAAGCAATTCTTCAAGGTTGATTTTTCTGATATTGAATCTACTTCGTCCATTGTGAACCACCTGGAAGGCATTGAGGATCTGAGGGAAGTAATAGGTAAATATTCCACGGTTCTTTCTGCCTGTCAGATTGTTGATGTGGCAGAGACTTCTGAAGAAAAGGCTTTTGATATTGTCTGGCAATGGCTTGCTACTTACGCGACGTTTAGAAATATCGGAAGTAATAGGGCTCAGAGGAAGGAAATTCAGAAATACCTGCCAAAGACAAAAGATTTAGATGATTACTCCGAGGTGGCCATATATAATCACTTGCTCATGGAGCGGTTTATTGTTCTTCAAGGAGCCCCCGGAACAGGTAAAACTTGGACAGCGAACAGAATTGCTGAATTATATTTTAGTCGAAACAAAGGAAAAACTTTCTTTGAGCAGTTTCACGCAGAGACAACTTATTCGGACTTTGTTTATGGAATAAAGCCCAAAATAGATGGAAACGGTTTACGTTACGAAGAACACTATGGAATTTTGATGGATGCCATAGATTATGCTACTAATAACTCAGAAACGCCTACCTTACTGATTATAGATGAGATAAACAGAGCGAACCTTTCAAATGTGCTCGGACCGGTTTTTTATCTGTTTGAGAAGAATGCAGGAAAGAGGTTCAGTCTGGTAATCGGAAAGAAAAGTGTTAACTTACCAGATAATTTATATGTGATAGCAACAATGAACACAGCGGACCGAAGCTTGGCTGTTGTTGATTTTGCACTCAGACGTAGGTTTTCTTGGATTACATTGCGCCCACATGCGGTGGAGCCGGTTTCCGGAATGAAGTTCCTAACAGATGAGTTTGAACGTTTTTCAGAATTATTCAGTAGATACGCTTCTAGCGAAGAGCTGAATTTACAGCCAGGTCAATCGTACTTCATTGCCGAAAGTGCTGAAGCCTGGAATCATCGTCTAAGATATGAGTTGATTCCTCTGATGAAAGAATACTTTAATGAGGGATATTTAAAGAGTGCAGTTTCGGAGTTTAGCGATTACGTGTATGACAAATTAGGGATTGATCTGTATGAATGATGAGGCAATTTTGACGCTCCAGGTTCTGACGAGCAATAGCTTTTCTATGGACAAAATAAAAAGCTTGCTGTCCGGTGATAAGCGAAGATTTGAAAGGGATATTCAGAAGCTTATAAGTCTTAACAAGAAGGCTTTTGATTATCTTGGAATAGAAGCCCACGGAATATATGACGACAATTTTAACTATTCTCTTCGGTTAAGCTCATCAAAGTTTGCTGGCGTTGTGCCAATTCGGTCTGCTGGCACGGGATTGGTGTGCGGCCATCTGAAAGTTGTAGGGCGTTACGGAGAAGAGTTTGATGAAATCTTACCTCTTCTAAAAGGTGAAGACTTCACTCCAGAATTTGATAAAAGTATGCCAATAGGTGCCGACGTTGCAGTAGCCCCACCAAAATATATAGAATGTGCGAAATATATTGATAAATATGAGCAGGCAGAACGTTTCCGCTGGCAGAAATTTTCAAAAAAAACTATCACACAGTCAAGACCGAGAAATACGGATTGGGCACAATATGCCTTGGAATCCTACGATCCGTATAAGACTCTTAAATACCCAAATAGAATTAATGAATTAACTACAGCGCATTCGGAATGGAAGGCATCGCAGTATGTACTTACGCTCGCAATTGAAGAATTGCGGTCTACGAGGGCACCGATTTCACTCAGGGGGCACTACTCCAATATTATAGGACGCCTTGAACGAACGTATGATAAGAGGGAATTGCGACCTGTCGATCATATAGATATTCATTCTTCTGATCCAATAATAATTAAAGAACTTAAAACTGCAGCTAATTTGATTCTGTCTGATGCATCAGATATACGATGCGCCTGGAGAATTGATTATTCCAAATTCTTTGAAAAATATATACAGTACCTCTTTACACAAATGGCTAATAAAAAGGGGATCCGAGTTATCAACAATCCTCATTTTAGTATCAGTGGTCAGAAGCCGGTTTGGGCTCTGAAATATTTAGAACCGGACATAGTAATGATCATGGAAGGCGACCAGGTAGTTGTAGATGCAAAATACAAATCTCATATGTACAACTGGGATAGTAATTCAGAGGAACTGCATAACACGTTTAGGGAGGATTTCCATCAGGTGCTCGCATATTCATCATTTAGCTCTGTGCCGCAAAAGAAAACAATTATTGCATATCCATATAGAGAATTTAGATACTATGTAACGACTGTACATAGCAGCCTAAATGAATGTGAAAGCAAGGCCTTTCTCATAGGCGTGCCAATATCAAAATCAGCTATTGAAAATATTGTGGACTCTTTGAACGATATAGTTGATTAGGGAACGGTCCGTCGAACGGCTGAGGAATAAGTATGCTTAAATTAAAACTGACTTGTGATGATATGTTTTTCTGAAGCCGTGGCTCTATTCTCGCATACAAGCGAACTTAAAAAATGGAATTTTCGAGGTAAAAATAGCTGTTGATAAATTTCTGCGAACGAACGAGCAGATTTGGCTGACTTTTGACATCAATCTGGAGCAATCGAGCCATCTGGAGTGCGTAAGTCTCTGGCAGTCCCGTTGATCTATTCTTGACAAACATAGCAGAAAGCCTATTCCCGGCGTTGTTTTCCCGGGGAATCCATTGACGCGTTGCTATGCCTATGATAAAAAAATGATGTTACCGGAGGACAGGCCGAATTTGCGCGGAGGCCTTGTGTCACTGAAGGATTTTTTACGGCAGCAGCAGTCTGGTCTGGAGGCCATGTCCAATGTTGGGGTCATCGGCTTGCATCTTGTCAGTGGCCCTGTGGTAGGATTTGCCATTGGCTATGGCCTAGATGTCTGGCTTGGCACAGCGCCATGGGGCAAACTTGTTTTTTTGTTTATTGGTATTGGTGCCGGTTTTCTCAATGTATATCGGGATACCCAGGCATTATTACGAAGAATGGCAGTGCAGGATGCCCGGGCAAGAGCCTCTCTTGTGAAAGATAAGGAGATTCAGGAACATCAGGAGTCAGAGGCGCAGAACATGGCAGGGAAGCATGATGCACGGCCTTGACACTTGGCTCTGGAAACAGGGCATACATCACCCCGCCATCAGAGTTGTATTGCGTAACGAAATTTTATTTGCTGCTGCGTTTCTTTTGACGGGTGCCCTCCTGTATGCAATTACGGCGTGGCTGTTTTGGTTTGGCGTAGGCGTGAGCTTCATTGTCTGGACGTTCTGGGGACTTGCGCGATTTTTTTTGCGTCATAGCCTAGGGATCTACAGTTCGGCTTTTTTACGCATTGTTATAGTGCGTTGGCTTGTCAGGTTTGTGATAATGGGTGCGCTTCTATATGTGGCACTAGCCATATGCAGGGCGCCGGTGTTTGCCATTGCGGGGGGACTTTTGGCTGGCGGAATGTGTGCATTGTTAAGTTATTCATTTTGCACGCACGGTTCCCGGCCTTAATTAAGACCCCTTGAGCTGGTTGCTCTAAGAGCCAGCATAACATAAGTTAGGGAATGGTTTTCGGGACGTATAGCAACGGTACGTTCTGGCACATCTTTTTCAGGAGGCATGGCACATGGCAGGTGGTTTGCCGCATCCGGTATTGCTCTCCACATTTCTGGACATGGATACCGTTACTATCGCTGGTCAGACGGTGGAATTCAAACACGTCTTTTACTCCTGGGTGTGTATGGCCATCCTGTTCACTGTGGCTTTTATTTTACGACGTCGTCTGACGGTGGTACCCGGAGGGTTGCAAAATTTCTTTGAAGCCCTTATTGACGCCATAGAGCAGTTTGTCGTTACCACCATGGGAGAAGTCGGTCGAAAATTTGTCGCACTGCTGGCGGGAATTTTTATTTATATTTTTGGCATGAACCTCATGGGGCTTATTCCCGGTTTTGATGCCCCTACGGCAAATCTGAATACTACTGTCTGCATGGCGCTCTTTGTCTTTGTGCTTTACAATATTGTGGGTATGGTCCGCTGGAAGTTCCATTATGTGAACCAGTTTACCGGCCCCTCAAAGGCACTTATTCCCTTGATGTTTCCATTGGAGATTGTATCACATCTGGCGCGGCCCCTTTCTCTTTCTCTCCGTCTTTTCGGCAACATCCGTGGTGAAGAGATAGTCATGATTCTTTTCTTCATTATGGCGCCGCTCTTGGGAACATTGCCAATTTATGCCCTTTTCCTTTTGGGCAAGACCATGCAGGCATTTGTCTTCTTTATGCTCACCATGTTTTACCTCAAGAGTGCGATTGAAGGACCAGAACACTAGCGGCAACTGCTATACTACGGGGGAATGGTCGTTTAGCGACCCAACAATATAACTGTTCAAGGAGTGTTACATGCGTAAACTTCTGATGATCGCCCTGAATACCGTGGCGCTGCTGGGTATGGCCAGCATGGCTTTTGCAGCCAACCAGCTTGATGCTGGAGCACTGGGCTTCACATGCCTAGCTGCTGCCTTGGGTATTGGTATCGCTGCTTGTGGTTGCGGTGTAGGCATGGGCTTAGGGTTGAAAGGCGCTTGCGAAGGCGTTGCCCGCAATCCTGAAGTGAGCGGTAAAATTACGGGTACCATGATCTTGGCGTTTGCATTCATTGAATCGCTGGCCATTTATGCTCTGGTTATCAGCTTTATTTTGCTTTATGCCAACCCATACGCGTAATTTTCGGCTTGATAGGTGAAAAAAACGGCCTGTACAGGCCGTTTTTTTTTGAGCTGTGGTGGGTATACCTCATTGCGTAGCTTGGAACATTGTGTAGGTTTTTCTATCACAATGCTTCTGTGCTACCGGCTTGCACATTCCGTAACTTGTAGTATATAATTTTTATTCACAACGCATAGTTACGAAGGGTATACCATGATCACTCCACCCAAGAGCAGCCATATCCCGCGCGCCACCATACAGCGGTTAGCTACCTACGTTCAGGTGCTTGAAAATTTTGCCAGGGATAATGTGGAGGTCATTTCATCCAATCCCCTTGCCGAAGCCTGTGGGGTAAACGGTTCCCAGGTGAGGAAGGATTTGGCTTATCTGGGTGAGTTTGGCATACGAGGTGTCGGCTACCATGTCAAATCACTTATTGCAGCCATCACTTCATCTCTGGGGGTGGACCGTGAGTGGCGCATGGCACTTATCGGCGTTGGAAACCTGGGCAAGGCACTATTAAATCATGGAGAGTTTCGAGCACGAGGCTTCAATATCGTCGCTATTTTTGATTGTGATCCCTTTAAAATTGGTGAAATAGTTCACGGTCTTGAGGTACACTGTACGCGAGATTTGAAGGATATTGTGTCTGAACAGGGTATAGAAATCGGCATAATCACCACTCCACCAGAGCGTGCGCAACGGGCGGCACAACACCTTATGGACGCGGGCATAACCTCAATTCTCAACTATGCGCCAGCGCGAATTAAGGTGCCTGAGCGTATCCACGTTGAGTATGTAGATTTTTTTCACTATCTCTATTCTCTGGCCTTTAATCACCAACAGCCGCGTTGAGTCCTCGTGTGCCTTCTGTAGTGCAATCATGGATACACGGCTTTCACGATGCACTTTCTTTCCTGACCTGCATTGCATTACCGAGAAAAAACACTACAGCTAAAGACTTATCTGCCTCTACCCCGTTTTTTGCCCCTGTTGGTCTCGTAGTCGGCCTTGCGACGACCTTGACGGCATGGCTTGGGTGTACTTTTTGGGGGTATGCCCTATCAGGTTCTGGTTTATATATGCTGACTGCTTGGCTTTGGTTGGCCGTGAATATCTCAATAACGCGAGGGCTCCATTGGGACGGAGTGGCTGATCTGGGTGATGCCGCAGGAAGCGGAGCAAGGGGCGAACGCTTCCGACAAATCCTCAAGGACAGCCGTATGGGTGCCTTCGGAGCGATATATTTGGTGCTGGCGTATAGCGGGCAGTGGATAGCCCTTGCGGGGCATATTGGCAAAGGCCACTGGCTGCTGCTTCTGCTGGCTCCGGCATGGGCACGTGCAGCAGCCGTATGGCTGGCGGCATGGACGTTGCCCAGTCCCAATACAACATTGGGCTCTCTATTTTGTGCAGGCGTTGGACAGCGCCTTGGCTGTATGTATCAGCTGTTGGGAATTCTTATCCTTACACTACTTGCTTGGTTCGAGAATTGCACATTGTGGCAGCTGATCACGACAGGTGTCCTTCAAATACTGCTGCTGCGTTATCTGCGCGTTCTGGCAATACGTGGTGGTGGGCTCTCTGGAGATTTCCTTGGAGCTTGTATAGAATGGAGCCAGCTCTGCTTCTTGTTATGCACACTATGAGCAGTGCATGAGATCATCAGCAGAAATGCTTTTTCTCAAGCGTTTACGTGGCCCGTATATGAACCTCAAGCCCAAGAAGGTATGCCATGGACTTCAAAGCACTTGTTACATCAGCTCGAAGCTGTCGACGTTTTTACGAAGAAAAACCTTTGAGTATCGATGATCTGGAGTGGCTTGTAGACTGTGCACGTCTTGCCCCTTCGGCAAGAAATGCTCAAATCTTGCGGTATGTTCTGGTCGGACCGGGACAAACGTGCCAAGAGCTTTTCCCCTTAACGCGTTGGGCCGGTGCGTTGAAAGACTGGGGAGGTCCATTTCCGGGCGAACGGCCCACAGGTTTTATTGCCATAATGGTACCACAGGAAGGTGGAGAATTGGTCTCCTATGATGTGGGCATAGCTGGTCAAACTATTCAGCTGGCCGCCACAAGCCGTGGGTGGGGATGTTGCTTCATCTATGCGGTCGATCGCGAGAAGGCTTCTGTGTTACTGCAGGTGCCAGACGGTATGAAAATTGCGGTTGTAATGGGGCTGGGTGTAGCCAAGGAAGAGCGTGCTGTTACCACACTGCCTGCCGATGGCAGTACAGCTTACTGGCGAGATGCACAAGGCGTACATTATGTACCCAAAAGGCCTTTGAGCGAGCTTATTCTTGCCCGTTACTGAGTGCTGGCAGTGGTTGCTGGTTTCTGCCGTGTGATGAGGAAAGCAACTTCGTAAGGGCGGGAGTAGTTGTTGTTGGGCTAGTGGAAAATTCAGATACAGGGTTCTATAAGATAAAGAGCGGAAGGCTAACCTTCCGCTCTTTATAAGAAATTGCAATGTAATGGACTACACACAGCCGGTGGGTTTGGGCAGGCCAGCCATTTTGCAGGCTCCCTTGCCGGGGCCGGAGGGGAAGAGTTCATACACTTCTTTCAATTTATAGCCGGTATTCTTGGACAGAATACGAACCATCGGGGCAATGCCATTTTTCTTGTAGTAGTCCTGCAGGAAGTCAAGAATTTTCTGATGGTCAGGGGTAATCTCGGAAATGCCTTCGGATTCCTTCACATATTCCATCCATTCGGGGCACCAGTCGTCATAACGCAGCAAGAAACCGTCTTCATCGACCTCAAAGCTTTTTCCCTTATAGGTGATCTCAGCCATGCGTAGTCCTCCTTGGATATTTCTCAATTAGCCGGGACAAGGACGTCCTGGCGTTCTGCAACCGAACTTATCCGGCAGAATTCCTTCGATAAGCGCGTAAACAAAACGCATTAACACCGGTTAAAAACATACCGCAAATATTTTTTGATGGCAAGCCCCATTCAGTTTTGATGTGTCCTATGAGCAGGAAGGCTGATTCCTTTGGCAAGGTTAAAGCGCAGTGCTAGTGCTGCCAGTAGAGCACCCTGCAAATCCCATTGAGTGCTTGGCGTAGCCCCTCTTCTGTCTGTGTATTTTCTAAAGAGCGGATACGGATATGCAGATTGCGCATGTCATTGGGTTTAGCAACAGTAAGGATAGAAAGAATACGTCCGCCATTGGCGCGTAATGCATCAAAGACAGGGCGTGCCGTGCCGGGCTGATCCGGAAGCTCTACCGCAAAAAGAATTCCGCCTAGACGGACTCCCGTGATATCAACCAAAGCAGCAAAAACATCATGGTCGGAAATGATGCCCACCAGTTTACCATTGTCGTCCACAACCGGCAGGCCACCGATGGCTTTTTCCTGCATGATGAGAGCGACATTTTCTATGGGTTCGCTCGGTTTGACGGTAATGGGCTTGGGCGTCATAATACTCTTGGCTTTCAGTTCAGCCAAGAGGTAGTGCATTTCGTACATATCAAGCGTCGTAGCCTTGGAGGGCGAGGCGTCACGGACATCACGGTCAGAGATAATGCCGACCACCTGTCTCTGCTCATCTATAACAGGGACACGTCGTATGTGGTGATCCTTCATAAGCTTGCTCACTTTGAGCAGCGAAGTTTCCGGGCCTACGCTGATAACATCAGTAGTCATCCAGTCTTGTACGGGCATGCCTTGCCTCCGGGGAGATGCGTTGGAAATATAAGCCTGATCAAGCATATAATATACGCTTACAATAGAAGTATACACCAAGGAAGTGATACTGCACAAGCCCACTATATAGGGGCACACCGTATGTAACGGCATGGGGTGTTATTATGGATGTCTATTTGGATTGTGCCGGTGGTGTCAGCGGTCATGCTTTGCTGGCCGCATTGGCCGATCTCGGTGTTGCCTTTCAAGAGGTTGAAGAAGCTCTGAGAACAGCAGGCTTGCCTTGTCGTTATGTTTTCATGCCGATAGTTGAGGGTATGGGAACAGGGCATCGGGTTAATGTGATTTGGGAGAGTCGTGAGCTCCTCCCGCGCCGTCCGCCAGAAATTGCTGCTCTATTTTCGGCCTTGTCCATTTCTCAAGCGACACGTACATGCGCTGTTGCTGTGCTTGATACCTTGGTGGGGGCTACGGCCCGTGCATACGGCATTGCCAGCGAGGATGTGTGTTTTTCTTCTGAGGAAGCAATGCTGACGATGATTGTTCCTGCCGTTTGTTACGGTATGGAGCAACTGGGGGTAACGCATTGTTTTTCCTCACCTCTCCCCTGGCCTAAGACAACAGCTGAAGCGTCCTGTGCACAGACTTCTCCGGTAACTGCGCGCCTTTTATTGGGTAAACCCGTTTTTTCCACGACTGGAGCCGATGTTTGCGTTACGCATCTTGGTGTTGCTTTTCTGGATGTCCTGGTAGACGAATTCGTGCCGGCCCCCAGTGGTGTACTGCAGGCATTGGGCACTGGCTACGGCGTGGCCACGTCCTCCTGTTGCCTGCGCGTCTGGCATATCCGTCCAACCATGGTCACGATAGATCACACCCGTGGCGGTCGCGAGCCTGTGATGCAGATGGAGACTCATGTTGATCACCTGAATGGAGAGGACCTGGGCCTTGCGTTGACAGAGCTAATGGCCATGCCAGAAGTGCTGGACGTGCTTTGGCTGCCTGGCGTGGGCAAGAAGAATCGCCCTGCGGGGCTCTTGCGGGTGTTGTGTTTTCCTGAATACCAGGACAGTGTGGCCAGAGCCATGCTGCGCCATACCCACACGCTGGGATTGCGTATGCAAATTCTGGAACGCTTGGTCCTTCCTCGCACGGCAGCTCATATAAGCTTGGCGGGAGAAGATCTTGCAGCGAAACGCTATACCGTTGAAGGGCATGAGTATATGCGGCCAGAAGCAGATTCTTTAGCAGAAACCGCTCGACGTCTCGGCGTGGGTGTGCCTGCTCTGCGCAATACCCTGTACAACAGGGAGCTTGCAGGGGATACACAGAACCATGACAAGAAGACGGCGGCCACCACTCCCCATGAGCTGAAGAACGGCGGCCACCAGTGTGGAGGATGATTAGATATCCAAGGCCTGCTTAAGGTCTGCGATAATGTCGTCAATATGTTCGATGCCTACAGACAGACGCACGGTATTGGGTTGGATGCCGCTTGCCGCCAGTTCTTTCGCGTTAAGCTGGGCATGGGTGGTTGAGGCCGGATGGATGGCCAGAGACTTCACATCCGCAACGTTGGCCAGCAGAGAAAAAACACGCAGTCTGTCGATGGTGGCCCGAGCCTTAGCGGCACCTCCTTTGACCTCAAACGTGAAGATACTGCCCGCCCCTCTGGGGAAATACCGTAAATATAAATCATGGCCCGGGCTGTCGGGCAGACTCGGATGATTGACGCGTTCCACCTTGGGATGCCCTTTGAGGAAATCCACTACGGCCAAGGCATTTTGCACATGGCGCTCCACGCGCAGGGAAAGGGTTTCCAGCCCCTGCAGCAGCAGGAAAGCATTGAGCGGCGCGATGGTGGCCCCCATATCACGCAGCAGGATGGCACGGGCGCGTATGGCGAAGGCCGCAGGGCCTGCCGCGTCCACAAAGCTCAATCCGTGATAGCTGGGGTCTGGTTCGGCCAGCTTTGGGTATTTGCCTGAAGCCTTCCAGTCAAACTTTCCTCCGTCTACAATGACGCCACCCATGGCAGCGCCATGCCCGCCCATGAATTTGGTGGCTGAGTGTACCACGATATCCGCGCCATGTTCGATGGGGCGCAGCAGCCAGGGCGTAGCGAAGGTGTTGTCCACCACTAGGGGTATGCCATGGCTGTGGGCCAGTTCGGCCAGGGTACTGATATCTACTGGGTTGCTGTGGGGATTGCCCAGGCTCTCCACGAAGATGGCACGCGTATGCGGAGTTATTGCCTGTTCGTAAGCGTTGATATCCTCCGGTTCCACAAAGGTGGTGGTGACACCCAAGGCCGGTAGTGTATGCTCCAGCAGGTTATATGTCCCTCCATAGAGGGTTTTTTCGGCTACGATGTGGTCCCCGCTGCCGGCCAGGTTCAGCAAAGCATAGGTTATTGCTGCCGCACCGCTGGCTGTGGCCAGAGCGGCCACACCGCCTTCCAGCGCTGCCACGCGCTGCTCAAAAACCTCCTGCGTGGGATTGGTGAGGCGGCTGTAGATATTGCCGGCATCGCGAAGATTGAAACGTGCCTCCGCATGGTCGCAGTTGTCGAACACATATGATGTGGTCTGATAGATGGGCACGGCACGGGCGCCGGTAGCCGGGTCAGGCCGTTCCTGGCCTGCATGTACCTGCAATGTCTCAAAATGCGGTTTGTTACTCATGAGACACCCCTTTATCTGCATTTGTCTCAGGCATCTTTGTATTCTGCCAATACCATGTGCATTCGCCCAGCTTTGAGTACAGGTCGGAGGAAACGTACCGTTCCCCGGCATCAGGCAGGATGACTGCAATGACTTTACCCTCCATTTCTTGCAGAGCAGCCAACCGGCAGGCAACAGCTGCTGCAGCACCGGAGGAAATACCTGCCAGGATGCCTTCTTCACTGGCGAGGCGGCGTGCGAAATCCATGGCTTCGTCGTCCGTGACAGTCTCTACACGGCTCACAAGGTCAAGATCTAGCGTGTCGGGAATGAAGCCTGGACCGATGCCCTGGATCTTGTGAGGTCCGGGGTTCAGGGGAAGACCAGCAAAATGTTGCGTCAATACGGGGCTGCCTGCCGGTTCCACAGCCACAGTCATAAGGGGAGTATGTTGTGTATATTTGAAGTAGCGGGCAATGCCCGTGATGGTGCCGCCCGTACCTACGCCGGCCACCAGCGCATCAAGATAACCATCGGTGTCGTTCCAGAGTTCCGGCCCCGTGGTAGCCTCGTGCGCAGCAGGATTGGCAGGATTTTTGAACTGTTGCGGCATGAAGAAGGTATCTGGCGCAGAGGCTGCTAGTTGTTCTGCATGCCGTATTGCCCCGGCCATGCCCTCAGCTCCGGGCGTCAATACGACTTCAGCACCGAGCATGCGCAGAACGCGACGCCGTTCAATGCTCATGGTTTCAGGCATGGTCAGCATACACTTGTAGCCACGCACAGCGGTCGCAAAGGCCAGACCTATGCCCGTGTTGCCGCTGGTGGGCTCCACAATGGTCATGCCCGCTTTCAGCTGACCTCGCTTTTCGGCATCGTCAAGCATGGCTACACCCACGCGGTCCTTGACGGAATAGGCAGGGTTGCGACCCTCAATCTTTGCCAGTACCGTGGCCCTTTCACCGGCCATTTTGCGCAGACGCACAAGAGGCGTGTGCCCGACGGCATGAATATTGTCCTGAAAGATTTTTGTCATGGCTAACACCTCCTAAAAACTTGATGGATTGTGTTAAAGCATACCCTGCCACTGGTAGCCAGCATCTTCTACGGCCTGACGAAAGACAGCCTCCGGGATGTCATTTGCCAGTTCCACCACTGCCTCGCCACGTTCATGGCTTGGTGCTGCAGACAGGACTCCCTTAAGTGCTTCCAATGACGTTTTTACCCGACCTTCGCAATGAGGGCACATCATGCCAGCAATATATAGAGTCACCCGTCGAACGGGCTGGGACTCTTGGGTCGTCGCTATGCTGGTGGTAAGCGGCACAGGAGTGTTAGCCTTGTCATGGCGGGCGTCGTGCGGGTTGAACAGGTTGAGGCGCAGGGCGTTGGATACCACACAGAAGCTGGATAGGCTCATGGCTGCAGCTCCAAATACGGGGTTCAGCGTCCAGCCGAAGAATGGCTGTAATACACCTGCGGCCAGTGGAATACCCAGCACATTGTAAAAGAATGCCCAGAAGAGATTTTGCCGGATATTGGTCAGGGTGGCCCGACCCAGGCGAATGGCCGCAGGCACATCGGCAAGCTGGTTGCTGACCAGTACGACGCTGGCAGCATCAATGGCCACGTCCGCACCGGCACCAATGGCAATACCCGTATCTGCACGTGTGAGGGCTGGAGCATCGTTGATGCCGTCGCCCACCATGGCAGTGGAGCCCTTTGCGCTGAGATCCCTGATAACTTGCTCTTTGCCGTCGGGCAATACATCAGCCACCAGGGCGTCCACACCTGCCTGTCTGCCCATGGCACGGGCAGTGCGTTCATTGTCGCCTGTGAGCATAACCACGCGGATACCCATGCCTTGTAACTGTCGCACGGCTTTCGGGCTGTCAGGCTTAAGAGTGTCCGCTACGGCGATGCAGCCCAATACCTCGCCATCACTACTGAAATAGAGCGGTGTCTTGCCTTCTGCCGCCAGAGTTTCGGCATGCGCGGCCAGAGTTGTCGGCACAGGGGTCTGCGCATCCATGAAGGCACGGTTGCCACCAACAAGCTGCTTCCCGCCTACGGTGGCGGTAAGACCGTTTCCGGGAACGACGCAGAAATTTTCCACAGGAGTCGGGACAAGGCCACGATTTCGCGCCGCTGTTACCACAGCATGAGCCAGAGGATGTTCACTTTTGCTTTCAAGCGACAGGGCGCATGTCAGCAGGGTGTCGGGAAGGATTCCTTTCACCGGCACGATATCCGTGACCACGGGAGATCCGGTAGTAAGAGTGCCGGTTTTGTCCAGAGCAACGATGCGCGTTCTGCCAGTTTGTTCCAGTGCTGCAGCAGTTTTGAATAGGATGCCGTAGCGTGCCCCTACGCCGTTTCCCACCATGATTGCCACAGGCGTGGCCAGACCAAGGGCACAGGGGCAACTGATCACCAGCACTGCAATGCCTCGTGCCAGGGCGAAGCCTGTACTCTCTCCAGCTAGCAGCCAACCGACGGTGGTCAGGACAGCGATGCCGATGACCACGGGTACGAAGATTCCCGAAACGCGATCTGCCAGCTTGGCTATGGGGGCCTTGGTGGCTGCCGCATCGCTGACCATGCGAATAATCTGTGCCAGAGTTGTATCCTTGCCCACGCGGGTGGCCCGGCAGCGCAAAAAGCCGGAAAGATTGGCTGTGGCAGCTGCCACGCGGTCGCCAGGTTCTTTGTCTACAGGTAGACTCTCGCCGGTGAGCGCAGCTTCATTGACAGCGCTTGTGCCATCAAGTACCTCACCGTCAACGGGGATGTTTGCACCGGGGCGTACCACAAATACATCTCCCACGCGCACATCAGCCACAGGTATTTCTGTTTCTGTGTTGCCGCGTAGTACGGTGGCTGTCTGGGGGGCTAGTTGCATAAGGCTTTTCAGGGCAGAGGTGGTTTTACCCTTGCTGTGGGCCTCCAGCATTTTTCCCACAGTGATGAGGGTAAGAATCATGGCAGCAGTTTCAAAGTATAGTCCCTTCATGCCAGCCAGCACAGCGGCACTGTCGCCATTGACCTGCGCGCGAGTCATGGCGAAGAGCACCCATGTGCTCCATCCGAAAGAGGCAGCGGCTCCTAGCGCCACCAGGGTGTCCATGTTGGGCGCACCGTGAATGAGACCGCGAAATCCGTTTATGAAGAATTTCTGGTTGATGACCATAACGGCAGCGGTGAGCAGCAGTTGTGCAAGACCCATGGCCGTATGATTGTCGTCAAAAAAAACAGGCAGGGGCCAGTCCCACAACATGTGTCCCATGCTCATATAGAGCAGGGGGGTAAGCAGCAGCAACGACCAGGTGAGGCGCAGGCGCAGAAGCGGTGTTTCCCTGTCCGCCAACGGATCCATAGTATGGGAGGGGTCGGACGGATCTGCCGATGCTGCTTCCGCAGGACGGGCACCGTATCCGGCGGCTTCTACGGCGCGGACTATGGCATCGGATGTGGCATCTCCTTCCACACCCATGCTGTTAGTGAGCAGACTCACCGCACAGGATGTGATGCCCGGTACGGCGCGAACGGCTTTTTCCACTCGCGCAGAGCAGGCGGCACAGCTCATGCCGGTGATAGTGAATGTTCGCATGACGTTCTCCCCGAGAATTGCTATTGGCGGTTACAGGGAATCCACAACGGTGATATGGCTGCGTATCATGCCCATCCAGCAGCTAAAGGTAAAAATGCCGATTTTTGTGGGCGTGAAAGTTATTGTGTTTGCCCCCGGGACGAGCTTCTGCGATATACCCAGTTCCGGAGCGAGAATTTCATTATTGCAGCCAATGAGTTTTTCCTCTGGTACTACTAATGTCCAGGTGACAGGCAAATTTCGCTGCACCACGATGGGTTCATACGCATCATAGTCGACGGTGGATGTCACCGCTTGACCGTCACTGGTATGATGTGCCCGCGCAGCTGTCGTAATTTCTTGCTGTGTGTCAGCTAGGGACGGCGTACCAGGGGAAACGCCCCGCAAAGCAAATCCGTTGTGCAGCATGCCCATGCCCAGCAGCAGAACCAGGATGGCGGCTGCCTGAAACAATCGTTCCCTGCCACGGCGCCCCAGGCTACCAGATAGGAGGGAAAGTCCCAGCATAGCGGGCATGGTGCCTAGGCAGAATACGGCCATGGCAATCGCCCCGGCCAAGGCATTCCCCGTGCCCAATGCATAGAGCTGCATGGACTGCAGAGGCCCACAGGGCATAAAGCCGTTAGCAAGACCTATCAGCAGCGGACCGCGCCAGGAGCTTTGCCCACTCGCACGCCTTTTGTCCAGCAGGGATTGCATTTTTTCTGACAGCCAGCGCGGTGGGCGGGGCTGCAGGCGTCGCAAAAGGGCAAAACCGCCAAGCATGTTCATGGCCATGAGCAGCATAAACATGCCAGCAGCCATCATAACAATACCTCGCGTGGACGGAGTGAGTGTCAACCCCGCGCCAATGCTACCGACGAGCCCTCCCACGGTGCTGTAGGAAAGTAGCCGTCCAGCCTGATAGCAAAATGCCGATTGCCGGCAAGATATCATTCGCCGGGCACTGGCGAGTCCCTGTGTCATGGCGATGCCACCGCACATGGCCAAGCAGTGCAGGGATGTCAGCGCACCAATGCCCCACAGAGCCCACAGACTCGATGCCGTACCTGGGTCGGGGAAATATCCTGTCCATTGACCAGGAATAATCTGCTCCAGAATCAAGAAAGCCAGCAACGTCAGACCCAGCACACACAATCCTCGAGCCTTCCGCAAAGAGAAGATACCGCCATCATCCAATGCGTCAAGCCGGTAGCCCGCCCGTAGAACTGCGCTCTCAAGCAGTGAGCGTGGCGGAGCATCCTTATAGCCTGGCAAGAGGGAGATTTCAGCCCAGCCGTTTGTGAAATTCGCGTGCACCGCAGCCACGCCTGGCACGACTGCAAGTGCTAGTTCTACGGCTCGTTCGCAGTTGGGGCAAGTCATGCCAGAAATGCGGATGCGTATGGAGACAATGGACACTACAGCCCTCGTTTCCAGTTGCGAAATGCACCCACATGGGCCGTAAGTACTGCAACAGGAATGGTAATATCACCGGAAGTCTTCGCCTCCACGCCGGGTACTGCCAGAGGATTACAGCCGTGGGCCGTGCTTCCTACCTGTTCGAAGGGGAAGAAGTTACCGCAGTTTTGACAGACTATACCACCATCCTGTGGGGCAAAATAGGCGCGGGGTGCACCACTGCACACCTGGCAGGTGTTGAAGGCCACGCGTACCTTGTCGTCCCCTGCGCGAACTGCAAGTATTTCCATACGCTTGCCCCCTACCTCAAGAGGAATGAAAATCGGTTCACCGGTTATACGATCCGTGTGGATGGTCAGGTTGCCTTGCGTGTCAATGCGCCAAGCCATCTCATCCTGTGAACGGGCCTGTGTGGCCGAAATGACGCAGTACATAATGAGGACAGCAAGCGATAGTATGATGCTTGGCGGCCTTATCATGGAGAGTTCCCTTTTTTTCCCAAGCATGTTCGTTCCTTCATACGGTTTTATTGTGTGTAAAACTATAAGCACAATAATTACATAGTAAATTACTATACTTTAATGTGCGCTCAAACAAAAATTATAGCAAGGGAAATTATTTATTGATATTTTAGTATGTTATACGCAGATGGCTACATTTGATTGCAGTGGTTTGACCGGGGGCTATGCAAAAAACAGGTGACCACAAAAAAACAAGGTATCCACGAACTCCCCAAACAATTTGAAGGGAGTACGTGGACACCAATGGAGTAACTCGTTCAAGTTGTAGCGGTCTGTTCTACCCCTGGCATTTTTTCTTGAGGGCTTCAGCCACAGTTACGCCCAGTGTATGGCAAGCCTTGAGTGTATCACAATTGGGACGCCAGATGCATTTCACAGGTTCTGCGGGGAGCTCCATATTCATAGACGCCAGCCATTCCTGCAGCTGCTTGGGTGCTTCACCAGACCAGCCGTAGGAACCAAAGGCACCGCCAATACGGTTGAGCGGCCGCAGGCCTTTCATGTAGGTAAGCTGGGCAGCCATGAGCGGCAAAATGGTATTGTTGTGTGTGGGAGAGCCGGCAAGCACGGCACCGCAGTCGGCCAGTTCGGTCATGACGGCACTGTGGTGGTTGCTCTTAACCGACATGAGACGAGTGGGAACGCCGCTTTCTTCCAAACCGCTGCACACGGCGTAAGCCATGGCTTCAGTAGAGTGCCACATGGTGTCGTAGACGATGAGGGCGCGTTGCTGTGGCTTTTGTTCGGCCATGGTTCGGTAACGTGCAATGATGTCGGCCACGGCCTTTGTACCGCGATGGATGAGCCCGTGATCCGGGGCGACCATGTCGATATCGAGTTTTTCCACCACGGGCAGGGCTTTGAGTACCATGGGAGAATAGGGCAGAACAATATTATAAAAATATTCTTTGACGCGGTGGTCATATTCCCCATCGTCAGTATATTCGTCGCGAAAGCGTACGGTGCTGGCGATGTTCTGACCAAAAATGTCGTTGCTGATGAGCAGTTTTTCTTCTGGTATGTAGGATACCATGCTGTCTGGCCAGTGCAGCATGCGCGTTTCCTGAAAGACGATATTGCGCTTGCCGATGCTGATGCTATCGCCGCTTTTCACTGCCTGCACGGGCCAATCCTTCATGTCAGGGAAGTATCCGGCCATGGATTTGAGGCCGGTCTGCGACACGAAAATTTTTTCTGGCCTGCAGCGTTCCACAAGCGTTTTCAGCGCACCTGCATGATCCAGTTCCATATGGTTACAAACGATATAATCTATCTTTTCAGGTGGAAGCACCTTGGCCATACGGCACAGCAGCGTTCCTTCGCAGCCCGAGTACACGGTGTCCATGAGGACATTTTTTTCGTCTTTAATTAAGTAGGCATTGTATGTGGAACCGTCGGGTGAGCGGGAGTAGCCATGGAAGTCTCTATGGTCGTAGTCAACATAGCCTATCCAGTAAATATCCTTTTTAATTTCTACAGGTTGCATCTTATCTCCACACGATTGGGGTTTCCTTTAGTATGACAAAGCCTGACGGGAAGCATGCCCGTCGGGCCACGTTCAGTACAGTAAAGGTCTGAAAAGGTAAAACCCCACCTTACCGGTAGGCAAGGTGGGGTAACTGGCGTTAAAAATTAGGCGGCGTTGAACTGATCTTTTCCTACGCCGCAGACAGGACAGGTCCAGTCGTCGGGCAAATCTTCAAAAGCAACATTGTCATTTTCGGCGGGATCATATTCATAGCCGCACACGCTGCAGACATACTTTTTCATGGGAGCCTCCTCGTAATGTGCCATAATATATTGTTATACTGGATGGGCAGAGTCTAATTTTCAGCCTTCCAATGGCCATGCAAATTGCAGAATTCCCGGGCTGTGACCTTACTTGCATCAATGGCAAACAATGCTTCAGGAGCATCCCCAGGTTTGAGAAATTTAGTATAACTGCGACCGTCGGCCACGAGTTCAATCCACTCAATCCAGTGTTTATCTTCCATGGGGTGCGGTACGCTGCCTACAGAAACTTTATAGCCACTATCTGTCTTTTCGATGACGGGTATGTGTTTTTCTTTAGCGCCATCAGTGGAGCTTTCAACCATCAGTTTCATGGCTTCGCCACAGCAGACAATATCTGCTCCGCCGCCGTGCAGCACTTCCACAATGTTGCCACAATGGACGCATTTGTATACTTCAAGCTGTTTGGGCATACTTTTTCCTCGTTTGCTTGCTGTTGCGGGAGGCCGGAAAGAATAACGTCGATCGCTTTCTATCCTTGTTTTTGTATTTTGTAGAAAAAACGATTAGAAGTAAAGAGTTTTTGGAGATGGTCTGTTATTGCTGTATGTCAGTTCTTTCCATGCCATGAAGCGGTGTTGTTTTGCGTCGTGCGCCAAGCACATTGGGCAACGAGGCGCGCAGATTGCCTGTAATCAGAAAGCCGCTGGGATGCAGGCCGCCCACTTCGCGGGTTAATGCCGTGGAGCGCACCAGTAGCCCGGCCTGTCCTCCACCTTCTACATACATGACGGTGCGTACGTTCAATGGCAGCAGTAGCAGATGCTGCGCAAAGGAATAGGCATCCACGGGACGACGGCAGTGTAGAAAAAGAATTTGCCCCTCGTTATCTTCGGCTACGGCAGAGATGGAGTAGAGTGGCCCCCCTGGCGACCAGAGAATGCGGTGGTCAGAGCTGACCATACGGTAGTTCTGGATGACCATATGATATTTATCGAGCAGAGTGCGCCATTGCGGGTCATCTCTTTCAAGAATATGTGCCTGTGGCAACATGGGGTCCTGGGGACCGGCCACAAAAAAAGCACCGAAGCGTTGCACCAGACGTCCATTGTTAATATGCTTTCCTTGGCGCATGTAGCCCGTACTTGTGGAGCCGTCAGGCAGGTACATGCTGGCATTGATGGCTGCCGTCAGGTTTTGCTCTTCGCCCCATTGGCGTAAGGTGCGGGTGGCACCGCCAAGTTCTGATCGGGCACAGAGTACAAAGTCAAATTGGTTTGGATCAATGCGCAAGACGGTCAGCTGCGCACCGTTCTTTGCAAGCGTGAATTCCCCGAAATGCAGTCCCGGCTCCAACTCCTGCCATATGGTCCGTCTTTCGTCATCCCTACCGTTTGGGCCGGAGGTATGTTGCGAGTCGGCAGACCCATGTGTTGCAGTGTCGCTGATGGCGTTGATCTCTTCATCTTCTGTTACGGTTGTAACTTCCGGTACAGCATCTGACAGGAGTGCAGCCTCATCTTGCGTGGCACCGGCCATTGTGCAAAAGATACACAAAACAAGAGATGTCAGCCATGAGGCTGATGTTAAGATCAACATACTGTGGTGCTCACCGTAATATGGACGGCGCAGTGTGGAAGATGTGTGATTGAAGGCGTTCATGGCGTAGGTGGTAGATACATCCTCTTGGTATTATGCATTACGACCGGAATCGACATTTGGCAAGTATGGATATGTAGTTCGTCCTGTTGACGTGGTCTGGGTTCTTGATAAAATGCATTATGATCGAGCGCCGCACATGGCGTATCGCACATCCTGTTTCAAGGAGAGAGTGCCATGCATATCGGAAAGCTCATTGAAGCGACGCATGCCCCATTTTGTTCGCTTGAATTTTTTCCCCCAGCCGATGGGGCACAGTTACCGGATTTTTATGCAACTGTAGAGCGGTTGTGCAGCCTCAAGCCTCTTTTTGTTTCCGTTACCTATGGTGCTGGCGGAAGACGGCAGCAAAACACGCTGAATGTTACAAGGGAACTTGTACGTCGTGGATTGACCACCATGGCACACCTGACATGTGTTGGGGCACAGCCACAGTCCATTGCTGATTTTTTGGAGGAGCTGGGCATGGCTGGCGTGGATAATGTGCTGGCTCTGCGTGGCGACCCCCCTGCAGATCATTCGTGGCATTGGGAAGACGCGTATTTTCAGCATGCGGCCGACCTGGTACGTTTTGTGCGCAAGCGTCAGCCGAATATGGGCATTGGTGTGGCGGCCTATCCCGCACCGCATCCAGAATCGACCACGTTCGCGGAGGATCGGCGATATACGGCGGAAAAATTGCGGGCAGGTGCGGATTTTGCCGTGACGCAGCTGTTTTTTGATGCGCGTGAATATGTGGAATTGGTGGCGCAACTGCGTGCGCAAGGTATTACCACCCCAGTCATTCCCGGTATTTTGCCTGTGCAAAGTTTTGATTCCCTTCGCCGGATGCTTTCGCTCTGCGGGGCCAATATTCCCGGCAAGCTCTATCTTGCCTTAGAAAAGGCGCATGAAGAGGGTGGGCCGGAGGCCGTGCGAACGGCGGGCATTGACTATGCTGTGACGTTGATACGGCGTCTGCTGGAGAGCGGCGCACCGGGCGTGCATCTGTATACCCTGAACAGGGCAGAGATGTGTTTGCGACTGATGGATGCCGTGGGGCAGATGTAGCGTCGTGATGGTGAGGGTGATGGGCAGGAAAAATTTTGCACAGATTTCACGGAGAGTCTAAAGCTTTTTACATATGTGCCGAAAAGAGGGCAAGGACGGAAACCTCCATGGCAGACGCGACAATGGCACGCATGCGCATCATGCTACAAGGCTACGAGCAACAGCTGCTGGCGGCCCGTCGTCTCGCACGTTTCAGAGTAAACCGCAGGCTTGCCGCAGGGGAGGATCCCAACGATCCTGATCCGTCCGTAAACCGGCGCGCCATGGTGGAAAAGGTGGCACGCGAGCTTTACGAGACCTTGATCTATACTGGCAGTGACAATCCCGTGGTGGAAGATATTCGTAAGGAATTGGGCAAGGAAGTGGGGCAGGAAGTGCAGTTCACCTATCCGCCAGGCGGAAGGCTGCGTATTGTTGGGCAGGGGCCGGATGGGTTGGAGGCCTTGCCAGCAGATAAGCTGCGTGCCTCACGTAATGCCTTGTGGCGCATTACGCGGCAGAAAATCAGTGAAAGCATGCTCGATACGCCGTCTGTTTAAGACGGTGTGCCTGAGTGGAGACGTGTATGGAAATTCAGGGGAATATCACTCTCGGTATAGATCCCTATGGCACTGCAGCGAGTTTGCAAAAAAGCTCGGAAGATCGCCAGCAGGTAAAGAGCGAGCAGGCCAAAACTACGGAAGTGCAGGGCGATACAGTCACTGTTTCGCAGGATGCTCTGTTGCTGACAGAAGCCCGTCGTACCGCTCAGAACACCCCTGACGTTCGTACAGACAAGGTGGAATCACTGCGTATTCAGGTGGCTAATGGTACATATAAACCTGACAGTCGCCTTATTGCTGAAAATCTTATTCGTGAGGAACCGTGGCTGTTCCAGAGGTAAGTTGTTACTTATTTGGAGTATGAGAGGAGTCGTCTCGCCTGTATGCGGGGCGGCTTTTTTTGTGTGAACAGGGTGTATTCCTTCCTGAACGGCTGCAGGGTATTATATGCGGCATGAAATCTGCATATTGTTGTATGCCGGGATTGCCGGCAAGGAGCCTGTGACATGAATTTGACACTACTTCGCCAACCAGCCTTATGGATAGCTGCTGCAGCCCTATGTGTTTGTTGGGCTCTGCCTGCCCATGCCGTTCGTATCAAGGATATTGCCACGTTTTCCGGCGTGCGCGACAACCAGCTCATCGGCTATGGCCTTGTGGTGGGCTTACAGGGCACAGGTGACAAGAAGGATTCCGTATTCACACTGAGTTCTATGAAGAACATGATGGATCGTATGGGCGTGGGTGTTGATGCCTCCAAGCTCAAGATAAAGAATGTGGCTTCTGTCATGGTCACGGCACGCATGCCGGTTTCGGCAAAGCCCGGCACACGGCTGGATGTAACGGTCTCTTCAGTGGGAGATGCTACGTCGCTCGTGGGGGGTGTGCTTTTGCAGACAGCTCTGAAGGGCGTTGATGGCAAGATATACAGCCTGGCACAGGGAGCGTTGACCGTGGGTGGTTTTTCCGCAGGTGGCAGGGCAGCTAATTCTTCCAAGAATGTCGCCACAGTAGGTATCATCCCTGGGGGAGGCATTGTAGAACGGGCCATTCCCTTTGAATTCAATCAACAGGACAATCTGACCCTCAATTTGCGTATGGGCGATTTTTCTACGGCACAGCAGATCGCTGAACGGCTGAACGGCGCAATGGGGGGGCAGTATGCCCGTGCTGTGGATGCCAACAGCGTATCCATGAGTGTGCCACCGCAGTACCGCAACAATCTCGTGCCTCTGATGGCTTCTGTGGAAAACTTGGATATCAGTCCTGACACGGCCGCCAAGGTTGTGGTGGATGAAAAGACGGGTACCGTGGTGTTGGGACGCGACGTGCGCATCTCTCGTGCGGCGGTAGCTCATGGCAATCTGCAGATAACCGTGCAGGAGAGTGAACAGGTATCTCAGCCTGGTCCTTTCTCTCAAGGACAGACTGTGGTAACGCCTCAAACGGAAACTGATGTACGTGAGGAACAGCGCCATCTGATGATGGTGGAGGGCGCCACTCTGCAGGAGTTGGTGGATGGTCTCAATGCCATCGGTGCGACCCCGCGTGACCTCATATCCATTCTGCGTTCCCTGCAGGCTTCGGGCTCACTGCATGCTGCCCTGGAGGTAATCTAACATGACAACGCCCTTTGCCTCTGCTGTGATCCCGCCTGAAGCGGGCACTGCCGAAGTTTCACGCAATGCCTTTCAGTCCAGCCTGGCAGGCCTAGGTAAGCTTAACAATGTTAGTCCAGCGCAGAAGGAAAAGAAGCTGCGTGAGGCCTGTGAAGGTTTTGAATCCATCTTCATCCAGAAGATGTGGGAAGAAATGCGCAAGACCCTGCCCAAGTCCACTCTGCTGCACGGGCGGGAAGAGCAGTTCTGGCAGGGCATGTACGATCAGGAACTTGCCAAGAAGTTGACATCTGCCGGTGGTATTGGTCTGGCAGACATGATGTACAGCCAGTTATCGCGCAGTCTTGGCGATGTCAGCCGTACTACGGCGACAAACGTGGCAGAAACGCAGCCACGAAGTTTTGTGCCTGAGGCTGCGCCCATGCTGCCTACGCCAGAGGTTGTGCCTCAGGTAGCGGCTGATACTATACCAGCCCCTGCGATGCAACCTTCAGACGGGCGCGGTTGTATGCCGGCCCACAGTGCTGCCATTAACGCGATAGCACCCAAGGGTGAAGATCAACCGGCTCCTGCAGTGCAAAAGACAGAGCAGACGACACATGCTAATGAGCAGCAAGCCTCCCCGCAACAGCACAATAATGTGGCAAATGCGTTAGTTTCAGCCACAGCACAACAATCCAATGCCCATACGGATGCCTTTTATGAAGGTGAAGCCCCAAGTGTTCCCCAGGTAGCTGATGTGCCTCCACAGCAGGTTCCCGTACAGCCTTCTGTACCTGCCACATCCACTCGTGCTGCACGTGCGCGGCAGAATACACCTGATGTGATGAATTCCGGCATTACTCAGGCACGCCTTGCCCAGTTTGAGGCAGGCAGCAAGCTGGGGCCCGGTGCAGTGCGTCCTTCCATGCGTCAGGTGGCGGGGCTTGGGAATGCGACAGAACACAGGGCAGCTGCTCCACAGTCGCAGCCGGCCATGAATATCCCTCCATTGACAGCAGACGTGCAAGCTATGTGGTCTACAGATGTGCCCACAAACGCGCAGGCTAATGCATCCCCCATACAGGGAGCAACGCTGCCTGCCGGACAGCAGGAAAATCCTAGCCCTGCGAACAGCTCTATGCCTTCTGGCTCCATCAATACAGCGCAGCCAGCAAAGGTGCGCTATACCACCAATATCCCTCCTTCAGGTACTCGCAAGACCCAAAAGGATCTGATTCGCATGCTCAATGCGGATGGAGCAGGACCCAATAGCAAGGCAGGGGCCGGCATTGCTGCCTATCATGCGCAAGAGGGAAATAGCGTTTTACAGAACGCCACTGCATCCTCGGTATCGCAGCAGTCTGTGACCCCGACAGTGGATCTTTCCTCACCGTCGGCAGCGGCCTTGTTCGACGGACCCGCTTCACAGGGTTATGAAGAACCTGGCGCACAACAGGCCGGCAGGCAGATATTTGTGCGACAAAGCAAGCGCGATGCGGGAGCTGCAGAGGCCGGTGCTGCCGTTGGCATTCCTCCGCTCACGGTAAACCGCCGCAGTTAAGTCTTTCACGATACCTTTCCCTATGCCATGTGACGACTGTCGCAGCTGTGGCCGTCGGCTTGTTGACAACATGTCTTTCCCCATATCCTCAGAGCCCTAATAAGAACGCACAATATAGCAGAATTCCTTTGTACATCGTATATTGGAATGGAATTTGCTTCTAAAAGAACGGAGCGGCAGTTACTACCCCGCCTGCCAGATACCCGACGGTCGGGAATACAAGCTCCGGTGAGGTCAACATGTACAGCATCATCTACGGCTCCCTATCACGTCAGCACAGGGCCTTGCAGCTTCTGCATGATCTGCTTGAGGAAGAATACCATGAACTTCTTGACCGCAAGCTCGATGCAGTGGTGGCTCTGGAGTTTTCCATTCAGGAATTAATCCGTCAGCTGGCAGTGGAAAAGGCCTTTGTCATAAAGGGGCTGAATGGTGTGCGTGCTGCCGAATATGCCGGAATGCTGCCGGAAGATCAGGGCCAAGCTGTGTTGCAGACACTTGCCAGTATTGACGCTGGGGAGCAGGACGTGGCGCGGCAGGCATCACGCAACAGTCAGCTGTCACTGGCGCTTCTGGACCAGAGCAGCCGCACCCTTAATGAACTCACTCGTCAAGCCGTGCCCCCCCAGGCAACGACATATGGACGCCGTGGTGGCATGCGTGTGCGTCAGCATCCGCAGGCCGCGCTTATTTCCGGGAGGTTGTAAGCCATGCTTAGCGGTCTGCTCAATATAGGCAATACGGCCCTCAATGCCTCCCAGGCCTGGATTTCCGTTACCGGCAGCAATATTGCCAATGCTGATACCGAGGGGTATACCCGGCGCTACGTTGACCAGCGTGACGCAGGAACCCTGCAGACCAAGCCGGGCGGTGAGGGCACGGGCGTCAATGCCCAGCAGGTGCTGCGCATGTTTGACGCCTTTCTGGAGGGCTCCTATGTGCGGCAGTCCACCAACTCTTCCCGTTGGAATGAGCAGAGCACGATCATGACAACGGTGGAGAACATCTTCAACGAATCCAACCGCGTGGGTATAAGTTCAGCCCTGAACAATTTTTTTAATGCCTGGCAGGATCTGGCCCAGCGCCCCGACGATACGGCGTCACGCGAATCACTGCTGGCATATGCTGACACTTTGAATGACCTTTTTGGCAGCACGATTAAGAGCATACACGCCGTTCAGGATCAGATGGATGTCTCCATCCGGCAGGGCGTGGACCGCGTCAACGATATCGCCAAGAGCATAGCTGACCTTAACCGGCAGATCACCTATACGACCATTGACGGCATCAGCAATCCCAATGATCTGTTGGACAAGCGTGACCAGCTGGTGCGCGAACTGGCCACCTATGTGGATGTGGAGGCCAACGA